>CAZRKS010000098.1:0-9135 GCA_964600315.1 uncultured Steroidobacteraceae bacterium | reverse complement strand
AGGAGTTCGATGCGCACCGGCCAGTCGGCGAAGCGGTCGGCGAAGGTCTGGTAGTGCTGCTGAGCGAGCAGCGTCGTCGGAACCAGCACCGCCACCTGCTTGCCTCCCTGCACGGCGACAAAGGCCGCCCGCAGCGCGACTTCGGTCTTGCCGAAACCGACGTCCCCGCACACGACGCGGTCCATCGGCTTCGGCGCGCACAGGTCGTCGACCACCTGCGCGATGGCCGCCGCCTGGTCCGCGGTCTCCTCGAACGGGAACCCAGCCGCGAAGGCCTGCAGCTGCGACGGGTCGAGCGCGAATGCGTGCCCGGTGCGGGCCGCCCGGCGCGAATACACGTCGAGCAGTTCCGCCGCAGCATCGCGAATGCGCGCGGCTGCGCGGCTGCGCGCCTTTGACCACTGGTCGCCGCCCAGCTTGTGCAGCGGCGCCGACTCGGCCGGGGCCCCTGTGTAGCGGCTGATGCGCTCGAGGGCCTGCACCGGGACGTAGAGCTTGTCGCCGTCCGCATACTCGAGGACCAGGAACTCGGCGGGAATCCCGCCGGCGTCCAGCGTCGTGAGGCCGAGGTAGCGACCCACGCCATAGTCCTCGTGCACGACGGGCGCGCCCGGACGCAGGTCCGCGAGCTGCTGGATGATCCGGGCGGGATCGCGCTCGGAGCGCCGCCGCCGTCGCTCCTGCCGCACGCGCTCGCCGAAGAGCTGTTCGTCCGCATAGAGGGTGACGGGTGGATCGGCGAGCACTACGCCCGAGACGAGCGGCGCGACGGTGATTGCGACCGGATCGTCGTTGGCGAGGAACTCGTGCCAGCCAGCCACCACTCGCGGCGTCACGCCGCGCGGGCGCAGCAGGTCGAGCAGCAGTTCGCGGCGCCCGGGCGACTCCGCTGCCAGCAGCACGCGCCCCGCGTGGCCGGCGAGGCGCGCGGCGAACGCCTCCAGCGATTCCTCGCGTCGCTGGTCGACGGGCAGGGTCGGCGCCGCCGTCGTGCCGAGGTCGACCGCCGGCAGCCCGTCGTCCATGGCCGGGGCGGCGCCGGGCGACGCTCCGCCGAGGATCAGTCGCAGCGACCCCGCCACCGCGCTGCGCCACTCCTCGCGCGCGAGGAAGACTTCGGCAGGCGCGAGCACTGGATGCTCGATGTCGTAACGCCGCTCCTCGAATCGTTCCCCGATCGAGGTCCAGGCCGCCTCGAGCGTCGATTCGTGGTCCGACGGCAGCGCGACGACGGACCCGGCCGGCAGGTAATCGAACAGGCTCGCCGTCGCTTCGAAGAAGAGTGGCAGGTAGTACTCGATCCCCGCGGCCGCCAGCCCTTCGCTGACGTCGCGGTAGAGCGGCATGCGCGTCAGGTCACCCTCGAACCGCGTCCGGAAACGCCGGCGGAAGTCGCGGACGGAGTCCGCCCCGAGCGAGAATTCGCGCGCCGGCAGCAGTTCGAGCTCGTCATGGCGCTCGCTCGAGCGCTGCGAATCGGGATCGAAGCGGCGGATGCTGTCGATCTGCCGGTCGAAGAGGTCGATGCGCAGCGGCGCCTCGCTGCCCATCGGGAACACGTCGAACAGCGAGCCGCGGATCGCGAACTCGCCCGGAGCGGCCACCTGGGGGACGCTCGCATAACCGGCGGCTGCGAGCCGGCCGCGAAACGCCTCGAGGTCGAGTTCCTCGCCGACGCGCAGGGCGAGGGCATGGCCGTCGACGAAGCTGCGCGGCGGCAGACGCTGCAGCAGCGTCGGGAGGTCGCTGACCACGAGGCCTCGTCGCAGGCCGGGCAGCCGCGACAGCGTGCGGAGCCGCTGGGAGATGATGTCCGGGTGCGGTGAGAACTGGTCGTAGGGCAGGGTCTCGTACCCCGGGAACGCGTGCACCGGCAGGTCGGCCGCCGCGAAGAATCGCAGCTCCTCCTCCAGACGCGCGGCCTCGGCCGCATCGCGGGCAACGACCACGAGCGGCGCGCGGAGCCCGATGGCCGCCTGCGCGAGGAACAGGGCGGTCCCGGCACCCGCGAGCCCGTCCCAGCGCAGGTGCGGGCTGCCAGCGCTCGGCAGTCTCGGATCAGATATTTCCATAAAACAAATAGATACGAGCGAATCGTGAGATTCGTTCGAGGTCAGCGGGCACGACAATCGGCAACCGGCCAGGCGACCGGCTCACGACAACGGCGGAAAGATTAGCAGACCGGCCGCCACGGGCGGCCGGGTCGGTTCAGCCAGCGGGGGTCGCGCGCTGGGTCGCCACCGCGTGAATGACGTAGCTGCGCTCGAAATACACGACGAACGTCGGGTAGACCCAGCGTGTGATGGGCGGCTGGCCCACGGCCGGAAGTCGCTGGGACGGCGCCCCGAACCCTTGCTCGACCTGTGCCATGGAGACACCCCGGGTGGGCACGGCCGATGGCGATGCAGCGGGCGACTCGCCGGCCTGCGGTGCCTGGGCACCGGACGGCGTCGCGGCCAAACCCAATCCCAGAGCGATCACTGCCAGCAAGATCCTGCGCATCGCGAGCCTCCGCCATGGAATCAATCCCAATATAGCACCGGGGCGTGGCGGGCCGGCGTGACCCAGCGCCCGATTGGCGGCGGGAACCACGATCCCCCGGTACGTGCGCCGCGTGCAAAACCGGGTCGCGGCGGGTAGCCTTGCGACCTTTCGTCCGGGTCGAGCATGTTCCAGCCGCTGCCCGTCTTCGTCGGTCTGCGTTACGTCCGGACCCGGCGCCAGGGCTTCTTCGTCTCGTTCATCTCGTGGGTGTCCATGCTCGGCGTCTGCCTGGGCGTGGCCGCCCTCATCACCATCATCTCGGTGATGAACGGCTTCGAAGGCGAGCTGCGCAGCCGGCTGGTGGCGCTCACGGCTCATGCCACGGTCACCGCGCCAGCGGGCCGGATGGAGGCCTGGCAGGCGGTCGCCGCGCGGGCCATGAGCGCCCCCGGGACGGCCGGCGCCGCCCCGTTCGTGGACGTGCAGGCGATGGTGGGTCGATCCGGCTACCTGCAGCCGGCCGTGCTGCACGGTCTCGATCCGGCCCTCGAGCCGAGCGTCTCGACGGTCGCCGATCACCTGCTGGAGGGCCGGCTTGCCGACCTCACGCCCGGCTCGCGACGCACCATTCTGGGTCGCGCGCTCGCCTGGCAGCTCGGCGCGCAGGTCGGCGACGAGATCACCGTGATGGTGCCCGGGAGAGACCTGCTCACGGGCGCCGGGCGGCCCGCGCTGCAGACGTTCACGGTGGCGGGCCTGTTCGAAGTCGGGCTGCAGGATCACGACGCGACCGTCGCGCTGGTTTCTCTCGCGGATGCCGCGGAACTCGCGGGCAATGGCACCGCTCCGGCGGGCCTCAGGCTCAGGTTCGACGACGTGATGGCCGCCCCGCAGCGCGCGGCGGCGGTGGCCTCTGCGCTCGGCCCGGGCTACTCGGTGCGCGACTGGAGCGCGGAGCACGCCGCCTATTTTCGTGCCATCCGCATCGAGAAGACGATGATGAGCCTGATCCTGATGCTGGTCGTCGCGGTGGCGGCGTTCAACATCGTCGCGGCGCTCGTGATGGTGGTGAACGAGAAGCGCTCGGACATCGCGATCCTGCGCACGCTGGGCCTCGCGCCGCGCGGCGTGGTGGGCGTGTTCCTCACGCAAGGGCTCGTCATCGGCGCCATCGGCACGCTGCTCGGCACGCTGCTCGGCCTCGTCGTGGCGAGCAACGTGGGCGTCATCGTCCCGGTGCTGGAGCGGCTGTTCGGATTCCACGTCATGGACCCGACCGTCTACTACATCACGGAGCTGCCTTCCGAGGTGCGCGCCGGGCAGGTGATGGGGATCGCGATCGTCGCCTTCCTGCTCACGGTGCTCGCGACGATCTATCCGGCGCGGCGCGGCGCGGCGACCGAGCCGGCCGAGGCCCTGCGATACGAGTGATGAGCGGCGCAACACCCTTCGAACTCAGGATCGGGCGGCGCTACCTGCGCTCGACCGGCAATCGCTTCCTTTCGTTCATTTCCCTCATCTCGATGGTGGGCGTGGCGATCGGCGTCGCCGTGCTCATCGTGGTGCTGTCGGTGATGAACGGTTTCGAGCGCGAGCTGCGCGGCCGCATCCTCGGCATCACCTCGCACGCCACGCTGAGCGCGTTTGGGGCCGGACTGGCGGACTGGCCCGCGCTGCGCACGGCGGTCCTCGGTACGCCGGGCGTCGCAGGTGCGGCGCCGTTCGTCGAGGGCGAGGCGCTCCTGATCGCCGATCGCGAGCAGGGCGGATCGAGTCCGGCGAGCGTGCGCGGCATCGACCCGCAGTACGAGCGGCAGGTGTCGGCGATCGCCGAGCGGCTCAGGAGCGGCTCGCTGGACGCGCTGCAGCCCGGCCGGTTCCGCATGCTGCTCGGGGCCGAACTCGCCGCGCATCTCGGCGTGAAGCAAGGTGACAGCGTCGTCGCGGCCATCGCGCAGGGCAGCGTGACTCCCGCCGGGGTCGTGCCGCGCATGCGGCGCTTCGAGGTGGCCGGCGTCTTCTACTCGGGCATGTACGAGATCGACAACGGGCTCGCGCTCGTCAGTCTCGCCGATGCCCAGCGGCTCTTCCGGCTCGGCGCCAACGTGAGCGGCCTGCGGCTGCGCGCGCAGGACCCTTTCGAGGCGCCGTCCGTCGCGCGCGCCGCCGCGACGGCGCTCGGTGGCGGGCTCTTCGTCGAGGACTGGACGCGGCAACACGCGAATTTCTTCCGCTCCATCGAACTCACCAAGCGCATGATGTTCTTCATCCTGCTGCTGGTGGTGGCGGTCGCCGCGTTCAACATCGTCTCCACGCTGGTCATGGCGGTGAAGGACAAGCAGCCGGACATCGCCATCCTGCGCACGCTCGGCGCCCGGCCGGCGAGCGTGCTCGTGATCTTCGCGACCCAGGGCACGGTCATCGGCCTAGTGGGAACGCTGGGCGGCGTGGCGCTCGGCGTGCTGCTGTCGGTGAATCTCGAGTCGCTCGTGCATGGGCTCGAGCGGCTGCTCGGCACGCATTTCCTCGATGCGAGCGTGTACCTGATGAGCGACCTGCCGGCGCGCGTCGAGACCGGCGATGTGATGCTGATCGCCGGCACGGCGTTCCTGCTGTGCTGCCTCTCGACGCTGTATCCCGCCTGGCGCGCCGCGCGCACCGATCCGGCGAGGGCCCTGAGACATGACTGATGCGGACATCCTGAGCTGCGCGGACGTGCGCAAGCACTTCGAGGAGGCGGGCCAGCGGCTCGAAGTCCTCAGCGGGGTGAACCTGAGCGTGGCGCGCGGCGCGACGCTCGCGGTCGTCGGTGCCTCAGGCTCCGGCAAGACGACGCTGCTGCAGATCCTCGGCGGCCTCGACCTGCCGTCGAGCGGCACCGTGCGCATCACCGGGGAGTCGCTCGCGACGCTGTCGGACGCGGAACGCGGGACGCTGCGCAACCGCGCGCTCGGCTTCGTCTACCAGTTCCATCACCTGCTGCCGGAGTTCACGGCGCTCGAGAACGTCGCGATGCCGTTGCTGGTGCGCCGCACGCCCGTCGCGCAGGCGCGGAACGACGCACGCCAGCTGCTCGAGCGGGTCGGGCTCGGTGAGCGCCTCGGGCACCGGCCGGCCCAGCTCTCCGGAGGCGAGCGGCAGCGCGCGGCGGTGGCCCGCGCGCTCGTGACGCGGCCGGCGCT
Organism: uncultured Steroidobacteraceae bacterium; assembly: GCA_964600315.1. GTDB lineage: Bacteria > Pseudomonadota > Gammaproteobacteria > Steroidobacterales > Steroidobacteraceae > RPQJ01. The sequence goes on along the minus strand of CAZRKS010000098.1, from coordinate 3,469 downwards.
GGTGCTCGCGGACGAGCCGACTGGCAATCTCGACGGCGTCAATGCCCGCGCCGTGCTCGACCTGATGCTCGAGCTCAACCGCGAGCTCGGCACGAGTCTCGTCATCGTCACGCACGCGCCGGAGATCGCCGAGCGCATGCAGCGCGTGCTCACGCTGCGCGGCGGTCGCCTGGAAGCCGGCTGAAACTGCACGATTCCACCGCTTTCGAGTGAGGCGGGGGAGGCGGCCGCCGGGCATCCTGCCGTTCTCGGCAGCCGGGGCAGGGAAGCGATGGTTCGCGCGGCGTGTGCGTATCTTGCAGGCACGTGTGTGCTGCTGTCGCTCGCGGCGCTGCCCGGCGCCGGTGCGCTCGCGGCGCTGCTGATCGCTGCGGCGGTCGTCACGTTCGCGCCGCTGGTACGCGACAGGTCACCGGCCTGGCCGGTCCTCGGCTTCGCGCTCGGCTGCGCCGCGGCGTGGTTCGCCGTGCGCGGGCGTCTCGCGGACCGTCTCGACCCGTCGCTCGAAGGACGCGCCGTCGAAGTGCGCGGCAGCGTCGCCTCGGTCCCGCAGCGCCTGCAGGAGGGCGTCCGGTTCCGACTCGCGACGCAGCCCGCCGCCGGGCTGCCGATGCTCCTCGAGCTCACGTGGTACGAGCCCGAGTGGATCCCGCGGCCCGCGGAGCGACTGGTGCTCGTCGTCAAGCTGCGCCGACCCCGAGGATTCGCCAACCCGGGCGGCATTGACCAGGAAGCGCGCATGCTGCGGGAAGGGGTCGGCGCGACCGGCTACGTGAAGCGTGCGACACGCGAGGGGCGCGGCTGGCGCGACGTCGCCGCCCGGCCGGTGCTGGTGGCGCGCGGTGCCATCGATGACGCGATTCGCGCGGCGCTCGGCGACCGGCCGGCGACCGGCATCGTCGCCGGGCTCGCGGTCGGGCTGCAGGATGCGCTGAGCCGGGAGCAGTGGCGCGAGCTGGCGCGCAGCGGCACGAGTCATCTGATGGCGATTTCCGGCATGCACATCGGCATGCTGGCCATCGTCGCCGGGTGGTTCGCGGCGCACGTGCAGCGCTGGCGGCAGCGACGCGGTGCGCTCGGCGCCGAGCGCGACGCCGCCGTCCTGGCCGGCAGTCTGACGGCGTTGGCGTATGCGCTCCTCGCGGGGTGGTCGGTGCCCACGCAGCGCACCGTGCTCATGATCGTGCTGGTGGCCGCGGCGCTGCGGCTGCGCCGCCGCGTCAGCCCATCGGACGGTCTCGCCCTCGGAGCGATCGCCGTGCTCGTGCTCGAGCCGCTCGCGCCGCTCGCGGTCGGCTTCTGGCTCTCGTTCGTCGCCGTCGCCGTGATCCTGTTCGTGGCGGCCGGTCACGTGCAGAGCCCGGGCGCGGTCGCCGGGTTCACCCGGGTGCAGTTCGCGGTGACGGTCGGCCTCGTGCCCGTCATGGTCGGCAGCTTCGGCAGCGTCTCCCTGGTCTCGGCGCCGGTGAACGCGCTCGCGATTCCGCTCTACACCCTCGTCGTCGTGCCGGCGGTGCTGTTCTCGACGGCTCTCAGCCTCGTCTCGCCTGCGATCGGCCACGCGGCACTCAATGCCGTCGCGGGGCTCATCGAGTGGAGCTGGCCGATCATCGCTGCTCCGGCGTCCTGGCCGCTGGCCACCTGGGGCATCGCGGAGCTGCCCGCCGCGGGATGGATCGCATTGGTCGTCGGGGCGGCTGCGGCGCTCGCTCCGCTGCCGGCCGGCGGGCGGGTCGCCGGCGCCCTCATGGTTGGCGCACTGTGCGTCTGGCGAGCGCCGCCACCGGCGGCGGGTGCCGTCCGTGCCGCGGTGCTCGATGTCGGCCAGGGGCTCGCCGCCGTCGTCGAGACGCGCCGCCACGTGCTGGTCTACGACACGGGTCCGGCGTTTCGCAGCGGGACGGACACGGGCGTGCTCGTGGTGGAACCTTTCCTCCGCAGCCGCGGCCTGCGGCGAGTCGACGTGCTGGTGGCGAGTCACGACGACGACGATCACGCCGGCGGGGCGGCCGGGTTGGCCGCGCTGGTGGAGATCCGGCATCGAGTCGCGAGCGGCCGGGCCCTCGACGCGCTCGGGGCGGTGCAGACGTGCCGGGCAGGGCAGCGTTGGACGTGGGACGGCGTGGACTTCGCGTGGCTGCATCCGGCCGACCCGCGGCTGCCGGGAGACAACGATGGCTCGTGCGTGTTGCAGGTCCGCACGGGTGCGCACTCGCTGCTCCTCACCGGCGACGTGGAGGCACCGGCCGAAGCACAACTGATCGCACGCGGCCTCGGTCCGGCGGACATCGTCGTGGTGCCGCACCACGGCAGTCGCACGTCGTCCAGCGCGGGCTTCGTCGCGGCGACGCGTCCACGCTGGGCACTCGTCTCCGCCGGCTACCGCAACCGCTGGGGATTCCCGGCGCCGGCCGTCGTCGAACGCTGGCGGTCCGCCGGCGCTGCAGTCATCGGGACGGCCGATTCGGGCGCCGTCGAGATCGAACTGCAGACGTCGGGACCGGTCGGATCGCCACGGCGCTGGCGTGACGCGCATCGCCGTCCGTGGACCGACCCGTGACCGCCCCCGGGTCGCGGCCCTGCGGTGCATCAAGTATCATCCGCGGGCCAGGCGGCAGGGGACGGCGAGCGAGGACATGTTCGAGATCGTGAAGGCCGGCGGCATCGTGATGGTGCCGATCATCCTGTGCTCCATCCTGGCCGTCGCCATCATCCTCGAGCGCCTGTGGACGCTGCGGGAACAGCGCGTGGTCCCCGCCGAGCTGACCGACAAGGTCTGGCAATGGGTCGAGAACCGGACGCTCTCGGACCGGCAGATCCAGGCCCTGCAGCAGCATTCGCCTCTCGGCCGGATCCTCGCGGCCGGGCTCGCCAACCGCCATCGCGACCGCGCGGTCATGATCGGCGCCATCGAGGACGCGGGTCGCCACGTGGTGCACGACCTCGAGCGGTTCCTCAACATGCTGGGCACGATCGCCGCCATCTCGCCGCTGCTCGGCCTGCTGGGCACGGTGACCGGCATGATCCGCACCTTCAAGGCCATCACGCTCGCCGGGGTCGGCAACCCGACGGCGATGGCGGGCGGCATCGCCGAGGCGCTGATCACGACCGCCGCCGGCCTGCTGGTGGCGATCCCGGCGCTCGTGGCCTACCGCTACCTGCGCGGGCGCGTGGATGCGCTCGTGATCCAGATGGAGAAGGAGTCGATCAAGCTGGTCCAGGCGATCGACCGTACCAGCGCCGGCAGACCGGTCCTGGTGCAGGAAGACGCCGCGTGAGGTTCCAGCCGCGGCGCACCGAGGAGCCGGATCTCAACATGACGTCGCTGATCGACGTCGTGCTGCTGCTGCTCATCTTCTTCATGCTCTCCACGCGCTTCATCGACGAAGGCCGGCTGCAGATCCGGCTGCCGGAGGCGGGCGTCGAACCGGACGCCGAGTCGCAGCGGGACTCGATCGAGATCGCGGTC
>CAZRKS010000097.1:0-9274 GCA_964600315.1 uncultured Steroidobacteraceae bacterium | reverse complement strand
GAGATCACGGGACTGCCGCCGCCGGCCGCCGTCGAGGACGAGGATGACGTCGCCGCCGGGGATGCGCAGGACGCGCGCGCCGACGCCGAGGCGCCCACGCTCGTCGCGGCGCCGCCCTCGAGCCACGAACGCTAGACGCGCGCCTTGGACGAGCGCCTGCACAAGCTGCTCGCCCAGCACGGCCTCGGCTCGCGCCGCCAGGTCGAGACCTGGATCAGCGAGGGCCGCGTGCTCGTGAACGGTCGACCCGCCGAGGTCGGCCAGCGCGTGCGCCACGGCGACCGCATCGTGGTCGACGGCCGCGACGTGACGAAGCGTCTCGCCGCCGCGCAGCCGCAGCGCGTGATCGTCTATCACAAGCCGAGCGGGGAGATGCTGCGTCGGCAGCAGGGCGACGAGCGCGCGGGCGTCGAGATGCGCCTGCCGAGCCTGCACTCCGGCCGCTGGCTGCCGGTGAATGCGCTCGGCTACGGCGAGGACGGGTTGCTCGTCATGGCGAGCGACGGTGCGCTCGTCTCGGCGGTGACGCGGCGGGCGGCCGAAATCCCCGTCGAATATCGCGTGCGCGCATTGCGGCCGCGCGAGGCCGAGGACTGGCCCGCGATGCCGCGCGAGGTGGACGTGGCGGGCGAGCCGGTGGCCTTTTCGGCCGTCGAGCGGCTCGAGGGAGGCCCGACCAATGCGTGGTTCAAGGTGACGGCGGAGCGCACGCTGCCGCGCGGTGCGGTCCGCGCGCTTTTCGACGCCGCCGGGCTCAAGGTGAGCCGCACGATGCTCGTGCGCTGGGGGCCGGTCACGCTGCCGCGCGACCTGCCACGCGGACGCTCCCGCGATCTCGCCGGCGCGGAACTCGATGCGCTGCTCGCGCTCGGCGGGCGCGCACGCTCGGAGCCGCGCCCAGCCCGTGCGCGCGTGGGACCGAGAGGCGGACCGCGGCCCGCCCGTCGGCGGTGAGGGCCGGGCCGCCGATGCGGCCGGTCACCTGAGGAGGCCGCGCACGCCACTCCGGTGCGCGAACCAGATGGCGAAGAGGCTCAAGGCCAGGAAGACGAATTCAGTCGCGATGTGACGCCCGCCCATCACGTCCGCCACGCCGGCGAGCAGGAACGCGCGGGCGAGCGCGACCACGAAGAACGCCGCGGAGACGACGAAGAAGGGCAACGCCCAACGTCGCCGGACCAGGAGTCCGACGGCTCCGGCGAGACGGGTGGCCGCAGCGACGATGCCGACCGTGAGCGCCCACGCCGGGATGTTTGCGATGTAGTCCGCATACGCGGCGCGGTTCGCGGCGGTCTCCGCCGTCTGTGCGAACTGCGCGGGCGACTCGATGAAATAGGCGACGTAGATCGACGTGCCGCCGAGCGCCCACAGGAGCAGCGCGACTGAAATCAGCCAGTAGGTGACGCGTGGGAGGCGGCGGGGGTTCATCGGAGCAGGATCGCGTCGGCCTGGTGGCGTTTCGCTGCCTGCGCAAGAGCGCGGTCGGACGTCAGCAATGGCAGGTTCTCCGACATCGCGGTGGCGAGATGCAGCGCATCCAGAGTGCGCAGCGAACTCGACATGAGGCGGATCAAGCGGGCCGCATGCAGCAGAAGTTCGGTGCCGAGCGGCACCCGTCGAAAGAATCCTTCCTGGACGTGCCGCTCGAATAGCTGCAGGACTTCGTTCGCCTGGCGCGCCTTCAGCTCCCGCAACCGCTGCTTGCGCGCGACGAGCGACGTGAACTCGACCTCGGTCAGCGTGCTGATGACAGGAACATCGACCGCCCGCAAGGCCGTCTCGGCCGCCATGCTCAGGGGCTCGGGGCAGTAGTACGCACCGAGCACGCTCGTCTCCACGTAGGCGCTAGCCACGGGCATCGCGCTCCTCCCTCAGCAGTCGCGCGGCCGGGGTGCCGGTGGGGCCGAGACCGGCACGGAATTCGCGCAGCGACGGCAGCGCCCGGGCGGTCTTCGGGGCCGCGACGAGTTTCGCGACCGGTCGGCCCTGGCGGGTGATGACGATCTCCTCGCCGGCCTCGACCCGGTCGATGATCTCGGGCAGGGCCTGCCGGGCCTGGCGGATGCCGATGTGCTTCAGGGCGTGCGCCTCCACGGTGTACACACGTAGTGTACACGCATGACATCAGGCGTCAACGTGGTGGAGGCCCGGGAAATCGCTGCCGGGCCGCTGCAATTGGCGCGCCAAGGGACGCCGCCACCGTCCCCGCGTCGCGGTAGACTGTCTGGCGCCTGCATTGATGCGGCGGCCGGACAGAGGGGCGGACGATGGCGACGAGGAAGACGGTCACGGTATTCGGCGCCACCGGCACGGCCGGCAGCGCCTGCGTCGAGGAACTCATCCGCCAGCAGGTCTTCGACGTGCAGGTGCTGGCGCGCAAGCGCGGACAGCAGGAGAAGCGCTCGGCGCTCGCAGCGCACGGCGACGATGCAAAGGAGCAGATGTACGCGCGCTGGCGCGAGCAGGGCGTCGTCGTGAAGCCGGTCGATGCGACCGATCATGCCGACCTCATCCCGGCCCTGCGCGGCACGGACTACCTCGTCTCGTGCGTGCCGATTAACGCCACCGAGTCGCAGTACCCGCTGATCTGGGCCGCGAAGGAGGCCGGTGTCGAGCGCTTCGTGCCCTCGGAATTCGGTGCAATCTACGAGTTTGAGCAGTTCTGGCCGACTGACACGATCCATCGCGCCATGGCCCGGCAGAAGGCGTTCATCCGCCGTGTCATCGAACTCGCCGGTCTCGACTACACGATCATCCCGGCCGGCTTCTGGCCCGAGTACTACATGCTCGAACCGGTGATGGTGATGGGCGATGGCCGCCAGCTCGTCTCCTGGTCCACCGGCCGCGACGTGGGCCGCATCATCCCGCACGTGCTGGCGCATCCGCTGTCGCGCAACGCGATCTGCCCGGTCGCCGCGACGGTCTCCTGCACCTGGAACGACCTGCTCGCGCTGCGCGAGCGCACGCTCGGCCGCAAGGTGGAGCGCATGTACCTCGACAACGCCGCGTGGAAGGCCGCCTACGAGCAACAGCCGCCGGGCGGCATCAAGGAGCTCATGGCGATCGGTATCCTCGCCACCGAGGGCGCGGAGGGCATGTCGCTGTTCGCGAACTGGAACCGCACGTTCCTGCCCGAGTTCAAGGGCACGCCGCTCGACGAGCTGTTCCCGAAGTACATCGAACCGTTTCTGGTGAGCTTCCGCGCACAGCTCGTCGCGTCGGGTGAACTGCCGGCATGACCGCTGCGGCGACTTCGCCGGCGGCCGGGCGCCGCGTGCTGATCGTCGAGGACGAGCCGGATCTCGCGCGGGTCGTGCGCCGTCACGTCGCGAGCCTCGGCTGCGAGGCCGCAATCGCCTCCAGCGGCGAGGAGGCGCTCGAAATGGCGAAGCAGGGGTTCGACCTCGTGCTGCTGGACGTCATGCTGCCGGGCATGGACGGCCTCGAAGTGTGCCGGCGGCTCCGGGCGCAGAGCCACTACCTGCCCGTCCTCATGCTCACGGCGCGCTCGAGCGACGTCGACAAGGTCATGGGCCTCGAGAGCGGCGCCGACGACTACCTCACCAAGCCGTTCAGCGTCCAGGAGCTGCTCGCGCGCATCAGGGCGATCTTCCGCCGCATGGACGCGCTGGCCGCGCCGCGCGCCGTCGCCGCACCGCGCATCGAGGTCGGCGGCCGGTTGTCCATCGAGCCAGGGACGCGCGAGGTCCGGGTCCGCGGCCGCGTGGTCGAACTCACGCAGAAGGAGTTCGAGCTGCTGCTGCACTTCGCGACCAATCCGGGGCGCGTTTATTCGCGGGCCCAGCTGCTCGATGCGGTCTGGGGCTACAACCACGAGAGCTACGAGCACGCGGTGAACTGCCACATCAACCGGCTGCGCGCGAAGATCGAGGAGGATCCCGGTAAGCCGCAGCTGCTGCTCACCGTCTGGGGCGTCGGCTACCGGTTCGCGACGGCGTCCGCCTCCGCCCCATGAGACTGCCGCGCACGCTGTTCGGGCGGCTGCTGCTGGTGCTCCTGCTGTTCAGCGCGCTCATGACGGGCGCGCTGCTCTACGTGATGCAGGTCTCGCACCGCCAGTTTCACCTCGAGTTCGACCAGAGCGTCAATCGAAATCTCGCGCGTCAGTACGTGGCGTCCAACTTCCTGCTGGTCGGGCGCGAACTGAACGCCGCTTCGCTGCACGAGGGCATCGGCAAGCTCGCGGCCGCCAATCCCGAGATCGACGTCTACCTGCTCGACGACGACGGCCGGATCGTCGCCTCCTCGGTGCCGCGGGCGCAGTGGCGCGAGTCACGCGTCGACATGCGGCCCATCCACGAATTCCTGGCCGGCGCCGCGTCGCCCATCCTGGGCGACGATCCGCGCAAAGAGGGCGCGCGCGACGTCTTCTCCGCGGCGTCCTTCCACGTGGCCGACTGCCCGGGTGACTACCTGTACCTCGTGCTCGGGCGCAGCGAAGAGGCGCCGGGTGCGGCCCGGCTGCGCAACACGTTCGCGATCCGCGAGGGAGCGGGGTTCATCCTGCTTGCGGCCTTGCTGTCCGTCGCGCTCAGCCTCTACCTGATGCGGCTCTTGACGCGCCGCCTCGGGGTGCTCGAGACGACGATGGCCCGCTTCGGGAACCTGCGCGCGGACTCGTCAGCTGCGATGCGGCCCGGACCTCGTGGCGACGAGGTCGATCGGCTCGAGGTCCTGTTCCGCGACCTCGCGGGACGCATCGAGGCGCAGATGGCGGAACTCGAAGCCGTGGACCGGGCCCGCCGCGAGTTGCTGGCCAACCTGTCGCACGACCTGCGCACGCCGATCACGACGCTGCTCGCGCATCTCGAGACGCTGGAGATGGACGAGCCGCCGCTCACCGAGCAGGAGCGGCGGGAATACGTCGCGGTGGCGCTGCGCCAGAGCGAGCGCGTGGCGGGGCTCGTCGAGCAACTGCTCGAGGCCGCAAAGCTCGAGGCGCGACAGGTGATCGCGAACCCGGAAAGCTTCCCGGTCGGCGAACTGCTGCACGACGTCGTGCAGAAGTTCCAGTTGCAGTCCCGGGAGCGCGGCGTCGAATTGCAGGCGCGCGTCGAGATGCCGGAACTGCGCGTGACGGCGGACGTGGCGCTGCTCGATCGCGTGCTCGACAACCTGATCGACAATGCGCTGCGTCACACCCCGGCGGGCGGGCACGTGACGGTCGAGGCCGCGCGCGACGGCGATCGCGTGCGCATTGCGGTCGCCGACACGGGGCCCGGCATGACGCCCGAGCAGACTGCGCGCATCTTCGAGCGCTTCTACCGCGGCGACGCGGGCCGCTCCACGCGCTCCGGCCAGGCGGGCCTCGGGCTCGCGATCGTGAAGAGCATTCTCGAACTGCACGGGACGAAGATCGAAGTCGAGTCGCAGTTGGGCTGCGGCACGAGATTCCATTTCGACCTTCCAGCGAACCCGGGCCGTTGAGAGATGCAGCGGGCGGGCGCGACATATACCTACCCGGGCGCTTCGCGATAATTGCGAGACACTTTCCGTCGACCATGTCTTCCGGACGGACGGATGGAGGCGCGGCCTCCTGAGAGTTCGCTGGTTTCGGTATCAGTCGACAGGAGATGAGACATGCGACGGTTCGTTACGATGATGAGCGCCGCCCTTGCGGTCCTGGCCCTTTCCACGGGTGCGTGGGCGGCCGGTGACATGGTCGTCACGCCTGCCCAGATCGAGGCGGCGAAGACGCCGGCCGATCACGAGGCGATCGCGGCCGCATACGACCGGGAAGCGGCTCAGCTCGAAGCCCAGGCGAAGGAACACGAAGCGATGGCGAAGGCGTACCTGAGCCCGGGCGTGAAGAAGGGCGTCGAGACGTCCGCGATGCACGCGCACTGCGCCAAGCTTGCGAAGCAGTACAGCGAGGCGGCCAAGGAGAACCGCGACCTCGCCGCGGAACACCGCAAGATGGCGGCGGCGGCAAAGTAGCCTCGATGCGGGGTCTGGGTGACAAAGGGACCCGACTCCGGGCCCCTTGGTCGGGCAGGGTGCGCGCGTGAAGCGGCGGCATTTCCTGCTGATGGGGTCCGCCGGGGCGGTCGCCGTCCTGACCGGCTGCGGAGGTGGCGGAACCGCAGGATCGCCGACGGGTGGGGTGTCGACTCCCGTGACTCCGCCCACGGAGAATCCGCCGTCCCCGGCAACCCCCTCGATCCTCACGCCGGGGCAGCCTCTCGCGAGTCTGGCGCGCCTGCCCAACGCCGCAACGGCGCCGGGCATCTTCGAGGGCACGCTGGTCGCGCAGCGCGTGTCGGCGACGCTATTGCCGGCCACGAGCACGGAATTCTGGAGCTACAACGGCCTCGTCCCGGGTCCGCTGATCGACGTGTTCGAAGGCGACACCGTCCGCATCCACGTGTCGAACCAACTCGCGCAGGAGACCACCGTGCACTGGCACGGCCTCCCGGTGCCGCCGGACCAGGACGGCAACCCGATGGATCCGATCGCGTCGGGCGCAAGCCGCACTTACGCGTTCACGCTGCCGGTCGGCAGTGCCGGCACGTACTGGTATCACCCGCACGCGCACGAGCGCACCGCCGAGCAGGTGTTTCGCGGCATGGCGGGCCTGCTGCTCGTTCGCTCGCGCACCGATCCGCTGCCGGCGGCGATCGAGGAGAAGCTGCTGGTCGTCTCCGACCTGCGGCTGGCCGCGGACGGCTCGATCCCGCCGAACTCGATGCTCGACTGGCAGAACGGACGCGAAGGTAACTACGTCCTCGTGAACGGTCGATTCCAGCCGACACTCGACATTGCGCCGGGGCAGAGCCAGCGCTGGCGGATTCTCAACGCCACGAACGCTCGCTACCTGAGGCTCGCGCTCGACCGGCACAACTTGACGCTCGTCGGCACGGACGGCGGATTGCTCGCCGCGCCGGTGCCCGGACTCGGCGAAATCCTGCTCGCACCCGGCCAGCGCGCCGAAGTCGTGGTGACGGCGGGCCTCGCGGCCGGTGAGTCGGCGACGTTTCGGGCCCTCGCCTATGACCGCGGGGCGGTGGGCATGATGGGCGGCGACCTCGCGACCTTGTCGCTCCTCACCCTGCGCATCGCGGGATCGGTTGTCGCGGCGCCGCCGCTGCCCGGCGTGCTGCGTCCAATTGCGCCGCTGGGGCCGCCCGCCGCCGCGAAGCACCTCATGCTGTCCTCGGGCATGGGGATGGGCATGGGAATGGGAATGGGCGGCATGATGTCGTTCCTGATCGACGGGAGAAGCTTCGACCCGGCGCGCGTCGACCTCACCAGCCGCGTGAACGTGGTCGAGCAGTGGACCGTCGAGAACCGTTCGAGCATGGACCACCCGTTCCACCTGCACGGCACGCAGTTCCAGGTCGTGAGCCGCAGCCGGGGCGGCGTGAGCGTGCCGGAGCCGTTCCTCGCCTGGCGCGACGTCGTGAACGTCGCGGCCCTCGAGACCGTCGTGTTCAATGTCGTACAGACGATGCCCGGCAAGCGCCTGTACCACTGTCACATCCTCGAGCACGAGGACCAGGGAATGATGGGTGTGCTCGAGGTGGTCGCCTGAACCGCTGCCGACTCATCAGGGGAGATTCTGCGATGCTGAATTCACGCTCGTTGGCCGGCTTCGCCCTGGCCCTGTTCGCGCTCATCGCCGTTCCAGCCCACGCGATGGACTGCCCGGGCGGCATGGAGCCCACGGTCGCGTCATTGCGTGCCTGCGTCCAGCACGCCGCGGAGATGGGCATGATCGACAATGCCGGCGTGGCGACGAGCCTGCTCGCGAAGCTCGACGCGGCCCAGGCGGCCCTCGACCGCGACGGCCCGAACGCGCACGGTACCGCCGTAAACCTGCTCGAGGCGTTCGTCAACGAAGTCGAGGCGCAGGCCGGCAAGCACGTCGACGCGGCGCACGCCGAGCACATGGTGATGCACGCGCGCAAGGTGATCGATGCGCTGGCGCTCGCGTGGCTGTCGGAGTCGGTGACGACGCTTCGCGCGGGTGGCGCCCTCGCGGGACAGGCGACGCTCGCGCGGACGTACTTCGCGGTCGCCGACGTGCCGGCCACCTGCGCTGCACTGGCCGCGTTCGACGCGCAGGCGCGATCGCAGGCGGGCACGGTGCTTGCAGCGGCCGCAGCCGATCGGCTGGTGGGCTATTCGCAGTCGATCCAGCGGTCGATCGGCTGTCGCTGAGCGGTGCGCTCAGGTCCGCAGGCACTCCTGCAACTGCTGGATCGGCGGGCACTTGACCGATCCGAACGAGCAGAACACGCAGCAGTCGTCGCCGCGTGGACGCAGCATCGCGCCGCAGTTGGTGCAGCGGTAGAGAAAGAGGGTGGTGTGCGTGGGCATCGTCTCCCGCCGCGAGTGATGGCAGTGCGGGCAGGTTATCACCGACTGGCGTACGACAGCGCTCATCGAAGGTCCTTGCGGCAACCTCTGCACATGCTCTGTCCGCTCGCGTCTCCTCGACCTTGCCCGGCCCGGAAAGATCCGGCGAACCGATCGCACCCTCGAGGAGCGCGACCGGTCCGCCACAAACAGACCCCCGTTGCCGGATTTCTTTTTGGGCACTCTACAATCCGTACCGCGGTACGGAATCAAGAGGGGTGGCGATGACGACGGACCTGACCATCGGACGGCTTGCCCGGGAATCAGGGGTCAACGTCGAGACGATCCGCTTCTACCATCGCCGCGGGATCCTTCCGGAACCCGCTCGCTTCGGCAGCGGACACCGTCGCTACTCGAGCGATCACGTGAAGCGTGTGCGCTTCATCCGCCGCGCCCAGTCCCTCGGGTTCACGTTGAGCGAAGTGGCCGGGCTGCTCGATCTCGAGCGCCACTGCGCCTGTGCCAGCGCCCGCGAAAAGGCGGTGGAGAAGCGCGCCCTGATCGAGCGCAAGATCGCGGACCTGAGCGCGATGAGCCGGGCACTCGACGCACTGGTGCAGCAGTGCGACCAGTCGGGCGGCGGCCCGGATTGTCCGCTTCTCGATTCCCTGCAGGCCGATTGACCGGCAGCGGCGCCGGCTGCTCAGTCGATCGGCCAGCCCAGGTTCTTCGGGATCGCGGTCTGGCGCGACGTCTCCTCTGCGCGCCGCGGCAAGGGCCTCGTGTCCACGGTGCGCCACCAGGGCGTCACGCGCTCCACCTGCGCGGGCTCGACGGGCTCGCCGAGCCGCGGCATCACGAGCGGCACGCCGCGCTGCGGCCCGAGCGCCAGCAGCGTCTCGGCCGGCTCGTCCCAGGCGTGCATGGCGAGGCTGAACGTGCCCCAGTGCACCGG
>CAZRKS010000096.1:0-9350 GCA_964600315.1 uncultured Steroidobacteraceae bacterium | reverse complement strand
AGAACTCGCGCACGCGCGGCAGCATCACGTGCAGCACGACGTCCTGCAGGTCGAGAAGCACCCATTCGCCGTCGCGCTCCCCTTCCATGCCATACGGGCGGAACCCGGCTTCCTTGCAGCGCTGCACGACGCGGTCGGCGATGGACTTCACGTGACGGTCGGACGTTCCGCTCGCGACGACCATCGTGTCGGTGATGTCGGTGAGACCGCGCACGTCGAGCGCCTTCACGTCCACAGCCTTCATGTCCGCCAGCGCGTCGAGCACCACGTCGCGCACCGTCGGCTTCGCCGCGGCCGGCGTCTTCTTCGCGACCGCCTTGCGCGCGACCTTGCCCGCGGATTTCGCGGTCGGGCTGCGTCTCGCACGCGGCGCCGTCTGCGCCGTCTCGCCGTCCGGGTCCTTCTTGCGTCGTGGAGTCTTGCGCTGTGCCGTCATGCTCACCTCTTGGCGTTGGGTGTGTAACAACCGGTGGCCTGGATGATGTCGCGCACCGCGTCGGGCACCAGGTACCGCGGGTCGCGGCCCGACACGATGATGTTGCGCAGGTCGGTCGAGGAAATCTCGAGCTGCGTGACCGGGTGAACGAAGATGTGTCCGGCGTGCTCGCCATGCAGGTCGGCGATGCGCGTCGTGCCGCGCTCCCGCAGCAGTTCTCCGAGCAGGCCGTCCGTTGGAGCGCGCCAGCCCGGACGGTGCGCCACGGCGACGTGCGCGAGCTGGAGAATTTCGCGCCACCGGTGCCAGGTCGGCAGGCCGAGGAAGGCGTCCATGCCGACGGTCAGGCACAGCGGGCGACCCGGGACTTCGTCGCGCAGTTCCGACAGCGTGAGCACGGTGTAGGAAGGCCCGGCGCGGTGCACTTCCCTTTCGTCGACGGCGAATCCCGGCTGCCCGTCGATGGCCGCCCGCACCATGGCGAGCCGCAGGTCGGCTGCGGCCAGCGGCTGGTCGCGGTGCGGCGGACTGCCGGCCGGCAGGAAGCGCAGCTCGTCGAGATCGAGCAGCTGCAGCAGTTCGAAGGCCGTGCGCAGGTGCCCGAAATGGACCGGATCGAAGGTGCCGCCGAAGATCCCGATCGGTTTCATGCGGCCAGCGGCACGCCGGCGATCCTCGCAACCAGGCCTTCGATTTCGACCCAGGCATCGCCGCGCAGGCTGCCCTTCGCTACGCGGTCGGCACGCGCCGCCGCCATGATCAGCGCTTCGATCTTCGGCCGGTCGAGACGCGCAGACGCCGCCTTGAGCGGCTCAATCCGGTCGGACCGGACTCGTTCGGCGCGCAGGGCGTCGTCGAGCGAACGCTCGCGGCCCGCACGCTGCGAGACGCGCGACAGCGCGCGCAGGTCGTTCACCAGGGCCCAGAGGACCAGCGGCGGTTCCTGACCTTCGGCGCGCAGGCCGGCGAGGATGCGCAACGCGCGCGGTGCCTGGCCCGCAAAGGCGGCTGCGGCGAGTTCGAAGACGTCGTAGCGGGCGCTGTCGGAAACCAGCGCGGCAACCTCGTCGAGTCCCGGGGCCGAGTCCGGGCTGAGCAGCGCGATGCGCTCGATTTCCTGCTGTGCGGCGAGCAGGTTGCCTTCGACGCGATCCGCCAGCAGTTCGGTCACCGCCTCGTCGACGTGCACGCCGCGGCGCGCGAGGCGACCGCGGATCCAGCGCGGCAGCTCCCCACGGGGCACGGCCTGCGCGACGACGAGCGTGCCGTGCTGCTCGAACGTCCTCACCCAGTTCGTGGCGAGCGCCCTCCACTCGAGTTCGCCGTTCACCAGCAGCAGGGTGTCGACGGGCGGCCGCTCGGCCAGTGCCGCGAGCGCGCGCTGCGCTTCGGCGTCGGGCGCGGCATTGAACTTGAGTTCGATCAGTCGCCGCGTCGCGAACAGCGACAGGCTGGCCGCGTCGCGCAGGAGTTCATTCCAGTCGAAGCCGCGCTCGATGAAGTGGACCTCGCGGTCGGCGTATCCCGCCTTGCGGGCCGCCTCCCGGATCGCCGCCGCCGCTTCCGCGATCAACAACGGCTCGAAGCCGGTCACGAGGTAGACGGAGCCCAGGCCGCGGGCCAGCCCTGCAGGCAGGGCGTCCGGGGTCGTCCTCACGGCCGGGCGCGACTCACGCGCACCTCGCTCGGGCAGTGCGGCCTGGCGGATGATTCGGCATGTGGGCCGATTATGCCGCCTCGACCCCCCCGGGTGCCACCCGCCGAGGCGCGGGTCCGGCGCGCGACCGCGCCGCCGGGGAGTCGCTAGAATCGCGGCATGAAGACACCCGCCTCGCCGGCCCGCCGTCCGCTCTACCCCGCCCTCGAGCCGCACCGCAGCGGCCGGCTCCGCGTCTCGCCGCTGCACGAGATCTACTGGGAAGAATGCGGCAACCCGCGAGGCAAGCCCGCGGTGTTCGTGCACGGCGGGCCGGGTGCGGGCGCCGACGCGCGCTCCCGCCGCTTCTTCGACCCGCAGCGCTACCGCATCGTCGTGTTCGACCAGCGCGGCTGTGGGCGCAGCCGCCCGCACGCGAGCCTCGAGGACAACACGACCTGGCATCTGGTCGCCGACATGGAGCAACTGCGCCGCCACCTCGGCATCGAGCGCTGGCTGGTGTTCGGCGGCTCGTGGGGCTCGACGCTCGCGCTCGCCTACGCCGAGGCGCATCCGGGCCGCGTGACCGAGCTCGTGCTGCGCGGCATCTTCATGCTGCGCAAATGGGAGATCGACTGGTTCTACCAGGACGGCGCGGGCGCGTTGTTCCCGGACCGCTGGGAGGACTACCTCGCCGCCATCCCGCCGCGCGAGCGCGGCGACCTGGTGGCGGCCTATTACCGGCGGCTCACCAGCCCGAAGCGCGCCACCCGCGTCCGCGCCGCCCGCGCCTGGTCGGTCTGGGAGGCGGCGACGAGCTACCTGCACACCGACGCGGCGAGCATCGAGAAATGGAGCGACGAGGAATTCGCCGTCGCCGTGGCGCGCATCGAGTGCCACTACTTCGTGAACAAGGGATTCATGCGCCGGGAGGACCAGCTGCTGCGCGGCGTGAGCCGCATCCGCCACATCCCCGCGACCATCGTCCAGGGACGCTACGACGTCGTCTGCCCGATGCGCACGGCCTGGGACCTGCACCAGCGCTGGCCCGAAGCGGACTTCCGCGTCGTCGCGGACGCCGGTCACTCGGCGCTCGAGCCCGGCAACACGCACGAACTCGTCAGCGCCACCGACCGCTATGCCCGCCTCAGAGCGAACCGAGCCGTCGCAGCACGAGGTCGGCGAGGTCGCGCGCCATAGCCTCGCGCAGGATGGCTTCCTCGCGATCCTTGGCGAGCACGTCCGACTCGCTGAAGCTGTAGGAGCGCGTCAGCTCGATCGACTGCGGCGCCACCGCCTGCGCCTGTCCGCGCTCGATCGCGAACTGGACCGAGTAATAGATCTCGTATTCCTGGGGCGTGTTGCGCGACGAGACCGACAGCACGCGTCGACCCGTGCGGTCCTGCAGGACCCGGATCACGACGTCCGCCACGCCGGCCGACGGCGCCTCGGCGGCTCCGGACGCATCGAGACTGCGACGCAACTCGACGGCGAATGGCGAGAGCTCGTCCCGGGTCGCGACGTAGATGTGACGGACGCCCGCCGGCAACGCTGTCGTACCCTGCAGGTGGTATCCGCAGCCTGCGGCGACCAGCGCCGCCAGGATCGTCGCGGCGACGCGCAGGTTCCGCGCCACGCTCACACCACCACGTTCGCGAGCTTGCCGGGCACGTAGACGAACTTGCGCACCGGCTTGCCCTCCATGAACTTCTGCACGTTCGCGTCCGCGAGCGCGGCGCCGCGCACCTGCGCCTCGTCGGCGCCGACGCCCACGGTGACCCGCCCGCGCAGCTTGCCGTTCACCTGCACGACGACCTCGATGGTCTCGCGCGCGAGCGCCGCCGCCTCCACCTGCGGCCAGGGCTCGTCCACGACCGCGCGCTCGTGCCCGAGTTCGCGCCACAGCGCGTGACACACGTGCGGCACCACCGGGGACAGCACGAGCACGACGATCTCGAGCGCCTCCTGCATCACGGCCCGGCCCGGGTCCGAGCGGTCGTCGCTGCGGGCGAGCGAATTCATCAACTCCATGACGGCGGCGATGGCCGTGTTGAACGTCCGGCGCCGGCCGACGTCCGTGGTGACCTTGGCCAGCGTCTCGTGCACCTGCCGGCGCAGGTCGCGCTGCGGCGGCGTGAGGGCGCCGGCGTCGAGCGGCCCCAACGGTCCCTGGCTCACGTGCTGATGGACCGCCTTCCAGAGCCGCTTCATGAAGCGGAACGCGCCCTCGACGCCCTCGTCGGACCACTCGAGCGACTGCTCCGGCGGCGCGGCGAACATCATGAAGAGCCGCGCCGTGTCGGCGCCGTACTGCTCGACGAGCGCCTGCGGATCGACGCCGTTGCCCTTCGACTTCGACATCGTGCCGATGCCGCCGGATTCGACGGGCTCACCGTCCTCGCGCAGCACGGCATTCACACGCGCACCCTTCTCGTCCACCTGCACGTCGACGTCCGCCGGGTTGTAGTAGACGACCCGCCCCGATGCGGGCTTGCGGAAGAAGATTTCGTTCAGGACCATGCCCTGCGTCAGCAGGTTGGTGAACGGCTCGTCGAGCTTCGTGAGCCCGAGGTCGCGCATCACCCGCGTCCAGAAGCGCGAGTACAGCAGGTGCAGGATCGCGTGCTCGATGCCGCCGATGTACTGGTCCACCGGCAGCCAGTACGCGGCCCGCTCGTCCACCATCGCACGGCCATTGTCCGCGCACGCGTAACGGAAGTAGTACCAGGACGAGTCCACGAACGTGTCCATCGTGTCCGTCTCGCGGCGCGCGGGCCGGCCGCACTTCGGGCACGTGCAGGCGAGGAACGCCGCATTGCGGTTGAGCGGGTTGCCGCTGCCGTCCGGCACGCAGTCTTCCGGCAGCACCACCGGCAGCTGCTCGTCCGGCACCGGCACGTCGCCGCAGGCGTCGCAGTGGATGAGCGGGATCGGGCAGCCCCAGTAGCGCTGCCGCGAGATGCCCCAGTCGCGCAGCCGCCAGTTGACGCGGCGCTGGCCGCGCCCGTTCGCCTCGAAGAACTTCGCGATGGCGTCGAAGGCCTCGTCGAAGTCGAGACCGTCGAAGCGGCCCGAGTTGATCAGCCGCCCGTGCTCGACGTAGGCGCCGGCGTCCATGTCGACCAGCCGGCCATCCGCCGGCTGGATCACCTGGTGGATGCGCAGACCGTAGCGCCGCGCGAATTCCCAGTCGCGCTGGTCGTGCGCCGGCACCGCCATGACCGCGCCGGTGCCATAGCTCATCAGCACGAAGTTCGCGACCCAGACCGGCACTTTCTCGCCAGTGAACGGGTGGACCGCATGGAAGCCGAGCGGCATGCCGCGTTTTTCCATGGTCTCGAGCACGGCCTCGGTGACGCCGGTACGCTGGCACTCGGCGATGAAGGCCTGCAGGTCGGGATTGCCCGCCGCCGCGCGCTGCGCGAGCGGGTGCTCCGCCGCCACCGCCATGTAGGTCACGCCGAACAGCGTGTCCGGACGGGTGGTGTAGACGCGCAAGGGTTCCGCCGTTCCCTCGACCTCGAACTCGAGTTCGAGCCCCTCGGAGCGCCCGATCCAGTTCGCCTGCATCAGCTTCACGCGCTCGGGCCAGCCGGGCAGCGCATCGAGTGCCGCGAGCAGTTCCTCCGCATACTTCGTGATGCGGAGGTAATACATCGGGATCTCGCGCTTCTCGACGATCGCGCCGGTGCGCCAGCCGCGCCCGTCGATCACCTGCTCGTTCGCGAGCACGGTCTGGTCGACGGGATCCCAATTGACGACGCCCGTGGTGCGGTAGGCGATGCCCTGCTCCAGCATGCGCAGGAACAGCCACTGGTTCCAGCGGTAGTACTCGGGCCGGCAGGTGGTGACCTCGCGCGACCAGTCGATGCCGAAGCCGAGCGACTGGAGCTGCCGCTTCATGTAGGCGATGTTGTCGTACGTCCACTTCGCGGGCGGCACGCCGTTCGCCATCGCCGCGTTCTCGGCGGGCAGGCCGAACGCATCCCAGCCCATGGGCTGCAGGACGTTGCAGCCCTGCATGCGCATGTAACGCGTCAGCACGTCGCCGATCGTGTAGTTGCGCACGTGACCCATGTGGAGCCGTCCACTCGGGTACGGGAACATGCACAGGCAGTAGTACTTCGGCCGCGCCGGGTCCTCGGTCACGGCGAAGGTGCCGTGCTCGTCCCAGTAGCGCTGCGCCTGCGGCTCGACGGCTGCGGGGTCGTATCGTTCCTGCATGAGGTCGCCCGGGGGGCTGGTTGGAACCGGTAAGGATACCCGAGACGGCGCCGGCGATCCCAATCGGGCGGCGGTCGGGGACGTCAGGCCGTTTCGAACACCAGGACGCCGTCGTCGCGCTGCTCACGGCGCAGCCGGCCTTCAGCGCGCAGGTAGTTCAGGTGCGCCACGGTTTCACCGATGGCCAGCATCCGGTGGAAGCCGCGCAGGGGCCGTCCGAACATCACGGGCAGCAGGTCGAACGCGCTGCACGGAGTCGAGCAGGCGCCCGTCAGGTCCGCGAGCTGCTTCAGGTGGTGCGCGTGGACGTCGGCCAGCCGGCGGTGCAGGCCGCGGAACGGCCGTCCGTGCGCGGGCAGGACCAGCGTGTCCTCCGCGCAGCTCGCGAGACGCTCGAGGGAGGCGAGGAAGTCCCGCAGCGGGTCCGCCTCGGGGCGGCTCGAGATCACGCTGACGTTCGGCGAGATCGTCGGCAGCACCTGGTCGCCGCTCGCCAGCAACCGACCGTCCGCGTCGTACAGACAGAGGTGCCCGCGGCAATGGCCGCCGGTCTCGACGACCTGCCACGAACGGCCGCCGGCGGCCAGTCCCTCGCCGTCGACGACGGCGCGGTCGAGCCGCGGCGAGCCGCCGAACCAGCCTCCTCTCCGCACGTCGAGCGGCCGGGCGGAGTCGGGCTCGCGCGGCACGCCGTGCGATGCGAGGAAAGCGCGCATCCGCGCCTGCAGGGTCGCGGGATCCTCGGCCAGGAACGCCGCCGAGGTCGAGTGCGCCACCGCGGACATCCACACCTCCGCGCCGTGACGTTCCTGCAGCCATGCGGCGAGCCCGACGTGGTCCGGATGGTCGTGAGTGACGAAGATGCGGCGCAGCGGCCGGCCATCGAGGACGTCGCGCTCGAGCAGTTCCCAGGCTTCGCGGCAGAGGTCGAGCGCCATGCCGGTGTCGACCAGCGTCCAGCCCTCGCCGTCGTCCATCAGCCAGACGTTGATGTGCGTGGGTTCCATTGGCAGCGGGATGCGCACCCAGCGCACGCCGTCGGCGACCCACCGTGCCTGGCCGGTCGGGGGCGGGTCCACCGCCACGTACTCGAGTTCGCGGCGCGCCGACGCGAATTTCTCTCCGGTGTGCGTCAGCTCTCCGTACGGCCCGCTCATGTCCGGGCCTCGCGCGCACCCGGGCTCAGAAACCCGAGCGCCAGCCCGAGACCCAGCAGGGCCAGCACCGGCCCGTTGCCGAAACGCACGTAGGGCGTCAGGCCCGACCGCGGCGCGACACGTCCCGTCAGCACGCCGGGCCGGAACTGCGGCAACTCGCCGATCAGCGTGCCGTCATGCGCGATCAGCGCCGTCACGCCGTCGTTCGTCGCGCGCAGCATCGGCCGTCCGGTCTCGAGCGACCGCATGCGGCTGATGTCGAGGTGCTGGTGCGGCGCGGACGAGTCACCGAACCAGGCATCGTTCGTGACGTTCACCAGCAGCGACGAGCGCCGGACGATGCCGAGCTGCTCGACGCCATAGGCATCCTCGTAGCAGATCGTCGGCGCGAGCGTCGCTCCCGCCGCGGCGAGCGGCGCCGGGTCGGCCGGGCCCGCGTCGAAGTCGGAGTAAGGCAGGTTCATGAGCCGCATCCACTCGCGCACCATCGGCGGCACCGGGAAGAACTCCCCGAACGGCACGAGCCGCCGCTTGTAGTACCACTGTTCGTCCGGCCCGTACGCGACCATCGCGTTGTAGTAACGGCCGGTCGCAGGATCGCGCCGCACGAGGCCGGTGATGAGCGCGGAGCCCTGGGCCCCGAGGAGTCCACGGACGCGATCGAGATAACCCCCGATGTCACTCGCCAGAGCCGGTATCGCCGACTCGGGCCACACGACGAGGTCGGCACCGAGATACGGCAGCGTGAGCCCGAGGTACAGCTGCTCGGTCCGTTCGCGCTGCCCGGGAATCCACTTCATCGACTGCGGCACGGCACCCTGCACGAGTGCGACCGACAGGGAAGCGCCGGCGGGCCGCGTCCATGCGACGCGCCCGAGCGCGACGCCACCGACAGAAAGTGCGGCGACCACCGCCACGGCGATCAGCCGCTGCGAGCGCGTGCCGAGCATGAGCGCCGCAAGTGCGCCCGCGATGAGCGCGACCGCGAGGCTGACCGCGTAGATGCCGCCGACGGGAGCGTAGCCTGCGAGCGGCGTGTCGAGTTGCGAGTAGCCCAGCGCGAGCCACGGAAAGCCGCTCAGGAACCAGCCGCGCAGCCACTCCGTCAGCACCCAGCCAGCGGGCAGCAGCACGAGCCAGCGCAGCAGGCCGGCGCCGCGACCCCAGCGCGACGCGGCGTAGCCGAGCAGCGCCGTGTAGCTGCCCATGATGGCGACCAGCCCGAGCATCAGGACGAGCGCGAGCCACACCGGCGCCTGGCCGATCAGGTGCACGCTGTGGTAGAGCCAGTACGTCCCGGCGAGAAAGGTGCCGCCCGTGAACAGGAAGCCGCGCCACGCCGCCGCGCGCGGCTCCGCTGCGTGCCAGAGCAGGAAGAGCGCCGCAGGACACAGGAACGACAGCGCGACCACGCTCGTCGGCGCGAACGCGAGCGCGAGCAGCAGTCCCGCCGGCAGCGCCACCCAGTGGCCCCAGCGCCCGTTGAACGCGACGACCGGGGTCATCCGCTGCCCGAGCCGCCGAGCGCGGCCGCGCCGCGGGCGAGCCGGAACTCAGCTGCCATGGCGCGGTCCGACCTCCAGGTCGCGCGGCGTCGTGACGCGCAGCGTCTCGATGCGACGGCGATCGGCGCGCACGACCTTGAGTTCGAGGCCGCCGATCTCGATCGCCTCGCCGCGGCGCGGCATGCGCCCGAGTTCGTGCAGCACGAGGCCGCCGATCGTGTCGAACTCCTCGTCCGCGAAGCGCGTCCCGAAGGCGTGGTTGAAGTCCTCGATGCGCGTCAGCGCAGGCACGGCAAAGATTCGCTCGGCCTCCTTGCGGATGCCCTCGCCCTCGTCGACGTCGTACTCGTCGCCGATGTCGCCGACGATCTGCTCGAGCACGTCCTCGATGG
>CAZRKS010000095.1:0-9404 GCA_964600315.1 uncultured Steroidobacteraceae bacterium | reverse complement strand
TCGCCCATCGCGCGCGCGTTGCAGAGGATCACGCCGTACAGCAGTCCCCAGCGGATCTTGGGCAGCGTGACGCGCGCGAACGTGAGCAGCGCGCCCGCGCCGAGCATGAGCGCCGCCTCCTCCTCCTCGCTCCCCTGCTGCTGCATCAGCGGGATCAGTTCGCGCGCCACGTAGGGGAACGTGACGAAGACCGTGGCGAGCACGATGCCCGGCACGGCGAAGACGATGGCGACGTCGCGATCCTGCAGCCACGGGCCGAACCAGCCGTGCGCGCCGAACAGCATCACCAGCACGAGGCCGGCGACCACCGGCGAGACGGCGAACGGCAGGTCGATCAGGGTGATGAGCAGGCTCTTGCCGGGAAACTCGAACTTGGCGATGGCCCACGCGGCACAGATGCCAAACAGCGTGTTCAGCGGCACCACGATGGCCGCGGTCAACAGCGTGAGGCGAATGGAGGCGAGCGTGTCCGGGTCGCTGAAGCTCGCCGCATAAGCCTCGAAGCCCTTGTCGAGCGCCTGCACGAGCACCGCGCCGAGCGGCGCGACGAGCAGCAGCGCGAGAAATCCGATCGCGACGAGGATCAGGCCGGCGCGGCCCGCGCGCACGGCCGCGGACACGTGCCGCCGTTCCTCGACGCGGGGCGCGAGTCCGGCCACGTCAGGACTCCCGCCCCGCCTGCGCGCGCCGGCCCCAGGCCTGCACGAGGTTGATCGCGAAGAGCATGACGAACGACATCGCGAGCATGATGAAGCCGAGCGCCGCGGCACCGGCATAATCGAACTGCTCGAGCTTGATGACGATCAGCAGCGGCGTGATCTCGGTCTTGAGCGGCAGGTTGCCGGAGATGAACACGACCGAGCCGTACTCGCCGATGCCGCGCGCCAGCGCCAGGGTGAAGCCGGTGAGCAGCGCAGGGAAGACGGCGGGCAGGATGATGCGCCGGAAGACGCGGAACGGGCCGGCGCCCAGCGTCTCCGCGGCCTCCTCGAGGTCGCGCTGCACCTCGACCAGTGCCGGCTGTACCGAGCGCACGACGAACGGCAGGCCGATGAGCGTGAGCGCGACCACGACGCCGAGCCACGTATAGGCCACCTGCACGCCTGCGGCCGCGAGTTTCATGCCGAGCCAGCCCGAGGGCGAGAAGACCGCGGCGAGCGCGATGCCCGAAACGGCTGTGGGCAGTGCGAACGGCAGGTCGATCAGCGCGTCCACCAGGCGACGCCCGGGGAATTCGTAGCGCACCAGCGACCAGGCCACGACGAACCCGAACACCGCGTTGACGGCCGCGGCGATGAGCGCCGCCCCGAAGCTCAGCCGGTAGGACGCGACGGCCCGCGGGTCGAGCAGGATCGAGCGGAACTCCTCCCACGTGAGCGACGCCGCGTGCAGCGTGAGCGCCGCGAGCGGCAGCAGCACGATCGCGCTCAGGAAGAATGTCGTGAAACCGAGCGTCAGGCCGAAGCCCGGCAGGATGCTCGGCTTGCGGAACCCGGCGGCCATGCGTTCAGGACCCGTCCGGTCGATCGACCGCCGGAGCGCTCACGATCAGCACGGGACGCTCCGGGCGCGTCTCGAGCAGGCGGCCGAGCCACGTCCAGTCGACCTGGTCGGGATCGGTCGCCCCCAGCACGAGCATCGAGTTCGCGTGGCGGTCGAGTTCCTTCTGCAACTCGTCGACGACCCCGCCGACGCGCATTTCCGTCCGCATGTCGAGGCCGTGCGCGGCGAGGGCCGCCGAGCGCGCGTCGAGGAGATCGCGCATGCCCTCCGCCCGCTCCTTCTCGGTCGCCGCCTCCGGGTGAATGCCGAGGTACACGGCCTCGGCCGCGACGTGCCGCAGCAGGCTGGCCGCGACCGGCACCGTCGCGCGCCGGGCCTCGGGATCCAGCGTGTGAATGATCACGCGGCGCGGCAGCGGCCCGTCCACCGGCACGCAGAGCAGCTGCCGGGCGCCCTGTCGCACCTGCCACTCGGCCGCCTCGCCGCTGCCCACGCCGGTCGCGAGCGCCGGCATGCCGGGAATGGCTCGCGAGCCGCGGCCCAGTCGCGTCGCCACCCGCGTATTCATCCGCCCACGCAGCGTCGTGATCAGCGGCGACTGGTGCAGTCGGCGGGCCCCGTCCTCGGTGTCCGCGACCACCGTGAAGCTCGAGATCGGCGTCGGCAGCACGTGCACCCGTCGCGCGCCCACGGCGACGCTGCGGCCGCCGATCACCGGAAATTCGCGCTGCTCGGGCAGCGTGCGCGACACCTCGAGCACCGACCCGGCGTCGGCGCCGCCCTCGAGCCCCGGCGCCACGGCCACCGGGCCGCCCCCCGACATGCGCACGCGCAGGCGCTCCACCGCACCGGCGAACAGCACTTCTTCGACCTCGCCGTAGCCGACGAAGTCGGACCGCAGGCCATCCGGGTCCGCGCCCAGTTCGACCTCCTCCGGTCTCAGCACCGCGACGACTTCGCGCGGCAGCGCTTCGGTCGCGGGCACCTCCGCACTGAAGCGGACGCCGCCGCCGGTCCGGTAGCCGAGCAGCAGGTTGGCCGCGCCGAGAAAAGTGGCGACGAAACGCGTCTGCGGCCGCGCGTAGAGATCGTCGGGGCGACCGCATTCGAGGAGCCGCCCCTGGTGCATCACGCCGATGCGGTCGGCGAGCGCGAAGGCTTCTTCCTGGTCGTGCGTCACGAGGATCGTCGTCATGCCGAGTTCGCGCTGGATCCGCCGGATCGTGCGCCGCAGTTCCTCGCGGATCTTGGCGTCGAGCGCGCCGAAGGGCTCATCCATCAGCAGCACCTGCGGGCGGTGCGCCAGTGCCCGCGCCACCGCGACGCGCTGCTGCTGGCCGCCCGAGAGCTGCGCGGGCAGGCGGTCGTCCATGCCCTCGAGCGCCACGAGCCGCAGCAACTCCTTGCGGCGCGCGCGCCGCTCGGCGGGCTTCACCTTGCGCACCTGCAGCGCGAACTCGACGTTCTCGCCCACCGTCATGTGGCGGAACAGCGCGTAGTGCTGGAAGACGAAGCCAACTTCCCTGTCCCGGGCCGAAACGTTGGTCACGTCGCGCCCGTGCAGCGACACCCGGCCGTGGTCGATCTCGGTGAGCCCGGCGATCGCGCGCAGCAGCGTGCTCTTGCCGCTGCCGCTCGGGCCGAGCAGCACGAGGAACTCCCCCGGCTCGACCTTGAGCGAGACGTCGTTGACGACCGGTATCGCCTGATACCGCTTGGTCACCTGGTCGAGTGCGATGGACATGCAGGATGGAGCCGTCGGGTGGTCGCAATTCATCGTAGGCGGGCGGGGTTACGCCGTCAGTCTCAGGGGGGTGACAAAGCGGTGACACGCCCGGGATTCGCGCAGCCGGTCACAGGGCGCCCCGGAGCGCACTTGCCCTTACACTAGGGACGTCATTTGTCAGTCTGCGCGAAGCCCATGCCCCTCCCCAGCTACGAGAAGCTCGGCGCCTTCTATCTCGGTCGCGAGTACGACCCGAAGACCGGCAAGCCGGGCGCCGACCTGCTCTACGACTCCCGGGACCTCACGACCCACGCCGTCTGCATCGGCATGACCGGCAGCGGCAAGACGGGCCTGTGCCTGTCGCTGCTCGAGGAGGCTGCCCTCGACGGCGTCCCGGCGATCGCGATCGACCCCAAGGGCGACATCGGCAACCTGCGTCTCACCTTCCCGGAGCTGCAGCCCGCCGACTTCCTGCCGTGGGTCGACCCGGGCGAGGCTTCGCGCAAGGGCCAGACGCCGGAGCAGTACGCGGCGGCGACCGCAGAGACCTGGCGCAAGGGCCTCGCGGAGTGGAACGAGGACGGGGCGCGCATCCAGCGGCTGCGCGATGCCGCCGACGTCACCATCTACACGCCGGGCTCCGATTCGGGGCGGCCGCTGTCGATCCTGCGTTCGTTCGCCGCGCCCGACGCGGCGCTCCTGAGCGACGGCACGGCCATGAAGGAGCGTGTCGCCGCCGCGGTTGCGGGGCTGCTCGGCCTGCTCGACATCGACGCCGACCCGATCAAGAGCCGCGAGCACATCCTGCTCTCGGCGATCCTCGACGCCGCCTGGCGCAAGGGCCAGAGCCCCGATCTCGCGGCCGTGATCCAGGCCGTGCAGAAGCCGCCGTTCGACCGCATCGGCGTGTTCGACGTCGAGAGCTTCTACCCCGCGAAGGAGCGCATGGAACTCGCGCTGCGCGTGAACGGCCTGCTCGCCTCGCCGGGCTTCGACGCCTGGCTCGCCGGCGACCCGCTCGACGTGCAGAAGCTGCTCTATACCGACGCGGGCAAGCCGCGCATCGCGATCATCTCGATCGCGCACCTGAACGACGCCGAGCGCATGTTCGTCGTCACGCTGGTCGCGAACGAGCTCGTGGCCTGGATGCGGCGCCAGTCGGGCACCACGAGCCTGCGCGCCCTCTTCTACATGGACGAGGTGTTCGGCTTCTTCCCGCCGTCGGCCATGCCGCCGTCGAAGACGCCGCTGCTCACGCTGATGAAGCAGGCGCGGGCGTTCGGGCTCGGCGTCGTGCTCGCGACCCAGAATCCGGTGGACCTCGACTACAAGGGCCTCGGCAACGCCGGCACGTGGTTCATCGGCCGCCTGCAGACCGAGCGCGACAAGAACCGCGTCATCGAGGGACTGCTCGGCACCGAGGCGGCGGGCGGCATGGACCGCGCGAGCCTCGAGGCGCTGATGTCGAGCCTGGCGCAGCGCACGTTCCTGATGCGCAACGTCCACGACGAGGCGCCGGTGCTGCTGCGCACGCGCTGGGCGCTCTCGTACCTGCGCGGGCCCCTAACGCTCGCCGAAATCCGGCAACTGACGCCGGCTGCTGCGCGCGCGAAGGTGCGTGCGCCCGGCACGAGCCCGACCGCCACGGCGGCCGCCAGGGCCCCGGAGCCCGCGACCTCTTCGCGTCCGGTCGTGCAGGCGGGCATCACGGAGCGTTTCCTGCGCGCGGCGGGCTCCGCGCGCGCGGTGTCCTACCGGCCGCAGATCGGCGCCAGGGTGCGCGCCCATTTCGTCGACGCCAAGGCCGGCATGAATGCCTGGGAATCGTGGTTCTACCTGGCGCCCGTCGGCACAAACGCGCCCGACTGGGCGGAGGCCGAGATCATCCCCGAGCCCGGTCCCGCTTTCGACGACGGACCGCGCGAGGGCGCCACTTACGCCGACGTGCCCGCCGTCGCGCTGTCGCCGCGCAATTACCGCGCGTGGGCCGAGGATCTCGCGGACCACGTGTACCGCAACGCGTCGCTCAACGTGATGTCCTGTCCGGCGCTGAAGCTGACCGGGGCCCCGGGCGGCACCGAAGGCGAATTTCGCGCACACATCACGCAGGCCCTGCGCGAGAAGCGCGACGCTGCGGTCGACGCGCTGCGCAGGAAGTACGCCGCGCGGCTCGCGAGCCTCGAGGACCGCGAACGCCGGGCGGAGCAGCGGCTCGGGCGCGAGCGCGCTCAGGCGTCGAGCGAGACGGTCTCCACGGCGCTGTCGGTCGGCGGCAGCCTGCTCGGCGCCCTGTTCGGCGGCCGCCGCGGCAGCGCGTTCAGCAAGGCCTCGACGGCCGCACGCAGCGTCGGCCGGGCCAGCAAGGAGCGAGCCGATGTCGCGAATGCCGAAGCCGACGTGCAGGCCCTGCAGGACCAGGTCGCGGCGCTGAACGCGGAACTCGAGGCGGAGATCGCCGCGCTCGAGGAGGAGTTCGACCCGAACACGATCCGCGTCGAGACCGTGCCGGTGCGGCCGAAGAAGAGCGACATCAGCGTCGAGGACCTGGCGCTGGTCTGGTGCCCATGACATAGAATCCCTGCGCGGAGGATCCCTCGATGGACGACCTGATCAAACGGCTCACCAAGGAAACCGGCGTGAACCGCAAGCAGGCCCAGGGTGGGCTGGTGGCCCTGCTGCGCACGGCCCAGCAGAACATGGCGCGCCAGGATTTCACGCAGTTCGTCGCCGACATTCCCGGCGCGGAAGAACTGCTCAGCAAGGCCCCGCCGCCGAGTGCGCTCAGTTCGCTCGCCGGCGGAATCGGCTCGCTGTTCGGCGGGCGCAAGAGTCCGGGCCGCTGGGCCGGCCTCGCGGCTTCGTTCGCCGAGCTCGGCGTCGACATCCCGACCGCCAAGAAGTTCGGCCCGATCGTGGTCGACTACGTGGCGCATCACGGCGGCGAGGAACTCGTCGACAAGATCAAGGCCGCGCTGGACATCTAGCGGCCCTGCGCTCATGCGTCGCTCACACCTGCCGACGGCGCGCCGAGGCGCGCTCCTGGTCCTGCTCGCCGCGCTGTCGGTCGCTGCGGCTGGCTGCAGCCCGCGCAGCCGCGAGTTGCAGCCCGGCAGCTATCGGGCCGTGCTCGAGTTGCCGGGCGGGAACGAACTGCCGTTCGGGCTCGACGTGGCCCGCGAGGAACACGGACTCGTGCTTTACCTCGTGAATGGCAAGGAGCGGCTGCGGGTGCCCGAGGCCAGCGTCCGCGAGGGCCGGCTGACGGCGCGCCTGCCGGGCGGCGCCAATGCGCTCAGTGCGCGCATCTCGGGCGGGGATCTGGACGGCGAAGTGACGCTGATCGCTGCGGACGGCCGCCAGCAGGTGCTGCCGATGCAAGCCACGCTCGGACAGGCCTGGCGTTTCGTCGAGGAGCCGCCCACGGACAATGCCGACTTCGCCGGACGCTGGTCGGTCACCTTCACGACCGAGGGCGGAGCGAAGCGTCCGGGCGTGGCGGAGCTCACGCAGTCCTTCGCGAGCGTGAGCGGCACGATCCGCACGCGGGCGGGCGAGCAGCGATTTCTCGCTGGCGATGCGCAGGACGAGGAACTGCGGCTCTCGCAGTTCGACGGCACGGAAGCTCACCTCTACGTCGGCCGCCTGAACGAGCGCGGGGCGCTGGTCGGTGAGCACTGGTCCGGCGGGTCCGGGCACGAACGATTCGTCGCGCTGCGCAATCCCGACGCCGTGCTCGACGCGGTTCCGGCGGCGAACGGCCCGAATTGACGACCTCGTGAGTCGCGCGGGTGATACCCTGCGCGCCCCGCCATCGGCCCCGGTAATAGCCATGCCGTCCTTCGACATCGTCTCCGAGATCAACCTGCACGAAGTGACCAACGCCGTGGACCAGGCGAGCCGCGAGGTGGACCAGCGCTTCGACTTCAAGGGGACGAACGCGAAATTCGAGCAGAAGGAGGCCGTGATCACGCTGAGCGCGCCGGCGGACTTCCAGCTGAAGCAGATGCTCGAGATCCTGAAGCTGCGGCTCTCGAAGCGCGGCATCGACGTCGCCTGCCTGAAGGTCGACGAGCCCGTCCTGACGGGCCAGGTGGCACGGCAGGTCGTGACCCTGCGTCAGGGCGTCGACACGGAGCTCGGCAAGAAGATCCAGCGCCTGGTCAAGGACTCGAAGCTCAAGGTGCAGGCCGCGCTGCAGGACCAGCAGGTCCGCGTCACCGGCAAGAGCCGCGACGACCTGCAGTCGGTCATCGCGCTGGTGAAGAAGGGCGGCTTCGACCTGCCCCTGCAGTTCACCAATTTCCGCGACTAGCGAAAATCGGTGCCATTCACCGGCTTTTCACCTGCTCACGCGCCGCGCGCTTGGCCTCCTCGGCCGCGATCAGCAGGCTGTACGACACGTAGTACTTGTAGATGTTGCGCACGTAGGTCGTCGTCTCGATGCCTACCTTCTCCGCCGTGACGATCTCGACGTTGTTGAACCACACGTCCGGATCGAGATCGCGCGCCGTCGCGAGCTTGCGCATCTGCTGGATGCGTCCCGGACCCGCGTTGTAGGAAGCAAACGCGAACAAGGCGCGATTCTGCGCGTCGAACTTCGCGTCCTTGAAGTAGTCGGTCACCAGCTTGTCCATGTACTTGGCGCCGCCATGGACGTTCGGCTCGATCTGGCGGATGTCGCCGACCTCGAGTTCCCTGCCCGTGGCCGGCATGATCTGCATGACCCCGACGGCACCGACGTGGCTGCGGGCGCCCTGGTCGAGACGCGACTCCTGGTAACCCTGCGCCGCCAGCATGATCGGGTCGAATCCATATTCCGGTCCGTACTTGCGAAACAGCCCGACGGTGGCGCGGAAACGGGCGTAGTCCTCGGACTTCGTCGGGTCCGTCATCTGCCTGAATCGCTTCTGGTACTGGGCGAGCCGATAGGCCGTCACGCCCTGCTTGACCAGGTGAGTGTTGCGGAAGTCGGCGATGGCGTCCGCCAGCTGCGGGCTGTCCTTGCGGATCGCCCAGCCGATCTTCGTCCCGGTCGCAACCGCAATGTCCTCGTGCACCTCGATGTCCGGCAGCGTCTGCCCCCAGACGCTGGCCTCGAAGTTGTCGACGATGACGATCGACAGGACCCCGGCGTTCGTCATCTCGAGGATGTCGGGGTCCTCGAGCGCGTCGGGCAGCAGCTGGAACGCCACCGGCGCCTTCTTCTCCGCGGCGAAGCGCCGGTTGAGCGCGACCAGGCTGTCGTAATAGCTGGAGGCGCGGCGGACGGAAACCGTCTTGCCGGAGAGGTCGTCGAGCGTCGCAATTGGCGGCGCCGAGGGGCCCGTCACCACCAGCTCGTCGTGCATCTTCTGGTCGTCGGGCGCATAGAAGTCGACGATCTTCTCGCGTGCCGGCGTGACGGTGATGTTGCCGGCGGCGATGTCGCCGAGCCCGGCCGCGACGTTCGTGAGCAGCTGGTCGCGCGTCGTCGGGATGATGATCACCGTGATCGGCCGCTTGTCCTTGCGGTACTTCTTGTTGATGTAGGTCTCGAAGTCGCGAACCGTCTCGGCCGTGATGCCGCGCTCCCGTCCCTTGTCGAGGAAATAGAGCGTCCGGCTGTAGGGGACGAGCACGCGGATGAGCTTGCGCTCGAGCATCCGGTCGAAGTCGCCCTGCCAGGGCTTTATGGCGAGCGACAGCGAGTGCTCGTACTCGCTCTCGGTGGTCGCCTCGGCGGGCGCCACGGTCGCACCGGGCGCCGGGGCCTCAGCGGATGCGGCGACGGCAGGCGGGGCCGCGCGCGGCGAGGACGCCGACGCAGGCACCGACGCAGGCACCGGCGTGCCCATCGACGGAGCGGGGGGTTCCTTGCCGCAGGCAATGGCCAGCAGTGCGAGCGCCGCGACCAGGACGGAACGAAGCATCGACGTCATGACGCCACTCCCCCCTCGACTGTGTCGGAGGCTAGCACCGCCGCCGCGCCGGCGCATATCCGCGCAGGCCGAAAAGGAGGACGGCCCGTCACCGGGCCGTCTGCATTCGACACCGAACCGTGGAAGAGGTCAGGTCGCGTAGGCCCGCGTCATGGCGCGCAGCCGCCGGCGCTGCATGCGCAGCCCGTGCTCGATTTCCGCCAGCCGCGAGCGGAAGCTGGTCTCCTCCCACTTCTGCAGCAGGCGCTGCTTGCGGT
>CAZRKS010000094.1:0-9406 GCA_964600315.1 uncultured Steroidobacteraceae bacterium | reverse complement strand
GCGATTCCATGTCGAGCACGGCCGTCTCGACGCGGTCGCCGCCGCCCTCGCTCGACAGCGGCTGCCCGAGGAAGTCGAGTGCGACGCTGTCGCCGGCGTAGCTCGCGCCGTTGCCGTCGCGTCCGATCCGGTTGACCCCGACGACGTAGCTCAGGTTCTCGATCGCGCGCGCCCTAAGCAGGGCGGACCAGGCCTGTGCGCGGCGCGCCGGCCAGTTCGCGACGTAGAGCAGCAGGTCGTAGTCGCCGCGGCTGCGGCTCCACACCGGAAAGCGCAGGTCGTAGCAGATCATCGGACAGACGCGCCAGCCTTTGAGTTCGAACACCGCGCGCCGGTCGCCGGCCGCATAGTGCTCTGGCTCCCCGGCCATGCGGAACAGGTGGCGCTTGTCGTAATGCCCGAGCGTGCCGTCGGGCCGGGCCCAGACCAGGCGGTTGTAGTGCCGCCCCCCGTCGCGGATCATCAGGCTGCCGGTCACCACGCATCCCATCGCCGCCGCTTCCTCGCGCATCCAGCCGAGCGTGGGGCCGCCCATCTCCTCGGCCAGCGTCGCCGCGTCCATGCTGAAGCCCGTCGCGAACATCTCCGGCAGCACGACGAGGTCCGTGTGACCGGCGAGTCCCCGGAAGTGCGCGGCCAGGCGACGCCGGTTCGCCGCCGGGTCCTGCCATGCGAGATCGGTCTGGACGAGAGTGACGCGCAGATGGGTGATCATGACTTCACGAGTCTCCTCAGGCGTTCGCCGGCGGCATCGAGGGTCGCCTCGTGCTTCGCAAAGCAGAAGCGCACGACGCGGGCCGGTGACGGATTTGCAGAAAAGACGGAAACCGGGATTGCGGCCACGCCGATTTCGCGCGTGAGCCAGCGTGCGAACTCGACGTCCGGCAGATCGCTCACCGCGGAATAGTCGGCCAGCTGGAAATAAGTCCCCGCCGACCGCCGGAACGCGAGCGGCGTGCGCTCGAGCAGCGCGCAGAAATGGTCGCGCTTCGCCTGGTAGAAGGCCGCAAGCTCGCGCACGTGCTGCGGGCACTCGGCGAGGAAGTCGGCCAGCGCCGCCTGGAACGGCGTCGCCACCGCGAACTGCACGAACTGGTGCACCTTGCGGAATTCGCGGGTGAGCGCGGGCGGCGCCACGCAGTAGCCGACCTTCCAGCCGGTCGCGTGACAGGTCTTGCCGAACGACGAGACCACGAAGCTGCGCGGCGCGAGCTCGGCGTGCTTCAGCACGCTCGCGTGCGCGCGCCCGTCGAACACCATGTGCTCATAGACCTCGTCCGCGAGCAACCACGCCCGGGTCGGGCGCAGGACCTCGGCCAGCGCGTCGAGATCGCCGGAGTCGAGCACGGCGCCGGTGGGATTGTGCGGCGTGTTGATGATCACGAGGCGCGTGCGCGGCGTGAGTGCATCGCGGACACGGTCCCAGTCGACCGAGAAATCGCCCGGCCGCAGCGGCACGCGCACGACGTGACCGCCGGCGAGCAGCACCGCGGGTTCGTACGAGTCGTAGGCCGGTTCGAGCAGGACCGCCTCGTCGCCGGCCTGCACGACCGCCTGGATGGCACAGAACAGCGCCTCGGTCCCGCCGGAGGTCACCGTCACTTCGTCAGCCGGCGATACCGCGCGGCCATACGTTTGACGGACCTTGCTCGCGATCGCGTCGCAGAGCGCGGGCCAGCCCGCCATCGGCGCGTACTGGTTGCGGCCTGCCTGCATGTGTTGCGCGACGAGTTCGACGAGCCGAGCCGGTGGATCGAAGTCCGGGAACCCCTGCGACAGGTTGATCGCGCCGCACTCGGCCGCCATTCGCGACATGACCGTGAAGATTGTCGTTCCGACCTGCGGCAGCTTCGATGTCAGCGACGCGATCACGATGCTTCGGTGCGGGACGGGTGGTTTCCAGGCCCGAGAGGGTCCGGGAGACCGTCACGCCGCATGGACGCGGCGTGCGAGCCTACAGGGAGGTATTCACGGCGTGTCTCCCGGACCCTGCTCGGGCCTGGAAACTGACCGCCGTGCATCAGGCCGCGCTCCCGCGCGCCGGAATCGCAGCAGCCGTCATCGCAGCGCCGATCAGCCCGGCGTCGTTGCCGAAGCGCGCGCGCACGATCTCGGCGCGGCTCACGAGCAGCGGGCCGAAATGTTC
This sequence comes from uncultured Steroidobacteraceae bacterium, assembly GCA_964600315.1. GTDB lineage: Bacteria > Pseudomonadota > Gammaproteobacteria > Steroidobacterales > Steroidobacteraceae > RPQJ01. The sequence goes on along the minus strand of CAZRKS010000094.1, from coordinate 7,260 downwards.
CCAGTTCTCCGTGACGCCGCCGCCGATGATGAAGACGTCGGGCCACAGCAGGCGGTGGTAGGCGTCGAGCACCTCGTTCACCGCGGCGGCCCACTGCGACCAGTCGAGTCGACGCTCGGCGCGCACCCGCGCCGAGGCGCGATGCTCGGCTTCCTCGCCGCGCACTTCGAGGTGACCGAGCTCGGTGTTGGGCAGCAGCCGACCGTCGGTGAACAGCGCCGTGCCGATGCCGGTGCCGAGCGTCAGCACCATGACCGTGCCCGCGCGGCCGCGGCCTGCGCCGAGCGTCATCTCGGCGACTCCGGCCGCGTCGGCATCGTTCAGGAACGCGACCGGTCGCGCGAGCCGCACCGCGACCTGCGACTGCACGTCGAAGCCGATCCAGCGCGCGTCGATGTTGGCGGCGGTCAGGGCGATCCCGCGGCGCGCCACCGCTGGAAACGCGAGGCCGACCGGACCCCGGGACGGCAGGTCGGTCGCCAACGCGACGAGCAGTTCGATCACCTCGGCCGGCGCCGCGCCTGGCGGCGTCGGCCGCCGGGCCACGTCCCCGGAGATCGTGCCGGTAGCCGGGTCCACCAGGCCGGCCTTCACATAGGAGCCGCCGACGTCGAAGGCGAGGAGCGGCGGCTGCGACATCCGCGGTCAGCCCTTCTTCAGGCTCTCGATCATCTGCTGGTTCGCGGCGAGCGCCATCTGCGCATCGCGCTCGCGGGCCTTCTGCTGCCTCGACATCAGGACCCCTGCCACCGTGATGCCGATGGCCACCACCGTGACGAGGATGGTCGCGAGCGCATTGATGTCCGGACTCACGCCGAGGCGCACTTTCGAGAAGATCACCATCGGCAGCGTGCTCGAGCCAGGTCCGGCCACGAAGCTCGTGATCACGAGGTCGTCGAGCGACAGCGTGAACGACAGCAGCCAGCCCGACAGCAGCGCCGGAAAGATGATCGGCAGCGTGATGACGAAGAACACCTTCCACGGCCGCGCGCCGAGGTCCATGGCGGCTTCCTCGAGCGACTCGTCCATCTGTGTCAGCCTCGACTGCACGATCACCGTCACGTAGGCCATGGTGAGCGTCACGTGCGAGATGATGATCGTGGTCATGCCGCGGCCGGCCGGCCAGCCGATCAGCTGCTCCATGGTCACGAAGAGCAGCAGCAGCGACAGCCCCGTGATGACTTCCGGCATCACGAGCGGCGCGGTCGTCAGCCCCGAGAACAGCGTACGACCGCGGAACGGCCCAAACCGCGCCAGCACCATGCCGCCGAGCGTGCCGAGCACCACCGCGAGCGTCGCGGAGATCGATGCCACACGCAGGCTGAGCCACGCGGCATCGAGGATCTGCCGGTTGTGCAGCAGTTCCCCGTACCACATCGTCGAGAACCCGCCCCAGACGGTGACGAGCTTCGAACGGTTGAACGAGTAGACGATCAGCGAACCGATCGGGATGTAGAGGAACGCGAACCCGACGACCAGGGCGAGCGTGCGGAACCAGGAGCGGCCCTGCATCAGCGGCGCTCCTCGCCTTCCTGCGCGGCGTTCTGCGCGCGGTCGAGGTACATGATGGGCAGCACCAGGAACAGGAGCAGCGCGATCGCCACCGCGCTCGCCACCGGCCAGTCGCGGTTGTTGAAGAACTCCGTCCACAGCACCTTGCCGATCATCAGCATGCCGGGATCGCCGAGCAGTGACGGGATCACGAACTCGCCGACGGCCGGGATGAACACCAGCAGGCAGCCGGCGACGATGCCGGGCATCGAAAGCGGCAGGGTCACCTTGTAGAACGCCTGCCAGGGCCGGCAGCCTAGATCGGCCGCGGCCTCGAGCAGCGTCAGGTCCATCTTCTCGAGGTTCGAGTAGAGCGGCAGCACCATGAACGGCAGGTAGGAGTAGACCATGCCGACGTAGACCGCGAAGTCGGTCTGCACCATCTGGATCGGCTCGTCGATCAGCCCGAGCGCCATCAGCGCGTTGTTGATCAGGCCGTTGTTCTTCAGGATGCCGATCCAGGCGTACACGCGCAGCAGGAACGACGTGAAGAACGGCAGCACCGCGAGCAGCAGCAGGATGTTGCGCGACGCGGGGTTGCTGCGCGCCATCGCGTAGGCGAGCGGGTAGCCGATGAGCAGGCAGAGCAGCGTGGAAACGCCGGCGACCAAGATCGAGTTCAGGTACGACTTCCAGTAGAGGTTGTCCTCGAGCAGGAAGCTGAAATTGCCGAAATTGACCTGCAGCTGCACGACCTTGTCGGAGACCCAGTGCACGAGCGGCTGGTAGGGCGGCATCGCGATCTGCGCGTCCGAGAAGCTGATCTTCAGCACGATCACGAACGGCACGAGGAAGAAGAGCAGCAGCCACAGGTACGGCACGCCCGTGATGAGCGTCCGCCCGCCCGGCAGCAGTCGCCGCAGGCGCCTGATCACTTGGTCACCACCACGGGACTCGACGCGTGCCAGTGCACGTACACGCGCTCTTCCCAGGTGATGCGGTCGTCGGCGTGCCGGAACACGTTCGGCTGCGTGACGCGCACGACCTTCCCGGAGTCGAGCCGGATCAGGTAGATCGAGACGTCGCCCATGTAGGCGATGTCGCGAACGATGCCGGTGCCCCAGTTGTCGGCGTCGGCGGGCCGCTCGCGGCTGATCTGGATCTTCTCCGGGCGGATCGCCGCCCAGACGGTCGCGCCGGGCGCCGAACTGACGCCGTGGTCGACGTAGATCGGCGCCTGCAGGTCTGCGGAGTCGATGCGCACGTAGGACGGTTCGTCCTCGGCCAGCTTGCCCTCGAAGGTGTTGACCTGCCCGATGAACTCCGCCACGAATCGCGAATTCGGGTACTCGTACATCTCGCTCGGGGTGCCGACCTGCACGATCTCGCCGTGATTCATGAGGCCGATGCGCGTCGACAGCGTCATCGCTTCCTCCTGGTCATGCGTCACGACGATGAACGTCACGCCCAGGGTCTCCTGGATGTTGATGAGCTCGAACTGCGTGTGCTCGCGCAGCTTCTTGTCGAGCGCGGCGAGCGGCTCGTCGAGCAGCAGCAGCTTCGGCTTCTTGACCAGCGAGCGCGCGAGCGCGACCCGCTGGCGCTGGCCGCCCGACAACTGGTGCGGCTTGCGCTTGGCGAACTGCCCGAGCCTGACGAGCTCGAGCATGTCGCCGACGCGCCTCGTGAGTTCCGCCCTGGCGACCCCTTCCTGCCGCAACCCGAACGCGACGTTCTGCTCCACGGTCATGTGCGGGAAAACCGCGTAGGACTGGAACATCATGTTCACCGGTCGCTCGTACGGCGGGATGGTCGTCATGTCCACGCCGTCGATGTAGATCCGCCCCGAGGTCGGCCGCTCGAAGCCGGCCAGCATGCGCAGCAGCGTCGTCTTGCCGCAGCCGGAGGCGCCGAGCAGACAGAAGATCTCCTTCTTGTAGATGTCGAGGCTCACGTCGTCGACGGCCACGAAGTCGCCGAACTTCTTGGCGACCTTCTCGATGCGCACGTAGGGCTTCGCGTCCGGATCGGTCCACGGTTCGAATTTCTGCTGGGTCGCGCGCGGTGAACTGGCCATGGAGCCTCGGGCGTCGGAATCGATTTTGGGGCCGCTCAGTGCCGGTTATAACGCAGCCGCAGCGCGCTGTGTAGGCCGGAAACGCAGCGGGGCGGCCGGAGTGACGTGCTCCGACCGCCCCGCCGCTGGTCCATGCCGGGCTGCGGTTACTTGCCGGTGGTGAACCGCGTCCACGCGCGGTTCAGCTCGCGGGTGAACTCCGGCGACCGCGCCAGGTTCGGGAACATCTTGTCCATGACGTCCTGCGGCGGATAGACGCTCGGGTCATTGCGCACCGCCGGGTCGATCAGCGACTGCGAGGCCAGGTTGCCGTTCGCGTAATGGACGAGGTTCGAGTTGGCCGCCGCCACCTCCGGCTTCATCATGTAATTGATGAAGGCGTGGGCGTTGTCCGGGTGCGGCGCGTCCGCGGGGATCGCATAGTTGTCGAACCAGATGATCGTGCCTTCCTTCGGCACGGCGTAGGCGATCTCGACGCCCTGCTTGGCCTCCTCGGCGCGGCCCTTGGCCATCAGGATGTCGCCGCTCCAGCCGAGCGCGATGCAGATCTCGCCGTTCGCGAGCGAGTCGATGTACTGCGAGCTGTGGATCATGCGGATGTAGGGGCGCACCTTCATCAGCACGTCCTCGGCCGCCTTCAGGTCCTCCGGCTTCTCGCTGTTCGGATCCCGGCCGAGGTAGGCGAGCACCACGCCCACGACCTCGTCCGGAGCGTCGAGCACCGAGATGCCGCAGTCCTTGAACTTGGCCGCCCACTTCGGATCGAACACGATCGCCCAGCTGTTGACCGGCGCATTGGGGTCGATCGCCTGGATCTTCTTGACGTTGTAGCCGATGCCGTCCGTGCCCCACATGTGGTTCACGGCGTAGAGGTTGCCCGGGTCGTGCCGGTCGAGGCGCTGCAGGATCATCGGGTCGAGGTTCTTCCAGTTCGGCAGCTTGGCGCGGTCGAGCTTCTGGAACACGCCCGCCTTGATCTGCACCTCGAGGAACGAGGCGGACGGCACGACCACGTCGTAGCCCGTGTGACCCGCGAGGAGCTTGGTCTGCAGCACCTCGTTGTTGTCGAACACGTCGTAATTGACCTTGATGCCCGTTTCCTTGGTGAACTCCTCGAGCATCTTCGGGTCGATGTAGTCCGACCAGTTGTAGACGTTGACGACCTTTTCCTCGGCCGGTGCGGCCGCCTCGGGTGCCGCCTTCCCGGCCTCGGCGGCCGGCGGTGCCTGTTCCTGCTTCTTGCCGCAGCCGACCAGTGCGACCGCAGCGACCAGGCCCGCGAGCCCGGCGCGAACGTTGAGTTTCATCGTTTGGTGTCCCCGTGTTGACGAATCCAGTCGGCGCGGCCCGAGGCCGGCGCGGCGGAAGGCGAATGTATAGCGCAACCCACGTCGCGAGCCAAGCGAGCGTGAGTCAGAGCCGGCCCTCGGCCCGGCAGCGCTCGAGGGTCAGGTCCAGGCAGCGCCACGCCTTCTCCGCGAGCTCGTCGATCTGCTCCCGGCCGATGACCAGCGGCGGCGCGACGATCATCGTGTCGCGCACCGCCCGCATGATGAGCCCGTTCTGGAAGCAGAAGTCGCGGCAGATCGTGCCCACCTCGCCGCGGTTGTCGAAGAACCGGCGGCTGCGCTTGTCGCGCACCAGCTCGAGCGCGCCGATGAGGCCCACCGAGCGCGCCTCGCCCACCAGCGGATGCTCGGCGAGCGCGCGCCATTTCTCCGCGAGATACGGCCCCGTCTCGTCGCGGGTCCGTGACACCAGGCCCTCCTGCTGGATCAGGGTCAGGTTGACGCTGGCCACGGCGCAGGCCGCCGGGTGGCCGGAGTAGGTGTAGCCGTGGGCGAACTCGCCGCCCTTGTCGATCAGCACGTCCGCGACCCGGTCCGCGACCATCAGGCCGCCGATCGGCAGGTAGCCCGACGACAGCCCCTTGGCGATCGTCATCATGTCGGGGCGCAGGCCGTAGAGATTCGAACCGAACCAGTGGCCCGTGCGGCCGAAGCCGCAGATCACCTCGTCGGCGATCAGCAGGATCCCGTGCCGGTCGCAGATGCGCTGGATCTCGGGCCAGTAGGTCTCGGGCGGGATGATCACGCCTCCCGCGCCCTGGATCGGCTCGCCGATGAAGGCCGCCACGCGGTGCGCGCCCAGTTCCTCGATCTTGCGCTCGAGCGCCTGCGCCGTTCGCAAGCCGAACTCGGCGGGCGAAAGCTCGCCGCCTTCGCCGTACCAGTAGGGCTGCGGGATGTGCACGATGTCCGGGATCGGCAGGCCGCCCTGCTCGTGCATGAACGCCATGCCGCCGAGGCTCGCACCCGCCATGGTGCTGCCGTGATAGGCGTTGACGCGGCTCACGATGACTTTGCGCTCAGGCTGGCCGAGCAGATCCCAGTAGCGGCGCACGAGCCGCACGACCGTGTCGTTGCCCTCCGACCCCGACCCCGTGAAGAACACGCGGTTGAACTGCGGCGGCGTGAGATCGACGAGCTGGCGTGCGAGTTCGATCGCCGGGGGATGGGCCGTCTGGAAGAAGCTGTTGTAGTACGGCAGCTCCAGCATCTGGCGGTAGGCGGCCTCCGCCAGCTCGCGCCTGCCGTAGCCGACGTTGACGCACCACAGCCCCGCCATGCCGTCGAGGATGCGCTGCCCTTCGGAATCGTAGAGGTACACGCCCTCCGCCTTGACGATCACCCGCGTGCCCTTGGCATGCAGGGACTTGTAGTCGGTGAAGGGATGCAGGTAGTGCTGGCGGTCGAGTTCCTGCCAGGCGGCCGTGGTGCGGTCGGCGACGTAGGGGGCGGTTGGCGGCATTTGGGCTGTGGGCTGTGGGCTGTGGGGAGAAAGGCTGTGGGCTATGGGCTGTGGGCTGTAGCGAAGAAGGCTATGGGCTGTGGACTATGGGCTGTGGCCCGGAGGCGAGCGGCAGCCCGGCGGCAGCTGCCCGGAAGCTGCGGCTGATCAGCGGCGGAGAATCGGTTCGGCACGCACGGCCCCTCCGACCTTCAGCCCACAGCCTGCAGCCCATAGCCTTCCCCGCACTCACACGTTCAGCAGCAGATGCTCCCGCTCCCACGAGCTGATCACCTGCAGGAACGTGTCGTGCTCGCTCTCCTTGACGGCGGTATAGGCGAGCACGAAGCGCTCGCCGAGCAGTTCGATGAGCTGGCGGCAATCGCGGATCATGCGCACCGCCTCCTCGAGGCTGCGCGGCAGCCCGAACGGCAGGTCGTAGGCGCTGCCGGAGACGGGCTCCGAGGGCTTCAAGCCCTCGACCATGCCGAGGTAGCCGCAGGCGAGCGAGGCCGCGATCGCGAGATACGGGTTCGCGTCGGCGCCGCCGAGCCGGTTCTCGATCCGCCGGTTCTCCGAGTTCGAGATCGGCACGCGCAGCCCCGCCGTGCGGTTGTCGTAGCCCCACTGCGTGTTGATGGGCGCGAGGTGCCGGAGAATGATGCGCCGGAACGCGTTCACGTTCGGCGCGAACAGCGCCATCGCCGAGGGCAGGTACTTCTGCAGCCCGGCGATGTGCGCGAAGAAGATCGGGCTCGGGTTGCCGTTGTCGTCGCTGAACACGTTCCGGCCGGTCTTCGCGTCCACCACGCTCTGGTGGATGTGCATGGCGCTGCCGGGCTCGCGCGCCATCGGCTTCGACATGAACGTCGCGTACATCTTGTGGCGGAACGCCGCCTCGC
>CAZRKS010000093.1:0-9745 GCA_964600315.1 uncultured Steroidobacteraceae bacterium | reverse complement strand
GCGTGCACTGCAAGGCCTGCGACATCAAGGACCCGTACGAGATCATCACCTGGACCACGCCGGAGGGCGGGTCGGGACCGAATTACCAGAACATGTAGCGGGGGGCCGCATGTCCGAGGTCGTCTGGACGCCGTCGCCGCAGCGCATCGCGGCGTCGAACCTGACACGCTTCGCCGAGTGGGTACGCGCGCGCCACGGAGCGCCGGACGCCGACTACGGGGCGCTCTGGAGATGGTCCGTGGACGAGCGCGAGTCGTTCTGGTCGGCGCTCGCCGAGTTCGCAGGCGTCGTCCGCTCGCCCGGGACGGCGCCGGTGCTCCAGCACCGCGAGCAGATGCCGGGCGCGAAGTGGTTCGAGGACACGCAACTCAACTTCGCGGAGAACCTGCTCGCGCGCGGCGACGACCACGCCGCTCTCGTCTTCTGCAACGAGCGGGGCGAGCGCCGCGCCCTCACCTACCGGGAACTGCGCGCCGAAGTCGCGCGCGTCGCGGCCGGTCTGCGCGAACTCGGCCTCCGACCCGGCGACCGGGTCGCAGGCTTCATGCCGAACCTGCCGGAGACGGTGGTCGCCATGCTGGCGACCACGAGCCTCGGTGCCGTGTGGACGTCGTGCTCGCCGGACTTCGGCATCAACGGGGTGCTCGATCGCTTCGGCCAGATCGCGCCGCGCGTGCTCTTCACGGCCGACGGCTACTTCTACGGCGGCAAGACGCTCGACTCCCTCGAGCCGATGCGCGGCGTGCTCGAGCACCTGCCGTCGGTCGAGCGCGTGGTCGTGGTCCCGTACGTGGCTGCCGAGCCGGATCTCGCCCGGCTGCCGAAGGCGGTCGCGTACAGGTGCTTCGGCCGGGCCGGCGCGCAGCTCGAATTCACGCGCGTGCCCTTCGATGCGCCGCTCTACGTGATGTACTCCTCCGGCACCACCGGCGTGCCGAAGTGCATCGTGCACGGCGTCGGCGGCACCCTGCTGCAGCACCGCAAGGAGCACCTGCTGCACGTCGACCTGAAGCCCGACGACCGGCTGTTCTTCTTCACGACCTGCGGCTGGATGATGTGGAACTGGCTCGTGTCGGGGCTCGCCACCGGCTGCACCCTCGTGCTGTACGAAGGGTCGCCGTTCACGCCGGACCGCGACGTCCTGTGGCGCATGGCCGAACGGGAGCGGGTCACGCATTTCGGCACCAGTCCGCGGTACCTCGCGTCGCTCGAGAAGGACGGCGGCGCGCCGGCGACGTCATTCGACCTCTCCGCACTGCGCTCGATCCTCTCGACGGGTTCGCCGCTCGCCCCGGAGCAGTTCGACTTCGTGCATGCGAAGATAAAGGCCGACGTGCAGCTCGCGTCGATCTCGGGCGGCACCGACATCCTGTCCTGCTTCTGCCTCGGCAATCCCTGGCTTCCCGTGCATCGCGGCGAGATCCAGTCCCGCGGCCTCGGCATGAAGACTGAAGTGTTCGACGACGACGGGCACGCCGTGCGGGGCCAGCAGGGAGAACTCGTCTGCAGCGCGCCCTTCCCGTCCATGCCGGTCGGCTTCTGGAACGACCCCGACGGCAGCCGCTACCGGGCGGCCTACTTCGAGCGCTTCCCGGGCGTCTGGTGCCACGGGGACTACGCGATGCTCACGGAGCACGACGGCATCCTGATCCTCGGCCGCTCCGACGCGGTGCTGAATCCCGGCGGCGTGCGCATCGGCACCGCCGAGATCTACCGGCAGGTCGAGAAGCTCGACGAGATCCTCGAGAGCGTCGCGGTCGGCCAGGACTGGCGGGGCGACGTGCGTGTCGTGCTGTTCGTGCGCCTGCGGCCGGGCATCCCGCTCGACGCCGAACTCGAGCGCCGCATCCGCGACTCGATCCGCGCCAACGCGACTCCGCGCCACGTGCCGGCGCGGATCGTCGCCGTGGCGGACATCCCGCGCACCTTGAGCGGCAAGATCGTCGAGCTCGCCGTGCGCAACGTGATCCACGGGCGGCCCGTGCGCAACACCGACGCGCTCGCCAACCCGGAAGCCCTGGCGAACTTCCGGAATCGTCCGGAACTCGCGAGCTGAGCCGGCGCCGGCCAAGGATGAGCGACCCACGCCACCTCCTGAGCCTGTACCGGGATTCGCTGCGCCGTCACGGCTACCGCGCCGACGCTTCCCAGCAGCACGCGGTCGAGCGCCTCGATGACCTGCGCATGCGCCTCGAGGGTGCCGACGGCGAGCCACGCCGCTGGATCGCGCGGCTGCTGCGCCGGCCGCGCCGGAGCGACCGGCCCAGCGGGCCGCGAGGCATCTACCTCTGGGGCGGCGTGGGCCGCGGCAAGACCTTCCTGATGGACCTGTTTCACGGCTCGCTCGGCGTCCCTGCGCGGCGCGAGCACTTCCACCGCCTGATGAACGAAGTGCACGGCCGCCTGCGTGATCTGCGCCAGGTCGAGGATCCGTTGCCGCGCGTGGCGGCGGGCATCGCCGGCGACGCCCGGGCACTGTGCCTGGACGAACTCTTCGTGAGCGACATCGCCGACGCGATGATCCTGTCGGGACTGTTCGCGGCGCTGGTCGAGCAGGGCGTGGCCCTCGTGTTCACCTCGAATGCGCCACCCGCCGGTCTCTACCGCGACGGCCTGCAGCGCGGCCGCTTCCTGCCCGCGATCGCGCTCATCGAGCGTTGCTGCGAGGTCGTGAACGTCGATGCCGGCAACGACTATCGCCTGCAGCAGCTCGAGCGGGCGCCGCTGTACGTCACCGGCCCGACGGTCACCGCCGAGGCGCAGCTCGCCGAGCGCTTCGAGGCGATCGCGGGCACGGCGGGCGACGCGGGCGGCGCGCTCGACGTCGAGGGCCGCGCGATCCCGGTGCGGCGCGCGAGCAAGGACGTCGTGTGGTTCGACTTCGCCGCGATCTGCGATGGCCCGCGCGGCGCGGCGGACTACATCGAGATCGCGCGCGACTTCCACACGGTGCTCGTTTCCGGGGTTCCTGTCTTCGACGCCACGCGCGAGAACGAGGCACGGCGCTTCATCACGCTGGTCGACGAGTTCTACGATCGCAACGTCAAGCTCGTGGTCGCCGCGGAGACCCCGCCGGAGGGCCTGTACGCCGGCGACCGGCTGCGTTTCGAGTTCGACCGCACGCGGAGCCGGCTGGTCGAGATGCAGTCGCACGCCTACCTCGCGCGCGCCCACCGACCCTGAGCCTGCGCCGGGTCTGGCGCCGGCCGCCGCCACATCGTTACACTGGCAAGCATCTTCAGCCGCGCGGCGCCGGCGTGAAACGTACTACCCGGGAACGCATCGACCTCGAACGGTTCCTGCCCTACCGCCTCTCCGTGCTCACCAACCTCGTGAGCGGCGCGATCGCCTCCGTGTACGAGGAAAGGTTCCGCCTGACGATTCCCGAGTGGCGCGTGGTCGCGGTGCTCGCGCGTCATCCGGGACTCTCCGCCGCGGAAGTCGCGACGCTCACGCGCATGGACGCCGTGGCCGTGAGCCGGGCGGTCACGCGGCTGCTGCGCTCGGGCCGCCTGCAGCGCACGTTCGATGACGGCGACCGGCGACGCTCGGTGCTCAGGCTCTCGCCGGCCGGCGAGACCGTGTTCCGCGCGATTGCGCCGGTCGCGCTGCGCTGCGAGCGTGCGTTGCTCGACGGTCTCGACGCGCGCGAAGCGGCCGCCCTGGACGCGATCCTCACCAAGCTGACGGCGCGGGCGCAGCGTCTGGCGGCACGGACCCGCGTGCGTCGCCGCTGATGCTGCGCTGCGGCATCCGGGTGAACCCCGGGTGCGGATCCGCCCTGACCTATAATCCCCGCCAACGAGACCAACAGAACCAGGAACGACCCCCATGGCTGGCTCCATCCCGGCGGTGCGCAAGCACCTGATTGAGACGATTGCTGCGCACACCCGGTCCGCGCGCTCGCGCTCACCCGTGCCGCTCGACGCGTTCGTGCGCGCCTACTACCGCGGCGTCGACGAGGACGACCTGCGCGCCCGCGCCCCGGCGGCCCTCGCCGCCGCGGCGGCCGATCACCTGCGTTTCGGCTGGACCCGCAGGACCGGCCGGCCGCTGGTGCGCGTCTTCAATCCCACCGAGGCCGAGCACGGCTGGACGTCGGCCCACACCGTGGTCGAGGTCGTCACCGACGACATGCCGTTCCTGGTCGATTCCCTGGCGATGGTCCTGAACGAGTGCGGGCTCGCACTGCACATGATGGCGCACCCCGTGCTCCACGCGGTGCGCGACCGCAGTGGTCGCCTGCAGCAGTGCGCGAGCGAGGCTGCGAAGGGGACGCGCGCGGAGTCGTGGCAGCACATCGAAGTCGACCGCACCGTCGACGCCGCACGGCTCGCGCAGGTCAGCGAGCGGATCCTCGCCGTGCTCGCGGACGTCGAACTCGCCGTGCGCGACTGGGCCGCGATGGCCGCACGCGCCCGCGAACTCGCGGCGAGCGTGGCCGCCGGGCTGCCGGGCGTCGGCCGCGCGGAGTGCGCCGAGGCAGGCGCGTTCCTGAACTGGCTCGCCGACCAGCACTTCACCTTCGTCGGTTATCGCGAGTACCGGCTCGTACGCGGCGCCACGGCCGACCGGCTGGTGGCGGTGCCACGCACAGGGCTCGGCCTGCTCAGCACCGGCGCCGGGCGGCCGAGTCCGCGCCCGTCGGTCCTGCGCGGCGAATCCCGCCGGCTCGCCCGCGAGGCCTCGCCGCTCATCGTCACCAAGGCGAACTCGGTCTCGACCGTGCACCGCGCGACCTACCTCGACTACGTCGGCGTGAAGATCTTCGACACGCGCGGCCGGGTGACCGGCGAGCGGCGCTTCCTCGGGCTGTTCACGTCCGCGACCTACAGCGCGAGCCCCCGCGACGTGCCGCTGCTGCGCCAGAAGGTGCAGCGGGTGATCGACGTGATCGGCGTGGATCCGGTGAGCCACGACGGCAAGGCCCTGTTCCACGTGCTCGAGAGCCATCCGCGCGACGAACTCTTCCAGGCGAGCGTGCCCGAGCTGATGCGCAGTGCGCGCGGCATCGTCAACATCTACGAGCGGCGGCGCGTGCGCCTCTTCGTGCGCCGCGATCCCTACCGCCGCTTCTTCTCCTGCCTGCTCTACGTGCCGCGCGACCGCTACAACACGGCCACGCGCCGGCGCATCGAACAGGTCCTGCGCGAGGAACTCGGCGGCCACGCCCTCGAGTCGCAGGTGCAGATCTCGGAGTCCACGCTGGCCCGCATGTACACGCTGGTGCGGACGGACCCCGACCGCGACATCACGGCGGACATCGAGCGCATCGAGCGTCGCGTCGCCGAGACGATCCGGACCTGGGAGGACCGGCTCCGGCAGGCACTGCTCGCGCGTTTCCCGGAGGAGCGCGCCGAAGCGCTCAGCGCGCGATTCGCCGCCGCCTTCCCCGTCGCCTACCAGGAGGAGGTCTCGGCCGCCGATGCCATCGACGACATCCGCGAGCTCGAGGCGCTGCCCGCCACGGCGCCGGCGCTCGGCCTCGAACTGCGGCGCGGCGACCGCACGCGCGGCGCGCTGCACCTCCGGCTCTACCGCCGCGGCGAGCCGATCGCGATGTCGGACCTCGTGCCGCTGCTCGAGAACTTCGACCTGCGCATCCTGAACGAGCGCCCCTACCGCATCGGCGCCACGCAGGATCTCTGGGTGCAGGACCTCGAGGTGACGAACACGGGCGGCGGCAAGTTCGATCCGGAGCAGGCCGGCGCGCGTTTCGAGGAGGCTTTTTTCGCCGTGTGGCATGGCCGTGCCGAAAGCGACGGCTTCAATCGCCTCGTGGTGACGGCCGGACTCGCCTGGCGCCAGGCGGCCGTGATCCGCGCCGTCTGCCGCTACCTCCTGCAGACTGGCCTGCCCTTCAGCCAGCGCTACATGGAATCGGTGCTGGCGCGGCATCCCGGGGTCGCGGCGCGGCTCGCGTGGACGTTCGAGGCGCGGTTCGATCCCGCCCTCAAGGACTCGACGCGCGCATCCCAGCTGCGTTCACTCGGACGCGAACTCGACGAGGCGCTCGAGCAGGTCACGAGCCCGGACGACGACCGCATCCTGCGTGCGTTCCGTGCCGTGATCGCGGCGACGCTGCGCACCAATTACTACCGTGTCGATGCGGCGGGCGAGCCACGCCCCTGGCTCGCGTTCAAGCTCGATCCGAAGAGCCTGCCGGAACTGCCCAAGCCGCGGCCGATGTTCGAGATCTGGGTGTACTCGCCGCGCGTCGAGGGCGTTCACCTGCGCATGGGCAAGGTCGCGCGCGGCGGCATCCGCTGGTCCGACCGCCGCGAGGACTTCCGCACCGAAGTCCTGGGCCTCATGAAGGCGCAGAACGTGAAGAACACCGTCATCGTGCCGGTCGGCGCCAAGGGTGGATTCTTCCCCAAGCAGATGCCGCGCGGTAACCGCGAGGCGGTCCAGCGCGAGGGCACCGAGTGCTACCGCATGTTCATCCGCGGACTGCTCGATCTCACCGACAACGTGCAGGGCACCGAGGTCGTGCCGCCGCCGCTCACCGTGCGCTACGACGCCGACGATCCCTACCTCGTGGTCGCCGCGGACAAGGGCACGGCGTCGTTTTCCGACACCGCGAACGCGCTCGCCGCGGAATACGGCTTCTGGCTCGGCGACGCCTTCGCCTCGGGCGGCTCGGCGGGCTACGACCACAAGAAGATGGGCATCACCGCCAAGGGCGGCTGGGAATGCGTCCGGCGGCACTTCCGCGAGATGGGCGTCGACATTCAGGCGCAGGACTTCACGGTCGCCGGCATCGGCGACATGGCGGGCGACGTATTCGGCAACGGCATGCTGCTCTCGCGTCACATCCGCCTGCTCGCCGCGTTCAACCACCAGCACATCTTCCTCGACCCCGATCCCGACGCCGAACGGAGCTTCCGGGAGCGTGAGCGGTTGTTCGGGCTGCCGCGCTCCGCGTGGAGCGACTACGACGCGCGGCTCATCTCGAAAGGCGGCGGCGTCTTCCCGCGCGACGCGAAGGAGATCGCGCTGAGCCCGCAGGTCCGCGCGTTGCTGGGGATCGATGCGCCCAAGGCGACACCGCAGCAGGTCATCGTCGCGATCCTGAAGCTGCCGGTGGACCTGCTCTGGAACGGCGGCATCGGCACCTACGTCAAGGCCTCGTGGGAGGCCAACTCGGCGATCGGCGACCGCAGCAACGACGCGGTGCGCGTCGACGGGCGCGACCTGCGCTGCAAGGTCGTCGGCGAGGGCGGCAATCTCGGTCTGTCGCAGTCCGGGCGCATCGAGTACGCGCTCGCGGGCGGCCGGCTCAACACCGACTTCGTCGACAACTCGGGCGGCGTCGACTGCTCGGACCACGAGGTGAACATCAAGATCCTGCTCGACGTCGTGCAGCGGCGCACGCAGCTCACGACGCCGGCGCGCAACCGGCTGCTCGCCGACATGACCGACGAGGTCGGCGCGCTGGTGCTCAGGGACAATTACCTGCAGAGCCAGGCGCTCAGCCTGCTCGAGACCGTCGCGGCCGAGCGGCTCGGCGAACACGCGCACTTCATCCGCTCGCTCGAGCTCGACGGCGTGCTCGATCGCGCGCTCGAGTTCCTGCCGAGCGGGGAGGACATCGAGGACCGCCGCCGAACCGGCCGCGGTCTCACCCGGCCCGAGCTGTCGATCGTGCTGAGCTACGCCAAGATCGCGCTCAACAGTCAGCTGATCCGCTCCGACGTGCCCGAGGATCCGTATCTCGGGCTCGAACTCGACCGTTACTTTCCCGACCGCATCGCGAAGCGCTACGCGGCGCTCCTCGGCGAGCACCGCCTGCGGCGCGAGATCATCGCCACCGCGACCACCAACAGCATCGTCAACCGGATGGGGCCCACGTTCGTGGCCCGCACCCAGCAGGACACCGGCACCGACGCCGCCACCGTCGCGCGCGCCTACACGATCGCGCGCGAGGTCCTCGAGGTGCGCGATCTCTGGCAGGCGATCGAGCGGCTCGACAATCGCGTCGCCACCAGCGTGCAGTACGCCATGATGCTCGACACGATCGTGCTCATTCGCCAGATGACCTACTGGCTCATCCAGCGGCACCGCGGCGAGCTCGGCAT
Source organism: uncultured Steroidobacteraceae bacterium (assembly GCA_964600315.1). GTDB lineage: Bacteria > Pseudomonadota > Gammaproteobacteria > Steroidobacterales > Steroidobacteraceae > RPQJ01. The sequence continues at coordinate 1,664 of CAZRKS010000093.1, read as the reverse complement.
CGAGATGCAGGTCGGGCGCCTGCGGCCCGGGGTCCGCGGCCTCTCGGCATCCTCCCCGGCCTGGCTGCAGGGACTCGAGCGCGAGGCCTTCGAGGCGCGGAGCCGGGAACTCGCGGCGGCCGGCGTACCGCAAACGCTCGCGCGCCAGATCGCCGCGAGTTCGGCGTTGCAGTGCGCGCCCGACATCGTCGAACTGGCACACGGCCGGCGCATGTCGGTCGAGTCGGCCGCAGACGCTTACTTCCGCGTCGGCTCGGCCTTCGGCCTCGACTGGCTGCGCAGCCGCATCGAGGGTCTCGACACCGAGGGGCACTGGCACGCGGTGGCGCGCGGCAGCCTGCGCGAGGCGTTCTACGACACGCACCGCGGGCTCGTGCAGCGGGTGCTGAGCGAGGCCCGGGGACGCGATGCCGAGCGGGCTCTCGAGCTCTGGTTGCAGAAGCACGAAGCGGCCGCCCGCCATGCACGCGGCGTCGTGAACGACATCCGGGCGCAGCCCTCGGGCGTCGATTTCGCGTCCTTGTCGGTCGCGCTGCAGGCCGTCCGCCGGCTGGTCGTGACCGAGAGGTGACGCGCTGCTGCCTCGTCGTCACGACTCACGACCGTGCGGACGCACTCGCGCGCGCGCTCGCGAGCGTCGCGCGGCAGTCGCGGCTACCTGACGAGGTCGTCATCGCCGAGGACGGCGCGACCGTCGCGACGGCCGCGGTCGTGCGCCGGTTCGCAGCGGAAGCCCGCTGGCCGGTGCGCCACCTCACGCAGCCGCATGACGGATTTCGCGCAGGCCGCATCCGCAATGCCGCCATCGCCAGCACCGATTGCGAGTATGTCGTGCTGCTCGACGGAGACATGGTCGCGCACCCACGCTTCCTCGAGGACCACGTCGCCCAGGCGCGCAAAGGGCATTACAGCCAGGGCACGCGGATACTCCTCGACCAGCGCGCGACGGAGCGGCTGCTCGCGGGCGGCGACGTCGTCCCGGGCCCGCTCGCTCCGGGTCTGGGTCCGGCGAGGCGGGCCTACGCGATCCGCGCACCACGGCTGACGGGGGTGTTGCGCCGGATCGCGAACGGCCTCGTGAGCATCAAATCCTGTAACCAGGGATTCTGGCGCCGGGACCTGGTCGCGGCGAACGGCTTCGACGAGGACCTGCGCGGATGGGGCTCCGAGGACAAGGAACTCTGCGCGCGGCTGCGGAACGCCGGCATCGGCCGGCAGACGCTGCTGTTCTCGGCCATCGCGTTCCACCTCGCCCATCCACCGGCGTCTCGCGACGCCGCGCAGGCGAACCGGGCCCGCTGGCGCGCGACCGTGGCCTCCGGCCGCACCCGCTGCGAAGTCGGCATCGACGGCCACTCCGGGGCCTGATCATCGGGAATTTCCCGTCTGGCGACGGGCGCCCTGCATTGCTATAAGAAACCACCTCCCTCACGCTGCCACCGACATGAGCACCGGCAAACTCGTCCTGCTGCGCCACGGCCAGAGCATCTGGAACCTCGAGAATCTGTTCACCGGCTGGATCGACGTCGACCTCTCGGACCAGGGGCGCGTCGAGGCGGTCGAGGCCGGGCGCCTGCTGCGGGCCGAGGGCATCGCCTTCGACCTCGCGTTCACGTCGGTGCTGAAGCGCGCGATCCGCACGCTGTGGATCGCGCTCGACGAGA
>CAZRKS010000092.1:0-9952 GCA_964600315.1 uncultured Steroidobacteraceae bacterium | reverse complement strand
GCGTCGAAGCGCCCGGCGAGCGGGACGGGCCACTCGACGAGCGCGGTGACCTCGTCGAGCAGCGCGTCGTCGATCACGGCTTCGCCGTTCACGCGGACGGCCGCTGCGACCACGCCCTGGCGGATGGTCTCGCGCCGCTCGTGGATGTCGGCAATGACGCGGCCGCGCTTGTGCAGCGTCGCAACGTACGAAGCCGGGCTGCCGATCCGCAGCGCCTTCGGCGCCATGAAGCGGTGCCCGTAGGTCACGCTGCCCGCGCGCACGCCGAGGATCTCGCAGGGCACTTCCTCGCGGCCGAAGAGCATCAGCACCCAGTGCACCGGGCGCACGAACTCGGCGTCGCCGGCGCCCCAGCGCATGCGCTTGGCGATCGGCAGTGCGTCGAGCGCGGCCTGCACGATGCGCGGCAGGAGGCCGAGGGTCTGTGCGCCCGCCTCGGTGCCGCGGTGCACGAGCCAGACGCCCTTCGGCGTCTCGAGCTTCTCCAGGGCCGCGACCTCGATGCCGCAGCTGCGCGCGAAGGCGAGGGCGGCCTGCGTGGGCGTGCCTTGCGCGTCGAATGCGGCCTTGAGCGGCGGGCCACGGCGCTCGATGGCGCGATCGGGCTGCTGCTCGACGAGCCGGCGCACGCGCACCGCGAGCCGGCGCGGCGTGGCGAATCGCTCGACCGCGCCATGCTTCAGGCCGAGGCCGGCGAGCCCCTTTTCGACGCCGTCGGCAAAGGCCGCGGCGAGCGCGAGCAGGGACTTCGGCGGGAGTTCCTCGGTGCCGATCTCGACCAGGAAGTCGCGGTGCGCAGTCATCGCGCGGCCTCAGTGAAATTGGGGACATTCCCCATTTCGGGGAATGTCCCCAATTTCAGCATCGGGAAGCCGAGCGCCTCGCGGCTCGCGTAGAACGCCTCGGCGACACCGCGCGCGAGCGTGCGCACGCGCAGGATGAAGCGCTGCCGCTCGGTCACCGAGATCGCCTTGCGCGCGTCGAGGAGGTTGAAGGTGTGCGACGACTTGAGCATCCGCTCGTACGCCGGCAGCGGAAGCTTCGCCTCGAGCAGCCGCTGGCACTCACCCTCGAAGGCGTCGAACTGCCGGAACAGTTCGTCCACGTCCGCGTACTCGAAGTTGTACTTCGACTGCTCGACCTCGTTCTGGTGATACACGTCGCCGTAGGTCACGCGGCCGAGCGGCCCGTCGGTCCACACGAGGTCGAACACGCTCTCCACGCCCTGCAGGTACATGGCGAGGCGCTCGAGGCCGTAGGTGATCTCGCCCATCACCGGCCGGCAGTCGAGCCCGCCCACCTGCTGGAAGTAGGTGAACTGCGTGACTTCCATGCCGTTCAGCCAGACTTCCCAGCCGAGCCCCCACGCGCCGAGCGTCGGCGACTCCCAGTTGTCCTCGACGAACCGGATGTCGTGGACGAGCGGGTCGATGCCCACCGCGCGCAGCGAGCCGAGGTAGAGGTCGAGGATGTCGAGCGGGGACGGCTTGATGACCACCTGGTACTGGTAATAGTGCTGCAGGCGGAACGGGTTGTCGCCGTAGCGGCCGTCGGTCGGTCGGCGCGACGGCTGGACGTACGCGGCGCTCCAGGGCTCCGGGCCGAGCGCGCGCAGGAAGGTCGCGGTGTGGAACGTGCCGGCCCCCATCTCCATGTCGTAGGGCTGCAGGATCACGCAGCCCCGGTCGGCCCAGTAGCGCTGGAGCGTCAGGATCAGGTCCTGGAAAGTGCGGGGCAGTGGCGTGGCCGGCTTGGGCATCGGGATTCCGGGTCAGCGTCGCGACGAGGCGGCGCAGTATAGCGAACGGTCGCGCCGCGGCATCCCGGGCGGGCTCGGGCCGCGTCGTGGCAGAGGCCGTCTCCAGTGCATCGGGATTCGTGGACAATGCCAGGTCTCCACGATTTGCGAGCAGGCGGCATGAGCGCTCCCATCGACCCGATCGACCGCTTCCTGTCCTCGCCGGCGTACGGCGTCGTGGGTGCCTCACCCCGCCGGCACAAGTACGGCAACAAGGTGCTGCGTTGCTACCAGCAGAATGGGCGGCAGGCGATCCCGGTCAATCCCCGCGAGACGATGATCGAGGGCGCAGCCTGCGCGGCGACGGTCCGCGACCTGCCCGACGAGGTGAAGAGCATCTCCGTGATCACGCCCCCAGCGGTCACAGAGCGCATCGTCCTGGATGCGATCGCGCGGGGCATCGAGAACGTCTGGATGCAGCCGGGTGCCGAGAGCGAAGCGTCGGTCGCCGCGTGCCGGCGGGCCGGGCTCAACGTGATCGCAGACGGCAGCTGTGTGCTGGTCGTGCTCGGCTATAAGGAGCGCTGAGAGCCCGACCGGCCACGGGGGTCGGACCGGCATTGCATAGATGCATTGTATAGTCGGACGTCAAACCATTCATTCCTGGCGGATACTCGACAACAAAAATGATCAATCGATCCAGGCGGCTCATGCTGCTCGCCGGCCTCGCGAGCCTGCTGCTCATGGTGGGCTGCGGCCGGCTGCCGACGCTCGACGGCCGGGTGGATACACAGGCGCCGGCGACTATCGGAGACACTGCGCTCGCGCGGGCGATCGCTCCGCTCGCGGCCGAGCATCCCGGCTCGAGCGGCGTCTACCCGCTCGCCGACGGCCGCGGCGCCTTCGCCGCCCGATACCTGCTGATCGAAGCCGCGCAACGCACGCTCGACGTCCAGTACTCCCTCTGGCACGACGACATCAGCGGAACGCTGCTGCTCGACGCGCTGCGGCGGGCGGCCGATCGCGGGGTGCGAGTCCGGCTACTGCTCGACGACAACGGCATCGCGGGACTCGATCAGGTGCTCGCCGCCCTCGATGTGCGCCCCGAGGTCGAGGTGCGCCTCTACAACCCGTTCGTGCACCGCAGCCTGCGCATGCTGGGCTATCTCACGGACTTCCGGCGCCTCAATCGGCGCATGCACAACAAGTCGCTCACCGCCGACGGCATGGCCACCCTCGTCGGCGGCCGCAACGTCGGCAACGAGTACTTCGCCGCTGCGCCGCAGGTGAACTTCGCGGACCTGGACCTGCTCGCCGTCGGACCGGTCGCTGCGGACGTCGAGGCGGTCTTCGACCGCTACTGGAACAGCCGTTCGTCCTATCCGCTGGCCTTGCTGGTCCACGCGGACCCGGAGGATGCGGCGGCATTGCTCGAGACGCGCACCGAAGAGCTGGGCGGGCCCCAGGCGGTGCACGATTACGCCGCGGCACTCGAGAAGTCCACGGTGGTCCGTGACCTCCTGGCGGGCGGGCTGCCGTTCGAGTGGACAGCGGTCCACGTCGTCGCGGACGACCCGGCGAAGACGCTGGCGGAGGCGGACTCGGACGTCGAGTCGGGCGTGCTGTCGAGGCTCACCGCCGAGATCGGCGATGTCTCCCGCCGCCTCGACATCGTGTCGCCGTATTTCGTGCCGACGGCCAGCGGGACGGCCGGGTTCGCGGAACTCGCGAAGCGGGGTGTCGAGACACGGGTGCTCACCAATTCGCTCGCCGCGACCGACGTGCTCGCCGTCCATGCCGGCTATGCGCAGCAGCGCGAGGCGCTGCTTCATTCAGGCGTGCGCCTGTTCGAACTGAAGCCGCAGCCGAGCGACGTTCCGGTGGGCGGCGACCTGCTGCACCGGCTGGGGAGCTCGAGCGCGAGCCTGCACGCCAAGACGTTCGCGGTCGATGGCCGCCGGGTGTTCGTCGGCTCGTTTGTGTTCGACCCGCGCTCGGCGGCGCTCAACACGGAGATGGGCCTCGTCGCGGAGAGCCCCGCCCTGGCTGCGGCGATTCACGAGGCGTTCGACACCGCCATCCCCCGCCGCGCTTACGAGGCGCAGCTCGACCCCGACGGCCAGCTCGAATGGTTCGAGCGCGACAGCCGGGCCGGCCGGCTCCACTCGACCGAACCCGACAGCACGGCGCTGCATCGGGCGATGGTCCGGGCCCTCACGTGGCTGCCGATCGAGAGGCTGCTGTGAGGAACCGCGTGCAGGCCGGCAGGTGGCCGGGGGCGCGGATGGTCTAGAATTGCGGCCTCTGCCGAGGTCCAAGTCCTGGTCCGATCCATAAATCGTCCGCTGGTCGTCGTTGCCCTGCTTGCGCTGCTCGTCGCGCAGGCGGCGGCGGGACTGCATGCGCTCGGGCATCTCGGTGCGAGCGGCCGGTCGTCCGGAAACCCCGACACGCACGCGCAACTCTGTCTCGCCTGCGTATCGTTTGCACCGGTGGCCTCGACGCACGGCGGCACGCCGGTCGTGTTCGCCGTGGCGTCGTCCGGGACGGATCACTTCGACATCGTGCGCGGCGGCGTGCCGGCCGAACGCCGTCTGCAGTTCTCGTTCCGCTCCCGCGCTCCTCCTCGCTGATCGACCCGTCGTTACGCCGGCTCGAAGGCCGGCCCGTCCCCGATCGTCGAGGAGATCCCCCGTGGGAAAGATCCCCGTTTCTTCCTGTTTGTTCATCTGTGGCACGTTGCTGGCGCCCATCGCGGGGCGCGCGGCGAGCGACGCCGACGTCGCGACGCTGAAAGCCGAGATCGCCGCACTCAAGGCGGAGTACGCCGGCCGCGTGAGTGCGCTCGAAGCGCGCATCGACCAGCTCGAGGCGGCGCAGGCCGCGCCGCCGGTCGTGCCGCTGCCGGCACCCGAAACGCCGCCGCCCGCGGCGGCGCCGAGCCCGGGCGCATCGGCGTTCAATCCAGCGGTCTCCGTGATCCTGATGGGCAACTACGCCAGCCTGTCGCAGGACCCGGCGGACTATGCGATTGCCGGCTTCATGCCGCCGGACGAGGGCGTCGGTCCCGGCGACCGCAGCTTCAATCTCGGCGAGTCCGAGGTCACGCTGTCGGCCAGCATCGATCCCTATTTCACCGGCGCGCTCACGGTCGCCTTCACCAGCGACAACGAGATCGAGGTGGAGGAAGCCTGGTTCCGCACGCTCGCGCTGTCCGCAGGCTTCTCGATCAAGGGCGGCCAGTTCTTCTCGGGCTTCGGCTACCTGAACGAGGTGCACGCCCACGCCTGGGATTTCGTCGACCAGCCCCTCGTCTACCAGGCGCTCTTCGGCGGACAGATGGCGCAGGTGGGGCTGCAGGCGAAATGGCTCGCACCCACGGACTTCTTCCTCGAGTTCGGTGCCGAGACCGGCAACGGCGAGTTCTTCCCGGGCACGCGACTGGAACGCAACGGCCCGAACGGCGCGACGCTCTACGTCCACGTCGGCAGCGACCTCGGCGATGCGGTGACCTGGCGCGGCGGCGTCTCGTGGGTGGACCTCGAGGCCGAGGACCGCAGTTTCGTCGACACGAATGCCGCTGGCGAGTCCGTGACCAGCGCTTTCAGCGGCAACTCGCAGACCTGGGTCGTGGACGCGGAGCTCAAGTGGACCGCTCAGGGCGACCCGTCGCGCCGCTATCTCAAGCTGCAGGGCGAGTACATGTACCGCACGGAGGACGGGAACCTGAGCTACACCGCGCTCGGGCCGACGCTCGACGGCAGTTACCGCAGCCACCCGTCCGGGTGGTACGTGCAAGGCGTCTATCGCTTCCTGCCGCGCTGGCGCTTTGGCGCGCGCTACGACTCGCTCGACTCCGGCCAGCCGCGCATCGGGTTGATCCAGGAAGGTCTCGCCACATGGAGCGATTTCCCGCTGCTCGTGCCGGCGACGCCGTCGCGTACGACGCTCATGCTCGACCTGAGCCTGAGCGAGTTCTCGCGCCTGCGCACCCAGTTCGCCTGGGATCAGGCCGCACCGGGCCCGACCGACGACCAGTTCTTCCTCCAGTACATCTACGCTCTCGGCGCGCACGGCGCGCACAAGTTCTAGGAGCCAGACCATGATCCGCAGGATTCTCAGCGGCTGCCTGCTCGCCGCACTTGCGTTCGTCACGCCGGCGCAGGCCGCGCTCAAGGTACTCGCCACGACGGCCGACTGGGGTGCGCTCACGACTGAGCTCGGCGGCGACAAGGTCAACGTCTACACCGCGACCAATGCGCTGCAGGACGTGCACCAGGTCGACGCGAAGCCGAGCCTCGTCGCGCGCGCCCGCAATGCCGACCTCGTCGTCGCAAACGGCGCGGACCTCGAAATCGGCTGGCTGCCGGTGCTGCTGCAGGAGTCCGGCAACACGAAGATCCAGCCCGGCAGCCCCGGCTATTTCGAAGCCGTCTCGGCCGTGCGCCTCGTCGACATACCGAGTTCCGTCGACCGGTCGCAGGGCGACATCCATCCCCTCGGCAACCCGCACATCCAGCTCGACCCGCACAATGTCGCTGCCGTCGCCGGAGCGCTCACCGCGAGGCTCGCCGCAGTCGACGCGCCGAACGCGGCGTATTACCAGGCGCGCGGTGCGGATTTCCAGGCGCGATGGCAGCAGGCGATCACGCGCTGGGAAGCGCAGGCCGCGCCGCTCAAGGGCACGCCCGTGGTCGTGATCCACATGGACCAGCGTTATCTCTGCCGCTGGCTCGGTCTCGTGCAGGCGGCCGCCATCGAGCCCAAGCCCGGCGTGCCGCCGAGCGCGGGTTACCTCGCGGAACTCGTGGCGAAGCTCTCGGCCGCGAAGCCCAGGATGATCCTGCGCAACGCCTACAACGACCCGAAGGCCGCAGAGTGGCTGTCGCAGAAGGTCGGTGCACCGGTCGTGTTGCTGCCGTTCTCGGTGGGCGGCACGCCCCAGGCGAAGGACCTGTTCGGGCTCTTCGACGACACCCTCGCGCAACTGCTGGCGGCCGGCAAATGAACGACCTCATCGCGGCTCTCGGCATCCTCTGGCCGGCGCTCGTGGCCGGAATGCTGGTGTCGCTCTCGCACGTGCCGCTCGGCCAGCAGGTGCTGCGGCGAGGCATCGTGTTCATCGACCTCGCGATTGCCCAGGTGGCGGCCCTCGGCGTGATCGCAGCGCACAGCGCCGGGCTCGAACTCGCGGGCTGGATGACGCAGGTGGCAGCCGTCGTCGCCGCATTGCTCGGCGCGCTGCTGCTCACCTGGACGGAACGCAAGCGGCCCGAAGTGCAGGAGGCGCTGATCGGCGTCCTGTTCGTGCTCGCCTCGACGGCGCAGATCCTGCTGCTCGCCAACAACCCGCACGGCGGCGAGGAACTGAAAGACCTGCTCGCCGGACAGATCCTCTGGGTGTCGACGCCGCAGCTGCTGCGCGCTGCGGTGGCGACGGCCGTGTTCCTGTTCGTGTGGTTCCGCTGGCACGGGCGGCTCGGTCACGCGGGCTTCTACGTGCTGTTCGCGATCATGGTGACGATGTCGGTGCAGCTCGTCGGCGTCTATCTGGTGTTCACGACGCTCATCGTGCCTGCGCTCGCGACGTACCGTCATGCCTCGCGCCGGCAGCTCGCGCTCGGCTACGCGCTCGCCTTCGCGAGCTACTTCGCGGGACTCGCGGTGTCGGTGCTCACCGACCTGCCGTCGAGTGCGGTGATCGTCTGGGCGATGGGCGTGCTCGCGGTCGGGCTGCACCTGACGGCGCGCCCGCAAGCGGCACCGGACCTCGAGGAGAGTTGACGCCGCGCCGGACCCGGGCGCTGCGGGCGGCTCAACGCCGGGGGCGGATCACGACCGTCCCGGCCAGCTTGTCGTGCCAGCCCCGCTTGCGCGCGTCCCAGCCGACGCTGAAGAAACCGAGGCCGAGCCCGACGAGCGACACGTAGTAGCCGAGGTAGCGCACGATTGCCTGGCGCCGCGAGGGCGGGCCACCGCTCTCCGCGTCGGCGACCTTGGCGTGGATCAGCATCTTTCCCGGCGTCGCCTGCCGTGCCAGCCAGAACGCGATGATCGCGATGGCGGGCGCGACCCATTGCAGAAGGATGTCGAGCGGCCCCTGCACGAGCGCGGTGGACGTCCAGTACTCGCGTCCATAGATCATCGTGAGCAGCGGATACAGCACGAGGCAGAGCAGCACGCTGTCGACCAGCGACGCCCAGGCGCGTGCCCAGAACCCCACGTACTCGAACCGGCTTTCGTCGATCGGCATGCGGCCTCCGCGTCAAGTGTACGCGCGGTACTTCTCGAGGTGACGCACCGGCTTCGAGAGCGCGTCGCGGCGGAACGGATCGCCGAGCTCTCGCGTCACCATCATCTCGAGCACAGTGGTCCGGCCCTCGGACTGCGCCTTGACCGCGCTCTCGAGCGCCGGCCCGACGTCGGACAGGCGGTCGATCGTCACGCCCTCGCAGCCGAACGCTTTCGCGACACCGGCCCAGCTCGGGCTCACGAGGTCCACCGCCTGGAAGCGCCGCGAGTAGAAGTCCACGTGATTCTTCTTCTCGGCGCCCCACTGGCCGTTGTTGAACACCACCACCGTCACGCCGATCTTCTCGCGCGCGCAGGTGAGCAGCTCGTTCAGGCTGATGCCCCACGCGCCGTCGCCGACGTAGGCGATCGCCGGCCGGTCCGGTGCCGCGAGCTTGGCGCCGCAGGCGACCGGGAAGGCGTAGCCGCAGTTGCCGAAGCTCATGGCGGCGAACATCGAGCGCGGCTGGTCGAAGCGCAGGTAGGAGTTCGACACGGAGCAGATGTTGCCGATGTCGGTCGAGACCATCGCGCGCGGCGGCATCGCCTTCTCGAGCTCGCGCAGCATCTGCCGCGGATGCATGTACGGCGAGTCCTTCGCGACCTCGAGCGAATACGGGTCGCGCTCGTGGGTCCACTCGGCGAGCTCCTTCTCCCACGCGGCCTTCTCGGCCTCGAGGCGGGCGCGGCGCGCGGCGACGTTGCCGAGGCAGGCGGGCGTGCGGCCCCGCAGCCGATCGAGCAGCGCCGCCGCGGCGGCCCGTGCATCGCCGTGGATCCCGACGCGGATCGGTTTCACGAGACCGAGCACGCGCGCATCGGTGTCGACCTGGATGATCTGGGCGTTCGCCGGCCAGTACTCCATCCCGTACTGCGGCAGCGTGCCGAACGGCCCGAGACGCGTGCCGAGCGCGAGCACGACGTCCGCCTGCGCGATCAGCTTCATCGCCGCCTTCGACCCCTGGTAGCCGAGCGGCCCGCACCAGAGGGGATGGCTGGCCGGGAAGGAGTCGTTGTGCAGGTAGCTGTTGCATACCGGGGCGTGCAGGAACTCGGCCAGCCGCACGGCCTCGGCGGTGCCGCCGGCGAAGATCACGCCGCCGCCGGCGACGATGACCGGGAACTGCGCGGCCGCGAGCAGCGCCGCCGCTGCGTCGAGCGCGGCCGAGTCACCGGGACCGCGGCCGATGCGCAAGGGCGGGGTGATCGTCGCCTGCAACTCGCCGTAGAAGTGATCGCGCGGAATGTTGAGCTGGCACGGCCCCATCTCGAGCATCGCGCGGTCGAAGCAGCGCGCGGCAATCTCCGCCATGCGTTTCGGACTGGCGACGTGTCCCTGGTATTTCGTGATCTTCGAGAAGATCGGCAGCTGGTCGGTTTCCTGGAATCCGCCCAGTCCCATCGTGTTCGAGCCGGTCTCCGGCGTGATGAACACCACCGGCGAGTGTGCCCAGTAGGCTGCGGCGATCGCGGTGACGAAGTTGGTGATGCCAGGCCCGTTCTGGGCGATGCAGACGCCGTGCCGCCCGGAGGCGCGCGCGTAGCCGTCGGCCATGTGGGCCGCGCCCTGCTCGTGTGCCACCGGGATGAAGCGGATGCCGGCGGCGGGAAAGAGGTCGAGCGCGTCCATGTAGGCCGAGCCGACGATGCCGAACACGTCCGTGACGCCTTGCGCGACGAGGGTCTCGACGAGTGCTTCGGAAGGCGTCATGCGCTGCGGCATCGGCGTGGTCATGCGGGGTCTCCTGCCGGGGCTCGGTGCCGCACACAGTAGTCCGCAGGCCGTCGCCGGGAATCAGGACCTCCCGAAACGACAGCGGCCGGCGCGACCCGCACGAGGCGAGCCGGGCCGGCCGCGGCAGCCGCGCTGGTGCGTCAGCGGACCAGCGGAATCTGCGACGAGAGCTGCACCTGGGCGACCTG
>CAZRKS010000091.1:0-10051 GCA_964600315.1 uncultured Steroidobacteraceae bacterium | reverse complement strand
AGCGGTTGATGCTCATCAGCGCCGTTTCCGTGCTCGAGAAGAACGCGGACAGCGCGATGCAGAGGAGCAGGATCCCCGCGAGCCAGGGTAACGGGATGTCCCGCAAGGGGGTTCAGCCCCAGTGACGGCCGAGCAGCGTCTCGAGCACGAGCTTGCTGCCGAAGTACGACAGGCCGAGCAGCACGTAGCCTGCGAGCGTCCAGCGCAGCGCCTTGCGTCCGCGCCACCCGAAACGCCAGCGCCCGAGCAGCAGGATGCCGAAGACCACCCAGGCAACGATCGCGAGCGCGACCTTGTGCACGAGGTGTTGCGCGAACAGGTTCTCGATGAAGAATGCGCCGCTCACCAGCGCGAGGGTGAGCAGGGCGAAGCCGCCGAGGATGCTGTGGAAGCAGCCGGACTCGAGCGACTCGAGCGGCGTGAGGATCTTGAGGAGCCCGAGCGGCTGGCGGCTGCGCAGGCGGCGGTCGACGACGACCTGCGCGACGGCGAGCGCGGCGCCGATGGTGAGGAAGGCGAAGGCCGTGGTCGCCATGGCGACGTGGAACGAGAGTTCCCAGCCCGGCCGGCCCATGGAGAAGCTGCGCGCTCCCTCGGAGAAGGCCGCTTCGAGGGCTGCGGCGATCAGGAGCAGGAGCGCCGACATGCCGCGCAGCCGCGGCCGGAGCGCGAGCACGATCGCGACCAGCGCGATCAGCAGCCCGACGATGGCGGCGGTGTCGCCCATCGAGAGGGCCGCCTGCGGGTCCAGCCTGCGCTCGTCGAACAGGGCTGCCGCGTGCACGGCCACGCCCACCGCGGCGATGGCGGCGCCGGCGATGCGGCTGCCGCGCCCATGGTGCGAATCGCCACGATACGCACCGTAGGCGAGGCCGAAGGCCCCGAACAGGTAACAGGCGACGGCGATCAGTGGCAGCAGCAAGCGCAGGCTCGACTCGACCGGTACCGCGAAATGATGTCACATCGCCGGTGAAGAGAGGAGCCGTCGCCCCTATAATCCGCGCTCCGCGGCGGGCGGTCCCGCCGGCCCACGCCCCGCCCGCGCCGAGGTCACCCGTGTTCGACAAGCTGTCCGCCCGGTTCGCCGCCATCGTCGAGGGCCTGCGTGGCCGCGGTCGCCTGACCGAGGAGAACATCGGCGACACGCTGCGGCAGGTGCGGATGGCACTGCTCGAGGCCGACGTCGCGCTCCCGGTCGTCAAGCAGTTCATCGAGGCCGTGAAGACCCGGGCCATCGGCCTCGAGGTCCACAAGAGCCTGACGCCGGGGCAGGCCCTGGTCCGCGTGATCCACGAGGAGCTGGTGCGGGTCATGGGCGAGGGCGTGCGCCCGCTCAACCTGCGCACCCAGCCGCCGGCGATCGTGCTGCTCGCCGGCCTGCAGGGCGCGGGCAAGACCACGACCGCGGCGAAGATCGCGCTCTGGCTCAAGGACCGGGAGCGCAAGCGGGTGCTGCTCGTCTCGACCGACGTCTATCGCCCGGCCGCCATGCTGCAGCTCGCCCGCCTCGGCGAACAGCTCGGCATCGACGTCGCGCCGGCCGATGCGGCGCTGACCCCGCTCGCAATCGCGCGGCAGGCGCTCGGCGAGGCGCGCCGCGGCGTCTACGACGTGCTGCTCGTCGACACGGCCGGCCGCCTGCACGTCGACGAGGCGATGATGCAGGAGGTCCGCGAACTCGGCGCCGAGCTCCAGCCGATCGAGACGCTGTTCGTCGTCGACAGCATGGCGGGCCAGGATGCCGTGAATGCGGCGCGCGCCTTCGGGGCCGCACTCGACCTCACCGGCGTGGTGCTGACCAAGGCGGACGGCGACGCCCGCGGCGGCGCGGCCCTTTCGGTGCGCCACGTGACCGGCCGGCCGATCCTGTTCGTCGGCGTCGGCGAAAAGCCCGAGGCGCTCGAGGCGTTCCAGCCCGAGCGCATGGCATCGCGCATCCTCGGCATGGGGGACGTACTGAGCCTCGTCGAGGAGGTTACGCGCAAGGTCGACCGCGAGGAGGCCGAGAAGCTCGCGCGCAAGGTCGCCAAGGGCAAGGAATTCAACCTCGACGACCTGCTCGCCCAGCTGCGCCAGCTCGAAGGGATGGGGGGCGTCGCCGCGCTCATGGAAAAGCTGCCGGCCCACCTGACCGCGAAAGCGGGGGGGCTGCCGCAGGGCAACGAGCGCGAGGTCAAGCGGCAGATCGCCATTCTCCGCTCGATGACCCCCGGAGAGCGCCGCTACCCGAAGATCATCGACGGCTCCCGCCGCCGGCGCATCGCGACGGGCTCCGGCACCCACGTGGCCGACGTCAACCGCCTGCTCAAGAACTTCCTGCAGATGCAGAAGATGATGAAGGGCATGGGCAAGGGCGGCCTCGGGCGCATGATGCGGGCCATGGCCGGCCGGCTGCCGCCGGGCCTCGGCTGAGCCCCGTACAAGCATTTCTTTTCGCTGGTCTTTTCGGTATAGTTCCCGGCTCTTTTTCGACCGGGTGCCGGGCCGATGCCGGCGCGCCCCACACGAGGCATTGGCAGACGATGGTGACGATCCGTTTGATGCGCCGCGGCGGCAAGAAGGAACCCTTCTACCACGTGGTGGTGACCGACAGCCGGCGCAGCGTCGGCGGCACGCTCGAGCAGGTTGGGTTCTTCAATCCCGTGGCCAAGGGCGCGAGCGAGGCCCTGCGTCTCGACATCGCGCGCATCGACCATTGGATCGGCCAGGGGGCCCAGCCGACCGAGCGCGTCGGCCAGCTGCTGAAGAGCTACCGCAAGACCCAGGCGGCGGCCGCAGCCTGACCGCGGGCGGATCGGCATGAGCTTCGCGCGTCCCGACAGACACGGGAGCGCCGTGGTGCTCGGCCGGATTGGTGCCCCGTTCGGGGTGCAGGGGTGGGTGAAGGTCACGTCCTACACCGACCCGCCCGAGGGCATCGCGAGTTACGCGACCTGGGAGCTCGTGGGCGGCGGTGGAGCAGGCCGGCGGACGGTGCTCGACTGGAAGCGGGCGGGACGCGCGGTTGCGGTCCGCCTCGAGGGCGTGGAGTCACGCGAAGCGGCCCGGGCCCTCACCGGATGCGAGGTCCGCGTGGACCGGGCGGAGTTGCCGCCGACCGCGCCGGGCGAGGTGTACTGGCACGACCTGATGGGTCTCGCGGCGTTCAGCCCGGAAGGCGTGCCGCTGGGCCGGGTGGACGGAGTGCTGGAATTGCCGGCGCATCCGGTCCTGGTGCTCGCGGGCGAGCGTGAACGGCTGGTGCCGCTCGTCCGGGAGCGGCTGATCGAGGTGGACCTGGAGGCGGGCCGGCTGACGCTGGACTGGCATCCGGACGACTGACGGAGCGGGGCACGTGAGGATCGTGGTCGTCACGCTGTTCCCGGAGTTCATCGAGCAGGCGCTCCGCTTCGGGGTGCTGGGCCGGGCGATCGAGCGCGGCGTGCTCGAGGTCAGGACGGTGAATCCGCGGCAGTACGCCACGGACGTGCACAAGACGGTGGACGACCGCCCCTACGGCGGCGGCCCCGGGATGGTCTTGAAGGCGGAGCCCTTGCGGCTCGCGATGCAGGAGGCGGCGACGATCGCGCCGTCGGCGCGGCGCGTGTACCTGGCTGCGGACGGGGTGCCGCTCACGCAGCCGAGGGTCGCGGAACTCGCCGGCCTCGCCGAGCTGGTGCTGGTCGCCGGCCGGTACGAAGGGGTCGACGAGCGCTTCGTCGAGGAATGCATCGACGAGTCGCTGTCGGTGGGCGACGTGGTGCTGAGCGGCGGCGAGCTGCCGGCGCTGCTGGTGATCGACGCCGTGTCGCGGCTGCTGCCGGGCACGCTGGGCTGCGCCGAGTCGGCGCAGCAGGAGTCGTTCGCGAGCGGACTGCTCGACTGGCCGCACTACACGCGGCCCGAGTCGTGGCGGGGACGCGAGGTGCCGGCGGTGCTGAAGGGTGGCCACCACGCGGCGATCGAGCGCTGGCGCCGCAAGCAGTCGCTCGGGCGGACCTCGGAACGGCGGCCCGACCTGCTGCGGCAGCGAGAGTTGAGCGACGAGGAGCAAAGGCTCCTCGAGGAATACCGGGCGGAGCAGGATGCTGCGCGGCAAGGACAGGGACGCAACCACTGCGAGAAAGGTGACACATGAGCAACATCATCGCCACGCTCGAGAAGGAGCGCATGCAGCGTGAAGTGCCGGACTTCGGCCCGGGCGACACCGTCGTCGTCGAGGTCAAGGTCAAGGAAGGCGACCGCGAGCGCGTGCAGGCCTACGAGGGCGTCGTGATCGCGAAGAGCAACCGCGGCCTCAATTCTTCGTTCACCGTGCGCAAGATGTCGCACGGCGAGGGCGTGGAGCGCGTGTTCCAGACCTACAGCCCGTCGCTGGGCCAGATCACGGTGAAGCGCCGCGGCAACGTCCGCCGCGCGAAGCTGTACTACCTGCGCGACCGGACGGGCAAGGCCGCCCGCATCGAAGAGAAGGTCTGACGCCTCCTGCCCGGGGTGCGGCCGCCGGCTGACGGCGGTCCCGCGCGACGGGCCGAGCGCCATGTTCCGCGCCATCGGCAGGGTCCTGCACTGGATCTGGAGCGGCCTCGACGGGCTCCGGAAGGTGCTGCACCTGTTGCTCCTGCTGGTGCTGTTCAGCCTCGCGTGGGGCCTGTTCTCGCGCCCGATTCCGCTCGTGCCGGACAAGGCGGCGCTCGTCATCGACCCGGTCGGTCCGATCGTCGAGCAGCTCGCGGGCGATCCACTCGAACGCGCGATCGCCGAGAGCGTGCGCCGCCAGCCGACCCAGACCCTGCTGCGCGACATCGTCGACGCGATCGAGTCGGCGGCCGACGACGATCGCATCAGTTCGCTCTACCTCGACCTCGGCGGTCTCGAGGGGGGCGGACTCGCCAAGCTGCAGGAGATCGCCGACGCCATCGACGACTTCCGCGCGGCCGGCAAGCCCGTGATCGCCTACGGCGACTACTTCGAGCAGAGCCAGTACTACCTCGCCGCGCACGCCGACGAGATCTACCTCGACCCGATGGGCGCCGCCTACGTCGACGGCTACGCGAACTACGGGATGTTCGTCAGGGACGCACTCGACAAGCTCTCGATCGACGTGAACATCTTCCGCGTCGGCGAATACAAGTCGGCGGTCGAGACCTTCAGCCGCAACGACATGTCCCCGGCCGAGCGCGAGGAAAGCCTCGTCTGGCTCAACACGGTCTGGAACACGTACAAGTCCGACGTCGCGACGGCGCGCGGCTTCGATCCGGCGCGGCTGCAGTCCTACGCCGACGACTCGGCGGGTGCGCTGCGCCGTGCCGGCGGCGACCTCGCGAAGATGGCGCTCGATGCGGGGCTCGTGACGTCCTTGAAGGGCCGCTTCGCGGTCGAGGACCGGCTCGCGCAGCTCACGGGCGAGGACGACGACACGCACTCCTACGTCGGCGTGGACTTCGACTCGTATCTCGCCAACGTCGATTCGCAGCAGGCACTCACGTCGCGGCCGAAGCAGAAGATCGGGGTGATCGTCGCGTCCGGCGAGATCGTGCCCGGTGAGCAGCCGCCCGGCATGGTCGGCTCGGACACGCTCGCGCTGCAGCTGCGCGACGCGCTGCACGACGACGCGATCAAGGCGGTCGTGCTGCGCATCGACAGCCCGGGCGGCAGCGTGTTCGCGAGCGAGGTCATCCGTCGCGAGGTCGAGGCGCTGCGCAAGGCGGGCAAGCCGGTCGTGGCCTCGATGAGCAGCCTGGCGGCGTCGGGTGGCTACTACATCGCGATGGACGCGGACCGCATCGTCGCGAGCCCGGCGACGCTCACCGGATCGATCGGCATCTTCGCCATGTTCCCGACCTTCCAGCGCTCGCTCGAGCGCCTCGGCGTGCACACCGACGGCGTGGGCACCACGGCGCTCGCCGGCGAGTTCCGCCTCGACCGGCCGATGGGCGACATCTCGAAGGACCTCTTCCAGCAGAGCATCGAGCGCGGCTACCAGGACTTCATCGGCCGCGTCGCCAAGGCGCGCAAGCGGCCCGTCGACGCCATCGACGCCGTCGCGCAGGGGCGGGTGTGGGCGGGAGCCGACGCCAGGCGCGTGGGGCTCGTCGACCAGCTCGGCGGCTACCAGGACGCGATCGAGACGGCGGCGAAGCTCGCGAAGCTCGGCGAGGACTACGACGTCGAGTACTTCGATTCCGCGACGAGCCTCGGCGAGGCTTTCGGCCTGCGCATCCGCGCGGTGCTGGCGCGCGCGGTCGCGCCGCTGCTGCCGAAGAGCGTGCTGCCCGAGGGAGTGCCCGCGATGCTGTCGCCGCTCCTGCAGGAGGCGCAACGGCTGGTGCGGCTGCGCGATCCGAACCACGTCTACGCGTACTGCCTGGCCTGCTCCATCGACTAGCCGCCCGGCTGGCGCGTCACTCAGCTGCATGCGACCGAACCCGGCCCGTCGCTCCCGCCCGCGCGTCGCCATCGTCGGCGCCGGTTTCGCCGGCCTCACTGCAGCGCAGGCGCTCGGGCGCGACTGCGAGGTGACCGTCATCGACGGCTCGGCGTGGTTCGAGTGGCGGCCCAATCTCCACGAATTGGTCTCCGGTCTCAAGCGGCCGGCCGACCTGCGCCTGCCGCTGGCGAGACTGGTGCGAAGGGCGGGGCAGCGCTACGTGCGCGCGACCGCGACCGCGGTCGACGCCCGGCGCGGCGAGGTGGTGGTGTCCACGGGACGCCCTGTCCCGTTCGATGCCTGCATCGTCGCCGTGGGCGGCGTGAGCACGACCTTCGGCGTGCGCGGCGCCGATCAGCATGCGTTGCCGTTCAAGAGCGTCGCCGACGCCACCGCGGTCGGGCGCAGGCTCGTGACGCTGGCGCGCGAGCCGGGTCGCCGCTCGGTCGTGATCGTCGGCGGCGGGCTCGAGGGGGTCGAGGTGCTCGGCGAGGTCCTGCGCCGCTTTCGCGGGCGCGATGCGCTAGAGGTAACCCTCGTCGAGGCGGGACCGCGTCTGCTGGCCGGCATGCCGGCCTCGCTCGACCGCGCGGTGCGCCGGCATTGCGCGAGGCTCGGAGTGCGCGTGTTGACCGCAACGCGTGTCACCGCCGCCACCCGCCGGCGCGTGAGGCTGCTGGGCGGCGACTCGCTGCGCTCGGATCTCACGATCTGGACCGCCGGCGCGGCGCCGTCGCCGCTGATCGCCGCCTCGGGACTCGCGCGTGGACGCGGCCAGTGGGCGTCGGTGACCAAGGCGCTGCAAAGCACGCGTCACGACAACGTGTTCGTGGTCGGCGACGCGGCCGCGCTGCCGACGCCGCTCGCCAAGCAGGCGTATTACGCGATGCAGACGGGCGAGGCCGCGGCCCGTAACGTCGAGCGCTTTCTCGCGGGCCGCACGCCGCGCTACTTCCGTCCATCGCCGAAGCCGATGCTGGTCGCGTTCGGGGACCTCGACACGTTCCTGGTTGCGGGCCGCTCGGCGATCGCCTCGCCGGCGTTCGCCAGCGCCAAGGAAGCGGTCTTCCAGCTCACGATGGCGCAGATCGACTCGCCCTGGCGTCCCGGGGCGCTGCAGGACCTGTCCGCGCGGCTGAGCGGTGTCCTGGGCCGCTGGAAACGCTGAGCACCCGGTGATCGCCCCGCTCGCAGCGAGGCCCTGTGTTGCGCTGCATCTTGATTCCCGTCCCGTTCGGCGTAGCGTCGAGCGCTCGGATATCGACAACAAGAGCAGCGCATGGAGGGGGCGATGGCCAAGAAGACTCACGAACTGAAGATCAACAAGCCGGCCTCGAAGCTCGAGATCATCTCCGACGACGGCAAGAAGGGCGGTCACGTGCGCGGCAAGGGGCACGTCGTCAACTGGGTCGCCGGCAGCAACGTGGATTCCTTCGACCTGGATTTCCAGCGATTCGACGACGCCGACGGCGTGGTCGAACCCGCCGGCGACTGGCCTTTCGTCTTCTACGACGTCCAGCCGAAACCCGGGGCCCAGGTGGACCCCTTCGCCGGGACGGTCAGGAACGCGACCAGCTTCAAGGGTCGGCTGACCTCGGAGCCCGGCGTCTATTCCTATTCGGTCGCCACCCCGACTGCCGTGCTCGACCCGATCATCATCATCGAGAAGTGAACTTCCCTGGCCGGCCGCGGCCCGGCGTCAAGCCGCGGCCACGAAACCGGGCCAGTTGCGCATGTACTCGACGAAGGCGGGGCTCAGGCCCTCGTCGCGCAGGTAGTCGGGGGTGACCGGGAGCGGCGCGGCCCGGAACGCCGGGTCGGCCTGCACGCGCCGCGGGAAGTCGTGATGCAGGATGGCGGCGCGCCCGATCACGACGAAGTCGAGGCCGGCCTCGAGGCAGCGCGCGGCGTCCGTCCCGTTCATGATCTTGCCCGCGCCGCCGAGCCGCACGTCGCCGCGCTCGAGGTCGGTGAAATACGAAAGCAGGCTGCGGCCGCGGAACGGTTCCTCCACGGGCTCCTTGAACACGTCCCACAACGACAGGTCGAGGAAGTCGATGCGGCCCTCGCGCATCAGCCGCTGCGCGATCGCGCGAGCCTCCTGGAGCAGCATGCCGAAGCGCTCCGGCGAGATGCGCACGCCCAGCGTGAAGTCCTTGCGGCAGCGCGCGCGAATGCCGTCGACGATCTCGAACAGCAGCCGCGAGCGGTTTTCGAGCGAGCCGCCGTAGCGGTCCGTGCGACGGTTGATGGTGGCGCTCAGGAACTGGCAGAGCAGGTAGCCGTGCGCGCCGTGAATCTCGACGCCGTCGAATCCGGCGCGGTCCGCGCGCTCGGCGGCAGCGATGAAGTCGTCGCGCAGTTCCTCGACTTCGGCCACGCTCAACTCCCGTGCCCCGGTCTCCGCATCCTGCGACGGGCACACGGGCTCGGTGCCGATGAGCGCCGCCGGCGAGCGCATGCCCGCGTGGTGCAGTTGCACGACCGCCGCGCTGCCGGCCGACTTGAGGGCGGCGGCCAGCCGCGCGAGGCCGTCGACGTGCGCGTCCGAGTAGCTGCCGAGCTGGCCCGGGAATCCGCGGCCTCGCGCCTGGACGTGCGAGGCGCAGGTCATCGTGAGGGCGAAGCCGCCCGACGCCCGCATCGTGAGCCAGTGGAGTTCCTCGTCCGACAGGCGACCGTCGTCCTGGCTCTGGCAGTTGGTGAGCGGCGCGAGCACGAGACGGTTGCGCAGGGTCGGGCCGCGGGCGAGGGGCAGGGGATCGAACAGGCTGGTCATGGCTCTCCTGGCGTGCGTTTCACTTCGTCGAGGGGGAAAGGCAGGGCCGCAGCGGGCGCTCCGGACAGCATGTCGCGCAGGCGTTCCTCGTCGAGCTGGCCGCACCACTTCGCGATGACGACCGTGGCGACGCCGTTGCCGATCAGGTTGGTGAGCGAGCGCGCCTCGGACATGAAGCGGTCGATGCCGAGGATGAGCGCGACGCCCGCGACCGGCACCTGCCCGACGGCGGACAGCGTCGCTGCGAGCACGATGAAGCCGCTGCCGGTCACGCCCGCAGCGCCCTTCGAGGTCAGGAGCAGCACGGCGAGCAGCGTGAGCTGGTGCGTCAGGTCGAGCGGGGTGTTGGTGGCCTGGGCGATGAACACGGCGGCCATGGTGAGGTAGATCGCCGTGCCGTCGAGATTGAAGGAGTAGCCGGTCGGAATGACGAGCCCGACGACCGAGCGCTCGACGCCGAGCTGCTCCATGCGCAGCATCATCCGCGGCAGCACCGACTCGGAAGACGAGGTGCCGAGCACGATGAAGAGCTCTTCCTTGATGTAGCGGATGAAGGCGCCGATGCGGAAGCCAGCCCAGCGGGCGATGCCGCCGAGCACCACGCCGACGAACAGCAGGCAGGTCGCGTAGAAGCAGGCCATCAGCTTGCCGAGCGACAGCAGCGCCCCGACCCCGTACTTGCCGATGGTGAACGCCATGGCGCCGAGGGCGCCGAGCGGCGCGAGCCGCATGATGAAGGCCACGATGCGGAACAGCACCTCGGAGAGTTGCTCGATCAGCTGGTACACGATGCGCTGGCGGCCGCCGACAGCGTGCAGCGCGAAGCCGAACAGGACCGAGAAGAGCAGCACCTGCAGCACTTC
>CAZRKS010000090.1:0-10105 GCA_964600315.1 uncultured Steroidobacteraceae bacterium | reverse complement strand
GCTGTTCATGGGCAGCGAGTTCGGGCAGTGGCGCGAGTGGCGCGACGAGCACTCGATCGACTGGCACCTGCTCGACGATGCGAAGCACCGCGGGCTGCTCGACTTGAACCGCGACCTGAACCGCATGTACGCCGACCTCGGTGCGCTGCACGCAGGCGACGCCGACCCGGCCGGTTTTGCCTGGATCGACCTGCACAACGTCGACCAGAGCGTGTTCGCCTTCCTGCGCCGTGACCCGACGCATCCGGACACGCCGCCGATCGTGTGCGTGGTGAACGCGACGCCGGTGCCGCGCGACGGCTACTGGATCGGCGTTCCGGAGGGCGGTGCCTACTCGAAGCTGCTCGACACCGACGCACCGCGCTATGGCGGGTCCGGCTACAGCGCAGCGGAACGGTTCACGGCCGAAGCGCAGCCGAGCCATGGGCATCCGTACCGCCTGCGTCTCGACCTGCCGCCGCTCGCGGCCTTGCTGCTGCGGCCCGAGCGCTGAGACCGTGGCCGACGATCCATCGCAGGACGCGTCCGTCGAGGCGCCCTTCCTCGAGCCCGGAACCCCGCAGCCGCTCGGCGCGAGCTGGACGGGACGCGGCATCAACTTCGCGGCCCTCTCCGCCAACGCCACGCGCATCGAGCTGTGCCTGTTCGACGCCACGGGGCGCGTCGAGACCGCGCGGCTCGAGCTGCCCGCGCGCACCGGCAACCTCTGGCACGGTTTCCTGCCGGCCCGCTTTGGCGGGCCGGGCACGCTCTATGGCTATCGCGTCCACGGCCCCTACCAGCCGGCCGAGGGTCACCGATTCAACCCGGCGAAGCTGCTGGTCGATCCCTGCGCCACGGCGCTCGCGGGAGAGCTCACCTGGCACCCGTCGCTCAAAGGCGCCGAGCCCGGCAATGACTGGGTCCCGGACACGAGCGACAGCGCCGACTACGTGCCGCGCAGCCGGGTCATCGACCCTTCCTTCGACTGGGGCGGCGTGCGCTCGCCGAGCGTGCCGTGGCGCGACACGATCCTCTACGAACTGCACGTCAAGGGCTACACGATGCGCCACCCCGGCGTGCCGGAGCACCTGCGCGGCAAGTACCTGGGGCTCGCCGAGCCCGTCGTGATCGATCACCTGAAGCGGCTCGGAGTCACGACGATCGAGCTCATGCCGTGCCAGTCGTTCGTGTCCGAGCAGTTTCTCGTCGAGCGCGGACTCACGAACTACTGGGGCTACAACCCGCTCGCGTGGTTCGCGCCCGACGCCCGGTATGCGGTCGACGACGCGGTGGTCGAATTCAAGACCATGGTCCGCGCACTGCACGACGCCGGTTTCGAGGTCGTGCTCGACGTGGTCTTCAACCATACGGCGGAGGGCAACGAGGGCGGGCCGACGCTCAGCTTCCGCGGTTTCGACAACTCCATCTACTACCGGCTGTTCCCGCACGCCCGCGCGCACTACAAGAACTTCTCGGGCTGCGGCAACACGATCAAGTTCGACAGTCCCGAGGTGCGCGCACTGGTCGTCGACTGCCTGCGCTACTGGACCGCCGAGATGCGCGTCGACGGTTTCCGCTTCGATCTCGCACCGGTCGTCGGCCGGGACAGCAGCGGCTACAACCGCAACGCGCCGTTCTTCGCCGCGCTGCGCTCCGATCCCGTGCTCGCGTACGTCAAGCTGATCGCCGAGCCCTGGGACGTCGGCCCCGGCGGCTACCAGCTCGGGCACTTCCCGGCCGGCTGGTCGGAGTGGAACGACCGCTACCGCGACACGATGCGGGCGTTCTGGCGCGGCGACCAGCCGATGGTCGGCGTCTTCGCCGAGCGCTTCGCGGGCTCGAGCGACCTGTTCCGCGAGCACGGGCGCAAGCCGGCCGCGAGCGTGAACATGGTGACCGCGCACGACGGTTTCACGCTGCAAGACCTCGTCTCCTACAACGAGCGGCACAACGAGGCCAACCAGGAAGGCGGCACGGACGGTCACCGCCACAACCTGAGCTGGAACGGCGGCGTGGAGGGACCGACCAGCGATCCAGCGGTCCTGCAACTGCGGGCGCGGCAGTCGCGCAACCTGCTCGCCACCCTGTTCCTGTCGCAGGGCGTGCCGATGCTGCTCGCCGGCGACGAAATGGGCCACACGCAGGGCGGCAACAACAACGCCTACTGCCAGGACAACGAGACCACCTGGCTCGACTGGGACCTCGCCGTGAGGAATGCGGGGCTCGTGCGCTTCGTGGGCCTGCTCGCCGACCTGCGCCGCTCGCGACTGTGGCTGCGACGGGACACGTTCCTCAAGGGCACGCGTCGCTCCGCCGCGGCGCGCGACGTCGCCTGGCTGCATTCGTCCGGGCGCGAGATGACCGAGGCCGACTGGAACGACCCCGGGCTCGGCTGCCTCGGAGTCCTGATGAGCGGCACGGCCTATTCCCGCGCCAGCACCGAGGGCGACCTGCTCGCCGTGTTCAACGCTCAATCGACCGCGGTCGACCTCGCGCTCCCGCAGCCTTCGCGCGGCGAGACCTGGCGCGTGCTCGTCGACACGGGACAGACCGACGACACCTGCCCGCGCTTCCTGCGCTGTCGCGAGACCCTGCGCATCGCGGCCCGCAGCACGGTGCTGCTCGAATCCGATGCTCGCGGCGCCGAGGCTGGCGCCTGACGATGCTGGACGCTCTGCTCCAACAACTCGCGAGAAGCCGCGGCATCGGGGACGCGTATTACGACTATCGTGGCGAACTGAAGCGCTTCACGCCGGCGACCCGGGCCGCCCTCCTGACGGCAATGGGCTGCCACGTGGAGGATGCCGACGCCGTGGCCCGCGAGATTCACGAGCTGGACGTCGAGCGCTGGCGCGCGCCGCTGCCGCCGGTCGCGGTCGTGCGTCCGGGACGCATGGGCGTCGTCATCGCGCTGCCGGCCGACCAGCTCGACCGGACACTGGAATGGCACGTGCAGCTCTCGGACGGGCAGCGTTTCGCAGGACAGGTGCGTGCCGGCGACCTGACGGAAGGCGAGCGTCGCGAACTCGACGGCCGCTGGCTCACGCGCCGGCTGCTGGTGTTGCCGGAGAATCTGCCGCCTGGCTACCACTCGCTCGGGCTGCGCGACCCGGAGGGCCGCGAGGCCGAGTGCCTGCTGGTCGTTGCGCCCAGCCGCTGTTACGAGCCGCCGGTGCTCGGGCGCGGCCAGCGTCTGTGGGGCGTCGCGGTCCAGCTCTACACGCTGCGCTCGCCGACCAACTGGGGCATCGGTGACTTCGACGATCTTGCCGAGGTCGTCCGCCGCTGCGCGCCGCACGGCGCGTCGTTCATCGGCCTGAATCCGCTGCACGCGCTGTTCCCGGCGCACCCCGGACATTTCAGCCCCTACAGTCCGTCGAGCCGGCTCTTCCTGAACGTGCTGTACATCGCGGTCGAGAGGCTGCCGGAATTCGCCGAATGCAGCGCGGCGCGCGCGCACGTCGCAGGCGCGGAATTCCAGCGCGAGCTCGACCGCCTGCGCGCGGTGCCTGCGGTGGATTACGCCGGCGTCGCGGCCGCCAAGCTCGCGGTGCTGGGCCTGCTGTACCGGCACTTCCGGGACGAGCATCTCGAGCGCGGGACGGCGCGGGCCCAGGCCTTTCGTGCCTTCCAGCGGGAGCGCGGCGAGCCGCTGCGACGGCATGCGCTGCACGATGCGATCGACGCGGATCTGCGCGGCCGCGACCCGGCGCGCTACTGGGGCTGGCCAGCCTGGCCCGAGGACCTCAGGGACCCGTCGCATCCGGGCGCGCAGAGGTACGAGCGGGAGCACGCCGAGCCGGTCGAGTTCTACGCGTGGCTGCAGTGGCTCGCGGACGAGCAGCTGCGCGCCGTGCAGAAGCTCGCCGTCGAACTCGGCATGCCGCTCGGTCTGTACGGCGACTACGCGGTCGGCGTGAACTCCGCCGGCTCGGAGACGTGGTCGGACCAGGCGGTTTATCGCCTGGGGGCGAGCATCGGCGCCCCGCCGGACCCGCTCGCGCTCAAGGGGCAGGACTGGGGCATTCCGCCGCAGGATCCGCGCTGCCTCGTCGCACAGCGCTACCGGCCCTTCCGCGAGCTGGTCGCGGCGAACATGCGCCACTACGGCGCATTGCGTCTCGACCACGTGATGGCGCTGTTCCGCCAGTGGTGGGTGCCATCGGGACTCGGCGCCACCGAGGGCGGCTATGTGCACTATCCGCTCGACGACCTCATGGCCCTGCTGGCGCTCGAGAGCGTCCGGCATCGGTGCCTGGTCGTCGGCGAGGATCTCGGCACCGTGCCCGACGAGATGCGGCACGCGATGGCGGAATTCGGCGTGTACTCGTACAAGGTGCTGCTCTTCGAGAAGCACGGCGACGGGCGGTTCCGGCGGCCCGGTGAATACCTGCGGCGTTCGATCGCCACCGTCACGACCCACGACCTGCCGACGCTGCGCGGCTACTGGGAGGCGCGCGACATCGAACTCCGCGACCGGCTCGAACTGTTCCCGGGCGAGGAGATTCGCCGCCACGTGATCGAGGAGCGCTCACGTGACCGTGCGCAGCTGAACGCCGCGCTGCAGGAGACGGGCCTGCCGTCCGGCCAGCCCGCCGACCACGCGCCGGTCTTCGACGACGCGCTGTCGCGCTCCGTCCACCTCTACCTCGCGAAGAGCGCGGCCGCGCTCGTCGTGATGCAGATCGAGGACCTGGTCGGGACGGCGGACCCGGTCAACGTCCCGGGCACCAGCGTCGAGTACGCGAACTGGCAGCGCAAGCTCGGCGTCGATCTGCCCTCGGCGCTCGGGCGCGAGTCGACGCTGCGGCTGTTCGCCGGCGTGCAGGCCGCGCGATCCTGACCGGCCGGGCGCGTCAGGCGCGGCCGCGCTTCAGCGTCGCGACATCAACGCCTCGGGCGCGAGGTCCCAGACGCCTTGCGGGTCGGGGCAGGCCGTGGCGCGTCCCTCGCTCAGCCCGAACCGGCCGGTGGCGACGAGGCGGAATCGACGACAACCGTCCCGGGTGGCCGGCTGCGGGAGAGGTGTCAGCTGGAACGTGACGCCGCTGGCCGGATTCCGCCAGGCGACGCTCTGTCCGTCGCGCGCCAGTTCGAGCGCGTGGCCGACACAGGAGCGGTCGGTTCGGTCCATGCGCCGCCCGATCTCCGCGCCGACCGCGGCGCCCACCACCGTGCCGACCACGACCGCGACGACGCGGCCGCTGCCGGAGCCGACCTGTGCGCCGATCGTGCCGCCGGCGATTCCGCCCAGCACCGCACCGATGTCCTCGCGGTTGCAGTGTCCGGACTGCACGCCGTAGTCGTACTCCCAGCTGCGGCCGCTGTAGCCCGCGTAGGCCGGGTCGTGTTTCTTGCGCCAGCCGTGCGCCGGCGCCCAGGACGGCGGATCGGCGAGCGCGATGCAGGGCAGTGCGAGGACGAGAAAGGTGATCGCCCGGCGGAATGTGCGTCTCCCGCCCGAATCCGTCGCCTGAACGCTGGCGTTCATCGAGGTCTCCTTGCGTCGATCGCCCCGGGACGAGGCTACGATGCAAACGTAGCGCCCTTCGCCGGACCCGCAACGGCGATACTCGCGGAGGGTGACACCGGTCACGAAACCACCTGGCACGCGGCAGCCCTCGGCTGCGAGCCGTCCTTCCCCTAAGATCCGACCACGGCCCGGGAAGCCCTGCCATGTCGATACGCCTCGTCCGCTGGATGCCCCTGACTGCGCTCGTCGTGCTCGCGTGCGCGGCGTTCGTCGTGCGTGCCGCAGCGGTCTCACGGGAACTGAAGGTCGCGGTCGCGGCCAACTTCAAGCCGACGCTGGAGCAACTCTGCACCGCCTTCTTCGCCGGGCGCGCCGGTCGCTGCGTCGTCACTTCCGGGGCGAGCGGGCTCATCTACGCGAAGCTCGCCCAGGGTGCGCCGTTCGACCTCTTCCTCTCGGCCGACCGCGCACGGGCCGAGCGCCTCGAGCAGGACGGGCTCGCCGTTCGGGGCACGCGTTTCACGTACGCGATCGGACAGCTCGTGCTCTGGCACCCGGGCGGCGCGGCCGGCACCGACCTGCGGACCGCGCTCGCCGATCCGCGCATTCGCAGCCTCGCGATCGCCAGCCCGGCCACGGCGCCGTACGGAGCGGCTGCCGTCGAGACGCTGCGCGCGCTCGGCCTCGCGACCGACGGGCGATACCGGGTGGTCCAGGGGGAGAGCGTCGCGCAGACGTTCCAGTTCGTCGCGAGCGGCGCGGCCGATGCCGGGTTCGTCGCGCTGGCGCAGGTGATCGAAGCACCGCCGGCACTGCGCGGCAGGATCGAGCGCGAAGTGACGCCCGTCGACGCGTCCCTGCACTCGGCGATCGAGCAGCAGGCCGTCGTGTTGCGGGCCGCAGCGGATCGCGAGACGGCGCGGGCGTTGCTCGAGTTCATGCGGACCGCGGAAGGGCGGCGCATCATCGAGGCCGCCGGCTACCGCGTGCCGCCACGGTGATCCGCCGATGACGACGATCGATCTCGCGCCTTTCTGGCTCAGCCTGCGCCTCGCGCTCACGACCACCGTGGTCCTGCTGGTCGTCGGCACGCCGCTCGCGTGGTGGCTCGCGCGCACGCGCTCGCGCGCGCGGCCGCTCATCGAGGCCTTGGTCGCCCTGCCGCTGGTGCTGCCGCCGACCGTGCTCGGCTTCTACCTGCTGCTCGTGCTCGGGCCGCGCGGCCCGCTCGCGCCGCTGCTCGCGGCCCTCGATCTGAGGCTGGTCTTCAGCTTCACGGGGCTCGTCATCGGCTCGGTGCTGTTCTCGGCGCCCTTCGTCGTGAACCCGCTCAAGGACGCATTCGAGTCGATCCCGCGCGGCCAGCTCGAGGCCGCGGCGACGCTCGGCGCGTCGCCCGCCGACCGGTTCCGCAGCGTCGCCCTGCCGCTCGCGGCCTCGGGGTTCGTGACGGCTGCGGTGCTCGGCTTCGCGCACACGCTCGGCGAGTTCGGCGTCGTGCTCATGATCGGCGGCAACATCCCCGGCGAGACCGAGGTGCTGTCGATCGCCATCTACGACCGCGTCGAGCAGCTCGACTACCACAGCGCGCACGTCTACTCGCTCGGCCTCGTGCTCTTCTCGTTCGTGCTGCTCGCGGGACTCTATGCGTCGCGCGGTGCGCGACGGCTGGGCCGGCCGTGACGCGACTCGCGATCGACCTCAGCATCCGGCGCGGCGACTTCGCGCTCGAGGCGGCTTGCGAGCTCGCGGATCGGGGGGTGACCACGCTGTCGGGCGGCTCGGGCTCCGGCAAAACCACGCTGCTGCGCTGCATCGCCGGACTCGAGCGTCCCGACGCAGGGCGCATCGCGTGGGGCGGCGAGACCTGGTTCGACGCCGCCCGCGGGATCGACGTCGCGACCCATCGACGCGGGATCGGCTACGTGATGCAGGAAGCGCACCTGTTTCCGCATCTCTCGGTGCGCGCCAACCTCGAGTACGGCGCGCGGCGCCGTGCCGGGCCTCCCGGGCCCCACGGTTTCGAGCAGCTCGCTGCCGATCTTGGTCTCGAGCCGCTGCTGGAGCGCGGCGTGACGCACCTGTCCGGCGGCGAGCGCCAGCGCGTCGCGCTCGGTCGGGCGCTGCTCGCCCGCCCGCGAATGCTGCTGCTCGACGAGCCGGTCTCCGCGCTCGATGCGGAGGCCACGGACGAGGTCCTCGAGACGCTGGAACGCGTCCTCGCCACGCTGCCGGTGCCATGCCTGTATGTGAGTCACGATCTCCGCGAGGCGGCGCGGCTCGCGGACCGCATGCTGTGGCTCGCGGGTGGACGCATCGCTGCCGACGGCCCGGTCGGGCAGGTGCTCACCGATCCGACGCTGCCCTTTGCGCAGGAGGAGGAAGCCGAGAGCGTGATTGCCGGGCGCGTCGGCGAGATCGACCCGGTCCATGGCCTGGCCTGCGTCGAATTCGCCGGAGGCGGCCTCTGGATTGCCGGTGCCGGACTGCGCAGCGGCGCCGATGTCCGCGTTCTGGTTCGCGCCCGGGACGTGAGTCTGGCGCTCGAGCGGCCCGCGGCGATCAGCGTCCTCAACGTCCTCGAGGCCACGATCGTCGAGGTGGCCGACGCCCGCGAGGCCCCGTCGCAGTCCCTGGTGCGACTGGAGGCCGGGGGCTGCCTGTTGCTGGCGCGGGTCACGCGGCGTTCGGTCGCTCAGCTCGGCCTGGCGCCGGGTCGCCGCGTCTGGGCCCTGGTGAAGTCGGCGGCCCTCACGCGCTGACGCGGCAGGCATACACTGAGCACGAGCGATACGGGAGGACCGATCATGCGGACGCACGAGATCACTCGCCGGGAGATGATGGTGCAGGCCGGCGCATTTTTCTCGGGACTCGCACTCGCCGGCCAGGCGGCGGGCAGCGCGACGGCGGCGGGCACCGGTAAGTCCATGCCTTCCGCAGCTGCGGCGGGCAGCATCACGGTCGGCGGCGACCTCACGGTCTGTCGTCTGGGATTCGGCGCGATGCGCATCACCGGGGCCGGCATTTGGGGCGATCCGCCGGACGTCGCGGAGGCGAAGCGCGTGCTGCGGCGCGCCGTCGAACTCGGCGTCCAGTTCTTCGATACGGCGGATGCCTACGGGCCCGAGACCAGCGAGCGGCTGATCGCTGAGGCGCTGTATCCGTACCCGAAGGGAATCGTGATCGCGACCAAGGGCGGCATCGTTCGGCCGGGCGCGGCTCGCTGGGAACGCGATGGCCGTCCGGCGCACCTGCGCGAGGCCTGCGAGGCGAGTCTGCGGCGCCTGCGCCTCGAGCGCATCGACCTCTACCAGCTGCACGCCATCGATCCCCGCGTGCCGCTCGAGGACTCGCTCGGCGAGCTTGCGAAGCTGCAGCAGGAAGGCAAGATCCGTCACATCGGCGTGTCGAACTTCGACGCGGCAGAGCTCGAGCGCGGACGCAGGGTGGTGAAGATCGTGTCGGTGCAGAACCGCTACAACGTCGCGGACCGCTCGTCCGACCCGGTGCTCGCCGCCTGCGAGCGCGATGGCCTCGCGTTCATCCCGTGGTCGCCGCTTTCGCAGAGCCCGAACGATTCGCACGGCGGCTCACGGGCCGCGCTCGAGAAGTGGGCGACCGGACACGGCGTGTCCCTGCCGCAGGCGGCGATCGCCTGGCTGCTCGCGCGCTCGCGCGCCATGCTGCCGATCCCAGGAACGTCGAAGGCCGAGCATCTCGAACAGAATGTCGCCGCTGCGGCGCTCAGGATCGCGCCGGAAGACATGCGTACGATCGGTTGACCCACCCACCACGAGGCACGCCATGAGCAAGGGCATGGACCGGAAGAAGGAAGCGAAGAAGAAACCGCAGAAGAGCAAGGACGAGAAGCGCGCCGAAAAGCGCGCCAAGCGCAACGCCTGAGGCTGATCAGCGGCCGCGCGGCGGGGGCTTGCCGCCGCCGCCGCTGCCGCGCCGCGTGCGGGGGCTCGTCGGCAGCCCGGTGTGCTGGGTGCGGAACGGCTGCGCGCCGGTCCCTTCAGGGCGCCGGCTTGCGGCCGCGGCGTCCGGCGCCTTGCGACGGCCTTCGTGCTCCCGCCCGGTGCCGACCGGCTGGTAGGTCGGCACGAGGTGCTGCCGGCCGTTGCCGATCAGGTCCGAGCGTCCCATGCGCCGCAGCGTCTCGCGCAGGATCGGCCAGTTGTTCGGGTCGTGATAGCGCAGGAACGCTTTGTGCAGCCGCCGCTGGCGCGTGCCCTTCGGGATGAACACGTCCTCGGAGCCACGCGTCACGCGATGCAGCGGGTTCTTGCCGGAGTGATACATCGCGGTCGCCGTCGCCATCGGCGAGGGCAGGAATGCCTGCACCTGGTCGGCGCGGAAGCCGTTCTTCTTCAGCCACAGCGCGAGCTCGAGCATGTCCTCGTCGGTCGTGCCCGGGTGCGCCGCGATGAAGTAGGGGATGAGGTATTGCTCCTTGCCCGCTTCCTTCGAGTACTTGTCGAAGAGGGCTTTGAAGCGGTCGTACGTCGCCACGCCGGGCTTCATCATCTTCGAGAGCGGGCCCTCGGAAATCGCTTCCGGGGCGATCTTGAGATAGCCGCCCACGTGGTGCTGGGCGAGTTCCTTCACGTACTCCGGCGACTCGATCGCGAGGTCGTAGCGCACGCC
>CAZRKS010000089.1:0-10105 GCA_964600315.1 uncultured Steroidobacteraceae bacterium | reverse complement strand
TGCCGCACGACCATCCGCTGTACTTCCAGTCGCAGAGCCCGGCCGCGGACGAACTGCGCCGCAGCGCCGACGTCATGCTGGTCGTGGGCTCGCGGGTCGGCAACCTCGACGTGCCCTTCGACAAGTACTGGGGCGATCCGGCGCGTTGCCGGATCATCCAGGTCGACATCGACCCGCGCCACATCGGCGTCTCGCGGCCTGTCGCGCTCGGCATCGTCGCGGATGCGCGGCCGACGCTCGAAGGTCTCGTCGCGAAGCTGCGCGGCCGGCCGACGGCGAGCCGCGGACGCAGCGACGTCGCAACCCAGCGTGCCGCCTTCCAGGCCTGGGCGCAGGCCATCGGCGCGGCCGTCGCGGCCTGGCGCGGCCCCGGCGTTCATCCGGCGCAGGCCATCGGGACAGTCGGCGCGATCTTTGGGCCGGAGGCCGTGTACTGCACGGACGGCGGCATGACCTCGCTCTGGGCGTCGATCGCCCTGCCCTCGACGCGGCCCAATTCGTACCACGGCATCATGGAATTCGGCATGCTGGGCACGGGCGTCCCGTCGGCGATCGGTGCCAAGCTCGGTGCACCGGAGCGAGAGGTCGTCTGCGTATCCGGCGACGGCGCCGTGGGGTTCAACGCCATGGAACTGCAGACAGCCGCGCGCGAAGGACTGAAGATCACCGTCGTCGTGGCGGCGGACGGCGAGTGGACCATGGAGATTCCGAACGAGATGACGCGCTGGGGCAAGACGTTCGGCACCAGCACCGGCGAGGTGCGCTGGGACAAGGTCGCCGAAGGGCTCGGCTGCCACGGCGAATACGTCGATGCGATCGAGGCGCTGCCCGCGGCGCTCGCGAGGTGCAAGGCGCACGAGGGCCCGTCCGTCGTCTGCGTGCGGACCAGCAAGGAGGCGAACCTCGCCGTGCCCGAGTCCGGCATCGCGCGTTTCTTCGAAGTCTATTTCGGGCCTTCCGCATGAAGCCACTGACCGGCAAGCAGGTCCTGGTGACCGGCGCGGCGTCGGGCATCGGCCTCGAGTGTGCGCGGGCCTTTGCGCGGCGTGGTGCGAACCTCGTCGTATCCGACGTCAATGCGCAGGCGCTCGAGACGGTCCGCGCCGAGATCGCCGGGCTGGGCGTGACGTGCTACGCGCGGCCGTGCGACGTGGCGCGGGAAGAGTCGGTGCTCGAATTCGCAGCGGCCGTGCAGCAAGACGTGGGCGCGGTCGATGTCCTGGTGAACAACGCCGGCGTCGCGTTTCTCGGCGGCTTCGAGCAGACGCCGCTCGCCGAGTGGCGACGCGTCTGGGACATCAACGTGATGGGCATCGTGCACTGCCTCCGTGCGTTCCTGCCGGCCATGCGCCGTGCCGGGGGCGAGCGCAAGGTCGTCAACGTCGCCTCGACCGCCGGCTTCGCGCCGATGCCGAACATGAGCGCCTATGCGGCGTCGAAACACGCGGTGGTCGGGCTGTCGGAAGTGCTGGCGATGGAACTGCACGACAGCGGCATCTCGGTGCTCGTCGTCTGCCCCGGCATCATCAACACCGCCATCGTCCACGTGAGCCCGACGGCGTCCGGCATGAGCGCAGCGCAGATTTCGAAGTTGCAGAAATACTACGAGACGGACGGCTGTCACCCGCGGGTCGTCGCCGAGGACATCGTGCGCAGCGTCGAGAAGGACGAGGCTTTCCTGTTCACGGGACCGCTCGCAAAGCTCGGCTACGCCGGAATGCGCCTCTCCAGGGGACTGGCCCGGCGTCTCGCGCTCGCGACCGCCCGCAAGAGCGGATACCTCGCGGAGTGAACGCGGCGCGGTGCAGCGGGGCCGGCTCAGCGCCGGAATCCGCCGCCGCCGCGAAATCCTCCGCCGGCGGCGCGTCCGCCGCCCCAGCCGCCGCCGTCGCCGCCGAAACCGCGATCGCCGAACCCGCCGAAGCGCGAGTCGGCGTCGTCACGCGCGCCGGCCTCGCGGTCGGCCCACCCCTGATTGCCGGCGTTCTGCCAGCCGCCGTCGCTGCGGGACTGCTGCCAGCCGTCGTCGCCTTTGCGATAGACGTTGCCGTCGTCGCCCGCGAAATAGCCGCCGCCCGGCGAGTCCGAGTCGTGCGAGTAGCTCTGGCCGGTCCGCGCGTCGTCGACGGTGGTCGTCGCATCGCGCTGGAACCCGCCGGAGCCGTCGGAGGCCGAGACCGACCGGTCGACCGTGCTGCCACCCGCGGTCGTCGCCGAAAGATTCGAGTCGTACGTGCGACCGCCGGTCTCGGTGTCGTACTGGCCCGAGCGGCTCACGTCGCCCGTCGCGCCGCCCGCCGTGTCGAAACTTCGGTTCGTGCTCGTGTCGAGCTTGCCGTCGTTCGGATTGAAGCTGCGACTGGCGTCGTACGTCCCCGTGGTCCCCGTGCGCGAATTCGCGTAGCTGCCCTGGGCCGTCGTGCCCACCTTGCCATTCGAGTCCTGGTACCAGCTGCGCGTGCCCGAAGCGACGGTGTTGCCGTAGGCGCGGTAGACGTTCGTGCCCGCACTGATCGTGCCGCAGCAGGGCGTGCCCCAGTAGGCCGGAGCGTAGTACGGCGTGCCCCAGAACCAGTACGGATCCGCGGCCGCCGCCACGGCGAAACCGTACGCGAAACCGACCGCCGGGTTGTAGACGGGATCGGCCGCGATGCCCCAGGTGAGCGGCACCGGATAGAACTCGTCGCCGATCCAGGGCGTGTACCAGTAGCCGGTGCCGTAGACGACCGTACCGTCGTCCGAGACGACGGAGCCCAGGTACCCCGGCGTGTAGCCGACATACACGGCGTCCGGAGTGGACTCGTACACCTTCACGTAGGTCACATAGTAGAGCGGCGAATTCGGCGGAATCGTGTAGATGACCGGGGGCACGGAGGTCGCCACGCTCCACGGTCCGGTCACGTTGCCCGCGGTGAACCAGACGCCGGACTGCACCGCATAGTAGGAATCCGGAGCGACGCGGATCAGCGGCAGATCCGAATTCGCGACGTAGCTGAGCGGCGTCCCGTCGATGGCAAGGTACTGCGGGGGCCCGTCGAATGCGGGCGTGAAGGTGGGCCCGTTCGCCCGCGGGACGGTCGCGGTCTGGGGGATCGTCGAGGCGATGACCGCCTCCTGCGCCTGCGGCGTGCCGGCCACCGTCGCGAGCACCACGCCGGCCGCCGAGTTCGCCGGTATCTGCGCGAAGGCGCCGGGCAATTGATCATTCGCGACGTAGCTCCAGGGCCCGTCGAGTGTCTTGGAACGGTACCAGCGGCCCGACAGCAGCACGTAGTAGAGGTTGCTCGCCGAATCGACGATCACGTTCGCGGTCGTGTTGTTCGCCCAGAGCAGTCCCGTGCCGGTGATCGGCACGAAGTCGGGATTGCCCTTGAATACCAGCAGTTCCGTCGGGTCGTGCGCCACTTGGATCGACGGCGCGCCGGACGCGAGCGACAGCCGGCTCTGCGCGTTGGGCCCACCGTCGAGCAGGTCCACTGCGCCGGTCTTCGCGAGCTGCCCGGCCGCCGCATCGAGCGACGCCGGCGCCTTCGTCGCAACCTGCCACGGCCCGTCCACGGACGACGCCTGCATCCATCCGTCGTAGACGTGCAGGTAATACGGCGGCCGCGTTCCATCGCGCAGGAGGAGCGCGCGAGTGTTGATGACCCGCTGCAGCTTCGTGCCCGCGACCGGCTTCCACGTGGGAGCGCCCTGCACAGTCACGAGCAGCGCCGGGCTCGTGCTCACGATGATGCGGGGCGGGTCGTTCTGGACAGCGACTCCATTCGGACGCACGGTTTGTGACGCACCGAGCGAGGCCTGCACGAAGTCGAGCGGCACCGAATCCGGCGGGTTCGCGGCGAAGAACTGGCGCAGGTCGCTCAGCACCTGCGCCCCGCCGTCGGCCAGGGAAGGAAAGTTGACGCGCTGCAGCTGGATGTCGTCGAGGATCACCATGCGCGCGACCCGGTCGACTTCCGTGCGCGACTGCGCCCACACCACGCCGAAAGCCGGGCCGGGCGTGCCATCGAGGGTGACGCTCACCGCGGCGCGGTACTGCAGGTCGTCGTCCTGCCACTGGCTGACCTGCGGCTGGTAGAGCGTCGCGAGCCCGTTCGACAGCGGGATCTGTCGCGGCCACGGGCCCGGGGCCGCCTTCGCGGCCGGCGCATCCTGCTGGGCCAGTGCAGCGGGCACGTCACCGAACCACGAGGCCAGGAGCAGCGCGCACGCCAGTGAACAGGTTCGAGGGGTAATCATCTTTCAACTCGCGCGGAAGAGAGTCACTTCACCTTCGTCACGCCAGGCGGCTTCCAGGAACCGTCCATGATCGTCGGCGCCTGCTCCGTCGGCCAGTACATGCGCAAGGTGACGTTGAAGCTGCCGCTCGCGGCCGGCAGCCAGTTCGACTCCTTGTCCTTGCCCGGCGAATCGGTCTGGACATAGATGTCGAGCGAGCCGTCGGCATTCTTCTTCAGCGGCATCCAGCTGCTCACCGCGTAACGGTTGATCGGGTTGGCCACGAAGAACGAGTCGGCGTCGTACATCGTGATCGACCAGAACGCCTGCACCGGCGGCGTCGAGTCCTTGTCGAAGTGGATGACATAGCGGTTGGCCCCGTTCAGCGGCTGGCCGTCGGCGTCGACGTAAGCCGACGGGTACACGGCGTCCTGCGGCAGGTTGGCGCCGAGGCCGATCAGCGCGACGACCGCCCGCGCGCCGTACTCGGTACCGTAGTTGCCGAGCACCATCGGCGGAACCCGCCAGCCGTTCACCGGCGCGCCGGTCTCCTTCGAAGCCGCCGTGAGCTTCTCGAGTGCCACGCTCACCGACTGCTCGAGACCCTTTGCGACGGCCGGATCGAGCGTCGACGGGTCGAACTTCTCGCCGGGGATGACGCCGATGGCCTTCAGCTTCTCGAGGATCGGCGCCTCGGAGGCGGGCGGCGGGTTGCTCTTCAGCAGCGCGGCGAGGCGATTGAAATAGGCCTCGGCACTCATCGCCTTCAACTGGTCCACCGGCGCGGTCTTCATGTCCACGGCGGGATCGACCACGCCCTCCGGCGGCGTGTAGGGCTTGCCGAAAGACGACAGCGGCACGAGCTGGTAGCCGTCCTGGAGGGCATGCACCGCCGCGTAGTCCGTCGGCCCGTCCGTCTGCGTGCGGCCGATGATCCACACCATGTTGGTGGGCGACTTGAGCTCGGTGACGCCCGCCGGCAGGGTGCCGGTCCAGCCCGGACCGGTGACGGCGTAGTGGCCCGCCTTCGTGCCCGTGGTGCGCTTGCCCGGGGACGCAAAGACATTGGTCCAGGCATCCATCATCGGCATGAGGTAGTAGCGGCCCTTCGTGTCCGGCACCGAGAGCACGATCGGCTCCTTCGACAGGTCGAGCCACGCCGAGGAATAGAGCGTGTCGACGTTCGCGCGCACCACGTCCTTGAAAGACGCGTCCGGAAAGGCGCGCACGTTGACGAACTGGTTCACCGGTGCGGCGAACGCCTCGGGATGCACGACGTTCGTCGTCTTCGCCCGCGTGATGTCCATGATCACGAGCGGCAGGCCGTAGACGACGGCTTCGACGCCCGCCTCGAGCGCCTGCTTACCCTTGGCCGCCGCCTCGGTGGCCCCGCTTTCGGGACTCGACTGGGACTGAGTTGCGTCTGCGGCAGTCTGCGTCGGCGCCGGCTCGCGTGCGCCGCAAGCAGCCAGGAGCGAGAGAGCCATGGATACCAGCAATGCCGTCAACCTGTTCCGCACGGGAGAATCTCCTTGTTACTCATTGATCCTCAACCGGCCGAGCCGCGAGTCCGGTGGCCGGGGCGGCATTATGAAACCGCCCTGTCCCCCGGCGAAAGCACAAATCCGGACAGGATCGGGTACGTACCCGTCGCCGGCCCGGTCCGCATTGTTCCGGATGGCCATTCAGGAGGCGGCCGCTAGGATGCGCCCGTGAACCGCAGGGTCGTCGCCTGGCTGTCGGCGCTGGTGATCATCTTCCAGATGGTCGTGCTGCCGCTCGGCTCGGCCCTGGCCCACGGATCGTCGCACGTCGGCTGCGACCACGCCGGGGCGGTGCACACCTGGCATCCCGAGGACGGGTGCCATCATTCCGCCGGGTCCGCTCACGCCTGCCATTGCGTTCACGTCGTGCCGCAGACGCCCGCGGTCGGCGACCTCGTGATCGTCGCCGCCGTCGCCCCGAGCGCGCAGGCCGACGCGGGCCGTCTCGCCGGACCGGCCTACTCCGCACCGCTGTACGACTTTCTCCGTCCACCGAACTGAGCGCGAGTCCCGCTCGTTCGCGCACTGGCCCGGGCCGTGGCAGGCCCGTGGCCGGCCCAGCCCTGGACCAGAGAATGATCATGAACACTCGCAACAGCTCCCTTGTCCGACTTTCGATTGCAGCCGCGAGCCTCGCGCTGACCGCATGTGGCGGTGGCGGCGGCGGCAGCGCCGAATCCACTGCGGCCACCTCCACGACCACCGGCACGTCGACGGCGTACGCCGCGACGACCCCGGGCGTCTGGAAAGGCACAATCACTTCCACGACGACCGGGCAGAGCGTGCCGATGGTGGCGCTCACCGGTCACGACGGGCACTCCACCTGGATGACGACCGACGGGCGGGTCTGGGACGGTCACGTCCCGTTGACCGGCGATCACTTCGAGGCCACCTTCGCGGGACACCTGTACGACGGTGCGCATTTCCCCGACGGCACCAACCACGGCTCGACGACGATGCGGACCGATCACCACTCCACGAGCGCTACCAGCGGGCGCTACTCGGGATGCGGCGACGCCGGCACGTTCAGCATGACCCAGAGCCCGATGTGGGAGCGTCCCGCTTCGCTGGCCGCGGTCGCCGGCGTGTACACGCGCAGCACGTCGAATGGCTACACCATGACGATGACCCTCGGCGCCAACGGCCAGTTGAGCGGCAGCGACACGAAAGGCTGCCTCTTCAACGGAACCGTGAGCGTGCCCGACGGCGCGCACAACCTGTATGGCATCGACGCGCAGGTCAGTTCCTGCGGCTCACTGGACGGGCACTACCGGGGCCAGGGCACGCTGCTCGACGCCGATGCGATGCAGGACTGGATGAGCGCGATGCACCCGCTCGAGCAGGGCGGTCATTCGCACGGCGGATCGATGATGGGCGGCGGGCACGACATGGGGCACAACACGGTGCCCACCGGGCAGCACAACCTGTTCATGTTCACGATGGCGAACGATCACGACGCCATCATGGACGCGCTCTCGCACTAGGGCCGCGGTCAGGCGCGAGGTGAGCCGCTCACCTCGCGGCCTGCCACGCCCCGATCAGCGCGGTCGCGGCCACCTCCACGTCGGCCGGCGAGGTTCCGCGGCCGAGTGTGAGCCGCACGGTGCCGAGGGCTTCGTCCGGGCGCACTCCCATCGCGAGAATGACTGACGAAGCGCTCTCGTGGCCGGCGTGGCAGGCCGAGCCGGTCGATGCGGCCACTGCGCGCGCCCCGGCGAGGACGGCGTTCCCGGACAAGCCCGGGAAGCGCACGCTCAGAGTGTTGGGCAATCGCAGCGTCGGATGACCGTTGAGCGCGATGCCCGGCACCGCGGCCAAGAGTCGCTCCCACAATTCGTCGCGCAGCCTTTGCGCGCGGGCAGCCGCCGCCGCGAGATCCCGCTGCGCGATCTCGCAGGCGACTCCGAGGCCCACGATGTATGCCACATTCTCGGTCCCAGGCCGGAGCCCGCGCTCGTGTCCGGCGCCGAGCACGAGCGGCACGAGCGGCGTGCCGCGCCTGACGTACAGCGCTCCGACGCCCTTCGGTGCATACAGCTTGTGCCCCGCGATCGACAGCAGGTCGACACCGAGTTCGCGAACGTCGACCGCAACCTTGCCGACCGACTGTGCCGCGTCGGTATGCATGACCGCGCCTTGGCGGCGTGCGAATGCGGCGATCTCCGCGATGGGCTGCAGCACGCCGGTCTCATTGTTGGAGTGCATCAAGGTCACCAGTGCCGTGACGCCGTCGATGGCGGCCTCGGCGGCATCGACCTTCGCGCGACCATCGGCATCGACGGCGAGCCGCGTCAGTCGCCAGTCGTGTCGCTCGAGCCAGGCGCAGGGCTGCTCGGTCGCAGGGTGCTCGATGACGCTCGTCACGACGTGCCTGCGCCCGGGCCGGGCTTCGGTGACGCCGCGGATCGCGAGATTGTTCGCCTCGGTGCCACCCGAGGTGAAGATGACCTCGTCCGCGTCGCAACCGATCAATGCGGCGACCTGCCCGCGCGCGCGATCGACCGCGACGTGCGTGCGCTGCCCGTAGACGTGACCGCTCGAGGGATTGCCGAAGTGCTCGCGCAGGAACGGCAGCATCGCGTCCACGACGACCGGCAATACCGGCGTGGTCGCGTTGTAGTCGAGATAGACCGGAAGCGCCGTCGGCATGCTTCAAAACACCAGCGTCTTGTCCGCCCAGGCCGTCCAGTCCGTGAGCTGACTCAACGAGCCTCGCTTGGTTCCTTCCGCGAGCTCGGCCTCGGTGAGGCCACGCGCGTCCATGCAGGTGCCGCAGACGGCGATCTCCACGCCGTGCCGCGTGGCCGGTCCCTGCAGCATCAGCTCGACGTTGTAGTAGCCCTGCGGCAGCTTCTGCCCGGCCTTGGCGCAGCTCGCCGCGTCGCCCATCAGAAACACCCTCACCTCTTCACCCGGTCGCCGCGCCAGCGATCCGGCGAGGCGCAGCGCGTTGTAGCTGCGCTCGGTGCCGTAGGGCGGGTCGTTCAGGATGAACAGCGTCTTTGCCATCGTCAGGCTCCGTTGGCGGCCAGCCGTCGCCAGGCGTCCGTCCCGCCGCACAGGGAGCGGACGCGCTTGAATCCACGGGCGCGCAAATCAGCCGCCGCGCGCTCCGAGCGGCCGCCGCCCTTGCCGCAGACGGTGACGACGAGCGCGTCGCGCGCGAGTTCGGCGCTGCGCTCGGCGAGCTCGTCGAGCGGGATGTTGACGGCGCCGTCCACGTGCCCGGCCGCGAACTCCTCGGACGAGCGGACGTCGACGAGTTGCAATGGCCCGAGGCTCGACAGCGCGGCGAGATCGGCCGGTTCCACGCAGGACGCGGGTTCTTCAGGTGCATTCACGCTTGGACTCCTCCGCAGCGTCTCGCTCATGCGCAGCGCCACCACGAGACCGGACGCGAACGTGATCGCCGCGACGACCCACATCGCGGCGGGCAGCCCCAGCGCGTCAGCGACCACGCCGGCGAGCAGCGCGCCGATGGCGTAGCCGAGGTCGCGCCACAGGCGATACACGCCGACGGACGATGCGCGCCACGAGGGATGCGCGACGTCGCCGATCGCGGCGAGCAGCGTCGGGTACACCATCGCCGTGCCGATGCCGAGCAGCGCGCCACCGGCTGCGAAACCGCCGAATCCCGCCGCCAGGACGACGACCGCGATGCCGACGGCCTGGATCCACATGCCCGCCGCGATCAGCCACTTGCGGCCGACTCGATCGGACCAGGCGCCCGTGAACAGCTGGCCGACGCCCCAGGTCGCCGGGTAGATGGCCGCGAGCGTGCCGATCTGCCCGAGGTTCATGCCCGCGGCGACGAAGAACAGGGGAAACAGTCCCCAGGCCATGCCATCGTTCAGGTTGTTGACGAGGCCCGCCTGGCTCACGCTCGAGAGGTTGCGGTCGGCGAACGACGTGCGCCGGAAGATCTCGCGCTGGCTCGGCACCTCGTGCGACGCGAGTTCGCCGTGCAGCTTCGATTCGTGCGCGACGTGATGTGTCGTCTCGCGCACCAGCAGCACGGACAGCAGCAATCCCGCCGCGACAAATGCGACGCCCAGATAGAAGGGCTGGGGTCGCAGGCCGTAGCGCGCGGCGACATAGCCGGTCGCGAGCGCGCTGCCTGCCACCGCGAAGTAGCCGGCGAACTCGTTCAGGCCCATCGCGAGCCCGCGGTTCTTCGGGCCGGCGAGGTCGATCTTCATGATCACCGTCGTGGACCACGTCAGCCCCTGGCTCACGCCGAGCAGCGCATTGGCGACGAGCACCCAGCTCCACGACGGCGCCCACATCAGCAGGAACGGCAACGGTGCCGCGACCAGCCATCCCGCCACCAGCACGTGCTT
>CAZRKS010000088.1:0-10139 GCA_964600315.1 uncultured Steroidobacteraceae bacterium | reverse complement strand
TCGTACAAGGTTTCGGGCGGCCTGCACGGCGTGGGTGTGTCCGTCGTGAACGCCCTGTCGGAGACCCTGCAGCTCACGATCTATCGCGACGGCCAGGAGTACCGGCAGGAGTACCGGTTGGGCGAACCGGTCGCGCCGCTGGCGCCGGTCGGGCCGAGCGACCAGCGCGGTACGGTCATTCGCTTCAAGCCGAGCGACAGCATCTTCACCAACATCGAGTTCGAGTACGAGGTACTGCAGAAGCGCCTGCGCGAACTCTCGTTCCTCAACTCCGGGGTGCGCATCGAGCTCATCGACGAGCGCGACGAGCGCCGCGAGACTTTCCACCACGAAGGCGGCATCCGCGAGTTCGTGCGCTTCCTGAATCGCAGCCGCACGCCAATCCACGAGTCCATCTTCTGGTTCCGGGGCGAGAA
The DNA here is from genome assembly GCA_964600315.1 of uncultured Steroidobacteraceae bacterium. Taxonomy (GTDB): domain Bacteria; phylum Pseudomonadota; class Gammaproteobacteria; order Steroidobacterales; family Steroidobacteraceae; genus RPQJ01. The sequence continues at coordinate 9,723 of CAZRKS010000088.1, read as the reverse complement.
GGACGGGATGGGGGTCGAGCTCGCGCTGCAGTGGAACGACTCGTATGCAGAGACGATGTCCTGCTACACGAACAACATCCCGCAGAAGGACGGCGGCACGCACCTCGCGGGGTTCCGGGCCGCGCTGACGCGCACGCTCAACGACTACATCGAACGCGAACTGGCGAACAAGAAGGATCGCGTGCCGACGACCGGCGACGACTCGCGCGAAGGCCTGACGGCCGTGCTGTCGGTGAAGCTCCCGGACCCGAAGTTCTCCTCGCAGACGAAGGACAAGCTGGTTTCGTCCGAAGTGAAGAGCGTGGTCGAGTCGCTGGTGTCCGAGAAGCTCGGCGAGTTCCTGCTAGAGAGTCCCGCGCAGGCCAAGGCGATCGTCAACAAGATCATCGACGCGGCGCGGGCGCGCGAAGCGGCCCGCAAGGCCCGCGAACTCACGCGTCGCAAGGGTGCGCTCGACATCGCAGGGCTGCCCGGCAAGCTCGCAGATTGCCAGGAGAAGGATCCGGCGCTCTCCGAACTCTTCATCGTCGAGGGCGACTCGGCCGGCGGCTCGGCCAAGCAGGGCCGGGACCGGCGCACGCAGGCGATCCTGCCGCTCAAGGGCAAGATCCTGAATGTCGAGCGGGCGCGCTTCGACAAGATGCTGTCGTCGGCGGAAGTCGGCACCTTGATCACCGCGCTCGGCTGCGGGATCGGCAAGGACGATTTCGACATCGCTAAGCTGCGTTATCACCGCATCATCATCATGAGCGTCGATGGCGATGATCACGTTTTCGTGCGCCAGGGCGGTGGAATGGCGAGGCTGGTGCGGATCGGCGAGTTCATCGACACGACGCTGGCGATACATCTTCCGACGGGCGGCGTCGAGGACGATGGCCACGCGCAGCGCGTGAAGGCCGACCGGGTCGGCCACGATTCACTGGGCGAAGTGCTCTGCTTCGGCCTCGACGACCACGCAGTCCGCTTCCGGCCGATCAAGGCCGTGATTCGCCATCCGCTCGGAGAAAAGCTGTTCCAGGTGCGGACGGCGTACGGCCGATCGGTGCGCGTGACGTCGAGTCACAGCGTCTTTACGCACGAGGACGGCTGCATTCGTCTCAAACGCGGCGACGATCTGCGCAAAGGTGATCGGGTGGTTGCGCCCCGTCAGCTTTCGCTGCCGGCGACGGCTCCAGCGCGGCTCGACGTACTGCGCGCTGTGTGGCGCACGCGCCGCCCGGGCCTCAACGCCTGGCTGCGCGGCGGGGCCGTGGAGGAGTGGTTCAAGGAACGCGTGCGCCAGCGCCACGTCGCGAACGCACGCCTCTCGGTCGAACGAGTGGATATTCCACTGGCGGTCGGCGCTGACGCAGACGTCGCGCATGGCCTGGTGCAGTTAGCGCCGAGCCTGCTCGACCACGCATGGGATGCGCAGTACGAAGGCTCGGGCCGCAACGCGGTTCGCGATCTCGTGCACGTCGCCGATCTCGACGCCGCGGACGTTGAATGGTTTGCAGCACGTGACGATTTCGAACTGACGCCGGAACACTACGCGTCGGACGGCATCGCGCCACACTTGGCGGTCGATGAAGACCTGCTGTGCCTGCTGGGCTTCTACCTGGCCGAGGGATCCTGTTCGGATCGCAATGGCATCCGGCTGTCGATCGGGCGCAGCAACCTGCACGCTGCTTCCGCGATGGCGGATCGCATGCAGCGCGTCTTCGGGCAGAGGCCCGTCCTGTACGAGAGCCGCGCGCGTGCGGCCGAGTTGAAGCTCGTCAATCGAGTGGCGGCCGCGGCCTGGCAAACGCTTTTCGGTTTCCAGGGCGCTGAATCGCATACCAAACGCATCCCGGATCTCGTGTTCAACGTGTCGCCGCAACTGCGCCTCGCGTTCCTCCACGGCTACATGCTGGGCGACGGCACCGGCGGCGCTGGCCGCGTCGACTTCGCCACGTCGTCTTACGACCTGGCGAGCGGACTGATGTACCTGCTGTCGTCGCTGGGCGTGGTGCCTTCGCTCAGTGAGCACCAGCCCGACGGCAAGGTTCGCCAGATCCGGGGCCGGCCCTGCATCACGCGCCATCGTCACTGGCAAATCACTGTGTCGGCTGCAGAAGACCTGCGGCGGCTCGAGGCTGTCTGGTCGGAGCATCCGGCGGCTGCCGGCATTCGCGAGCACGTGGAGCGGGTTGCGGATTCCATCAATCGGCGCTTCGAGCCGATCGACGCGGACCTGATGGCATTGCCCATCGTAGCGATCGACGAGGTCGCGCCCAGCGCCGGCTACGTCTACGACTTCTCCGTGGAAACCGATGAGAATTTCGTCGCGGGCATGGGCGGAATCTGCTGCCACAACACGGACGCGGATGTCGATGGATCCCACATCCGCACCCTTTTGCTCACCTTCTTCTATAGGCAGATCCCACTTCTCATCGAGCGCAGCCATATCTACATCGCACAGCCTCCACTTTACAAGGTGAAGAAAGGGAAGTCCGAGACCTACGTGAAGGATGACGCCGAGCTGAACCAGATGCTGCTGCGCTCGGCGCTCGAAGACGCCGAGCTGCACGTGACTGCTGAGGCAGAGGCCATGCCGGCGACGGCGCTCGACACGCTGGCGCGACGCTACATGGAGTTCCAGGCGGCCGCGCGGCGCTCACCGCGCCGGTACGACCTGCACGTGCTCGAGCAGATGCTGCACATGGCCGAGCTGTCCGCGACCGACCGGGAGGACGCCGACAAGCTCACGGCCTGGGGCACCGATCTCGAAGCGCGACTGAACGTCGGGCAACCCGCGGGTCGGCATTACGCCGTCACGCTGCAAGCCGGCGCCACTCCGCATCTCGTGGTGAGCCGCACCGAGCACGGCGTGACGGTCGACAAGCACCTGCACCGCGAGTTCTTCAGCACCAGCGAATATCGCCGCATCACGGAGCTGTCGCGCACGCTCGCGGGACTGTTCGGCGCGGGTGCGTTCGTCAAGAAGAACGAGGCGCGCGAGGACGTCGCGACGTTCCGCGAGGCACTGATGTGGCTGCTCGACCAGGCGCGCAAGGGCCAGTCGATCCAGCGCTACAAGGGACTCGGCGAGATGAATCCGGAGCAGCTCTGGGACACGACCATCAATCCGGCCACTCGTCGACTGGTGCAGGTGAAGATCGAGGACGCACTCGGCGCCGACGAGATCTTCTCGACGCTGATGGGCGACCAGGTCGAGCCGCGCCGGGAGTTCATCGAGCGCAACGCGCTGTCGGCGACGAATCTCGACGTGTAGCCAACCCGCAGGTCACGCCGTAACGTATTGATATTGTTAGCAACGAACCCCTGAGCAGGTTGCTTTTTACAACCTCTGGGCGCATCCTTCGGTCTTGCGGGAATACGAGGATCCCAACGTGGGCCGTCCCATCAAGCTGTCGGATCATCTCGCGGCCGCTGCCGATCAGGCTGCGCAGGTTGCGGACCGCTCGGTGCCGGGGCAGATCGAGCACTGGGCGAACCTGGGCCGTGCGGTGGAACAGGCATTGACCGGGCACGCGGTTCAGTTGCTCAAGTCCTCGGCCGGTGATCCCTCGGCGCTCACCAGTGACGCAGCGAGGAAAGCTGCCGTGCTCGAGGGGCTGCAACGTGCGCTCGCGCCGGACGGCCAGGCTGCGGTGCTCGGGCGCATCGCCGCGCGTGGGCCCCGCTACGGCACCGTCCCCAACAATTCATCATTGCTGGTCCGCGTCGCGCCTGACGGCCGGAGGACGCGCGGCCGGATGATCGACGGCGACTTCATTCCCGAGCCGTATCTGCCGAAGGGTCATACACCAGCCCGTACCCGCCGCAAGTCGCGAGCTGAACAGGGCTGAGCGCCGTTGCTCCCCGGACTCGATGCGATCGAGGCCCTGCTCGTCGGCCCGGCGCCCGTCCTCGTCGTCGTCGCCGGCAGCAACGGTGCCGGCAAAACCACTTTCTGCGAGGAGTTCCTGGCGCGTCCGGGCCTAGACTTCGTCAACGCCGATCGCATCGCCGAGACGCTGATGCCGCTCGCACCGTCGTCCGTCGCGATGCCGGCGGCGGCGGCGGCGGCCGTGTTGCGCCGCGACCTCGTCGCGCAGAAGCGCAGCTTCGTCATGGAGACGGTCCTCTCCGACCGCAAGGGCGCCAAGCTCGCTGAACTCCAGCACGCCCGGGCGCAGGGCTTCACGGTCGTGCTGATCTTCATCGGCATCGACTCGTCCGAGCTCTCCGCGGCCCGTGTCGCCGGGCGCGTTGCTCACGGCGGGCATGATGTGCCCGCCGACCTGATCCGAGATCGCTTCCCGCGCACGCTCGACAACCTCGCACGTGCGCGCGCGTTCGTCGACGCGGCCGTTCTCCTCGACAACAGCGATGCCGAGCGACCATTTCAATGGGTGGCGACCTGGGAAAAAGGGGCGCCAGTCGCGCAGTCAACGCAGCTGCCGCGCTGGTATCCGGGGTGACGCGAGGCGGCGCTAGAATCCGCAAACGATGGCCAACCGCGATTTTGAGGGTCGGCACATCGACGGCGGATTCAGGAGCTCTCATGCGACCCGTTCACGGCCCACGCCTCGCACTCAACGGACTGGTTGCAATCTGCGGCCTCGCCGCACTCGCCGGCTGCAACTCCCGCAGCAACGTGACGCTCACCGGCACGGCGCCGCCGGAGGCTGCGCATCTCTGGGTGACGGTCGATGCACTGGCGTTCGCCACCGAGGCGGACACGCCCCCGGAATCGGACACCGGCTGGATCCGCGAGCAGCTTTCTTCGCCCGTGGTCGTCGACCTCGCCAGCCTCGACACCGGCAAGCTCGTCGCCCTCGCCAGCAACCTCGCGATTCCGGCCGGTACGTATCAGCAGATGCAACTCGGGCTCGCGGACGCGGGCGACCGGCTGCTGCCCGCCGCGCGCGACCTCGGCCTCGACTACAACGCGCAGATCGAGATTCCGAAAGCCTCAGGCGCGGTGACGAAGGCGCCGCTCGAGCGGCCGGTGCCGGGCACGGGGCTCACGTTCCCGGTCGACCTCACGCTGGAGGACCGTTCCGGCGCAGCGACCGGCGGCAGCTCGACGAGCGACGTGACCAACCTCGCGGTGACGCTCGACGCTGCGCGCGACGTGGTCACGTATGCGTACGGCTCGAAGGTCGGCTATCTCCTGAGTCCGAGCGTGGCGGTCAACGACCTCGATGGCGCAGGCGCAATCACCGGGCGGGTGGATGCGAGCGCGCTCGGCGCGACCCGTCCCGCGATCACGGTGAGCGCCCAGGTCGAGGACGCATCCGGCACGCATCACGTCGTGGTGCAACGGCGCGAAGTCGCGACGGACGGCTCGTTCACGCTGTCACCGCTGCCGGCGCCGAAAAAGGGCACGAAATCCTACGACGTCGTCATCGCCTGCGCGGGCGCGGACACGGTCATCATCCGCGGCGTCGCCGTCGCGCGCGGCAGCGATGCGACGGTCCTGCAGCCCGAGGCGATCGCGCTGACATCGGCGCGCACCGTGTACGCCAACACCGGCGCGCAGACGCCGTCGCTGCCCGCTGGCACTCGCGTGGAGTTCTACCAGTCGTTGTCGGGACGGGGCGAGCTGCCGTACGTCATCGACGGCACGGCGCTCGATCCGCTGTCGCGTGAATTTCCAGACGGCGCCTTCGCGTTGGCGTCCGGATTCCTTGTCTCCGGGCAATACGCCAGCGGAGCCGCCATCGTTCTGTCGACGACGACGCCTGCGGAAGGCAGCGGCGCGTTCGTGGTAGGCAGCGCCGGCCCGTACCGCGCAGACACGCTGGCATCGAGCGCGGTCGACGTGAGCGGCGGCAGCAATCGTCCGACGCTCGTGAAGGTGCCCTATCCGCAGCTGGCCAACGGCGGCCGCTCGGGCACGCTCACGGTCGAGCTGCGCGCGACGAGTGGCCGCTTCAATGCGGGATTCGTCGCCGTCCAGGCGGGATCCCGACTGGTGGACACCGTCGAGGTTGGTCGGCTGCTCGAGCGCGGCGGGGGAACCGTGAGCATCAAAGGCCTTCCGGCCGGCAGCGCACTCGCGGCCACGGCTGGCGTGCCGTACCAGGTGGCAGTGCGCGCATGGAACTCTGGCAATCCCGCGGGGACGATCACGCGCGTGGCGGCACCCGCGAGCGTGACGCTCGGCGATGCCGGGACAGGCAGTCTCCTGCTGCAGATCCCGTAGCGACGGTCGCGCACGTGCAGCGAATGCTCCGTATCCTGCTGATCGCACTCGCGGCGTTCGCGCTGCTCGAGTGGTGGTCCGGGCGCGATCAGCGGGATGCCGCCGTCGTTGACGCGGGCGCAGCAGCCGCAGAGTCGCGCGCGATGCCGGCAGGACTTCCGGCCTTCCTGCCGCCGGAAGCCGCGCAGACGCTGCGCCTCATCGAGCGCGGCGGGCCGTTTCCGTACACCCGCGACGGTGCCGTGTTCCAGAACCGCGAGCGCCGGCTGCCAGAGCGACCCCGCGGCTACTACCACGAGTACACGGTGCCGACCCCCGGAGAGCAGGATCGCGGTGCGCGCCGCATCGTCACCGGCGGCGACCCGCCGGAGGTCATCTACTACACCGATGACCACTACCGGTCGTTCCGACGCGTGGAGAGCGATCGATGAGCCGCGAGCGCAGCACCGACGGCGACAGAGCGATGGTGCATCTGTTGCCACTCACGCCGGAGTCGGTGACCGCAATGTGTACGCTGGCCCGCGCCCTCGACCTCGACTGCGTGCGGATCGATCTCGCCGGCTGCACCGACAAGAGCGACTGCCTCGCGCGCATCGCCCGGTCACTCGAGTTCCCCTCGTGGTTCGGCCAGAACTGGGATGCGCTCTTCGACTGCCTCGCCGACCTCGGCTGGCGGCCGGCGGCGGGCTACGTCCTTGTCCTCGAGCACACGCGTGACCTCCGTGAACGCGCCCCGGAGGTCTTCGATGCGACGGTGGCCGTGCTCGGCGACGCAGCGTCGGTGTGGCGCGAGCGCGGGCGTCCGTTCCAGGTGTTCGTCGACGGCCCGCCATTGACGGGCCCCGGCATCGGCGTATGTTGCTGAGCGGGCCGCCTCACGGTGCGGCCGCCGAGCGGGGGAGATGCCGATGCAGATCAACGTGAACGAATTTCTCGAGGAGCAGACCCGGGGCCTCACCGAGATGGTCGCGAAGCTGCGCAAGTCGCGCATGGCGGCCGCACGCGAGGCCGCGGTCAAGTCGGCGGCGCGCATCCGAGCGTTGAACGGGCGCGTGCGCCACCTGGCTCGCTCGGGCGTACGGCTGACTTCGATCTCGCGCGACGCGGTGCAGAGCCTGATCGAGCTGCAGGCCGAGATCGTCACCTCCGCGCTGACGGATGCGGCCGCGCAGATACAGCGCATCTCGGAAACCGAGAACGTGCGCGACCTCGCGCGTCAGCAGGCCGAGGTGCTGCAGGGCGCGCGGCAACGCATCGTCGATGACATCACGCGCACGGTCACGATCCTGCGCGGCGCCGCGGGTGACGTGCGCAAGGTCGCCGAACGCACGCGGACCGCCGAACCGGCGGCGTCCAGGCCGGCCGCGAGGCGTGCGCGAGCGAAGCGCAAGGTCGCGCGCAAGACGACGCGCAGGACTGCACGCAAGTCTGCGCGCAAGACGGCGCGCCGGGCGAAGCGCTGAGGGTCAGTCGGGCTTGCCGCCGGGCTGAGCCACGATCTCGGCGACTTTGGCCTCGATCCACTGCTGCACCTGCTCGTTGAGCAGGCGGGGATCCATGCCCGTGGGGTCGATCGCCGGCCCGATCACGACGCGGATCGTGCCCGGCCGCTTAAGGATGCTGCGGCGGCGCCAGAAGTAGCCGGAGTTGTGCGCGATCGGCACGACGGGCGCGCCCGTCTTGGTCGCGAGCAGCGCGCCGCTGATGCCGTACTTGCGCGTCTCGCCGGGGGCCATGCGCGTTCCTTCCGGATACACGACGATCCCCATGCCGGCGGCGAGACGTTCACGCCCCTGCGCGACGACCTGGTTCACGGCCGAGTGGCCGGCGCTGCGATTGATGGCGATCGGCTTGTAGGTGCTCACCGCCCAGCCGACGATCGGGATCCAGATCACCTCGCGCTTCAGGAGCCACGACGCCGTCGGCACGACGAACATCTGCGCCATCGTGTCCCAGGTGGAATAGTGCTTCCACAGCGAGATGAACGGCCGGCTGGGCAGGTTCTCCTGGCCTTCGATCGTGTAGCGCAGGCCGCAGATGACGCCGACGAGCCAGGTCAGGAACCGTCCCCAGGCGCGCGGGATCGCATAGCGCTGCTCGATCGTGAGCGGCAGCAGCGCCGAGACCAGCACGATCACTCCGAAGACGGCCGTGCTGAGCACCATCAACGTCGTGTAGATCAGTGAGCGGATCAGCAGCATCGGCGCCTCACCCGGGAAGCCTCGAGAGGTCGGCGGCGTGCATGAAGAGCGACTGCAGCCGCCGCAGCAGCGCGAGCCGATTCGCCCGCAGCGCCGGGTCGTCGGCCATGACCATCACGGAATCGAAGAACTCGTCGACGGCCTTGCGCAGCACGGCGAGCGTCTGCAGGGCCTCGGTGTACTGGCGGGCGGCGAATTTCGGCTCGACGAGGCGCGCCACCGCGTCGACCTGTTCGGCGAGGATCTGCTCGGCCGGATCGCGCAGCAGGTCGGCGTCGACCGTCTCCCGCACGGGCTCGGTCGCCTTGCGCAGGATGTTCGCGATGCGCTTGTTGGCGGACGCGAGGCTGGCGGCATCCGCAAGCCGCAGGAATTCCGCGAGCGCGCGCAGCCGCGCGTCGAGATCGAGCGGGGACGCCGGCCGCGTGGCGAGCACCGCATCGAACATCTCCGTGGTGATGGCGAAGCCGGCCTCGCCCTCCAGGTAGTAGGCGCGCAGGCGCTCGAAGACGTAGTCGTAGACGTCGCGTGCGGTGCCCTCGGGCGCGGCGAACGGCAGCGCGGCGAGGGCCTCGGCGATGAGTTGCTGCAGGTCGAGGTCGAGCCGTCGTTCCACGGCGATGCGCAGCAGGCCGAGTGCCGCGCGGCGCAGGCCGAACGGGTCGCGCGTGCCGGTCGGCTTCTGGCCGGTCGCGAAGATCCCGGCGATGGTATCGAGCTTGTCGCCGATGGCGACCGCCATGCCGGTGCGGGTCGCCGGCAGTTCGTCGCCGGCGAAGCGCGGCAGGTACTGCTCACGCAGTGCCTCGCAGACTTCCGCCGGCTCGCCGTCGTTCAGGGCGTAGTAGCGACCCATCACGCCCTGCAGTTCCGGGAATTCGCCGACCATCGCGGTGAGCAGGTCGCACTTGCTGAGCTCGGCCGCACGGTCGGCCAGCAGCGGGTCGCCGCCCGCCGCGGCCGCGATCGAACTTGCCAGCGCACGCACGCGCGCGGTCTTGTCGGCGAGCGATCCGAGCTGAGTCTGGAACGTCACACGTTCGAGCGCGGCGCAGCGCGAGTCGAGGCGCTGCCGGCCGTCGGAGGTCCAGAAGAACGCTGCATCGCTGAGGCGCGGGCGGACCACGCGCTCGTTGCCGGCGACGACCTGCGCCGGATCCGTGCTCTCGATGTTCGAGACTGCGACGAACCACGGCATGAGGCGGCCCTGCGCGTCCCGCACCGGGAAATAGCGCTGGTGGTCCTGCATCGTGGCGATCGGCACCTCGGCCGGCAGCTCGAGGAATTGCGCGTCGAAGCGCCCGGCGAGCGGGACGGGCCACTCGACGAGCGCGGTGACCTCGT
>CAZRKS010000087.1:0-10150 GCA_964600315.1 uncultured Steroidobacteraceae bacterium | reverse complement strand
TTCCGCAAGCCGCTCATCGTCATGACGCCGAAGAGCCTGCTGCGGCACAAGCTCTCGGTGTCTGCGCTCGAGGACCTCTCGCGCGGCTTCTTCTGCAACGTCATCGGCGAGATCGACGACCTCGATGCCGAGCAGGTCTCGCGCGTGGTGTTCTGCTCGGGCAAGGTCTACTTCGACCTGCTCGAGGCGCGACGCGCGGGCGAGGCGCGCGACGTCGCGATCGTGCGCCTCGAGCAGCTCTATCCGTTCCCCGCAGACGAGTATGCCGCGATCCTGCACCGTTACCCGAACGCGAAGGACGTGGTCTGGTGCCAGGAGGAGCCGCAGAACCAGGGCGCGTGGTTCCAGATCCGCCACCGACTGCAGGAGCCACTCGGGCGGCGCGAACTCATGTACTGCGGCCGCGGTCCATCCGCTGCGCCGGCCACGGGCATTCCGCAGCTTCACAATGAGCAGCAGCAGGGCCTCGTGGCGGCGGCGCTGCGGGCCCATACCCTAGACGAGGTCGCACCGCCGCCGAGAAGGCTGCGGACGGCGGCCGGCAGGAAGAAACCATGACCATCGAAGTCCGCGTCCCGCAGCTCCCGGAGTCGGTCGCCGACGCGACGCTCGTCGCCTGGCACAAGCAGCCGGGCGACGCGGTGAACCGCGACGAAAACCTCGTCGACCTGGAGACGGACAAGGTGGTGCTCGAGGTTCCGGCGCCGGCTGCCGGCGTGATTCGCGAACTCAAGGTGCAGAATGGCGCGACCGTGACGAGTGGCCAGGTGCTCGCGCTGCTCGAGGAGGGCGCGACAGCCGCGGCTGGCCCGGCCGCGAAGGCGGCAGCGGCGACGGCCGCTTCGGCGGAGGCAGCGCCCGCGCCGGCTGCGGAGGCGAAGGTGGGCGTGGGTGCGGACAAGCTCGCACCCTCCGTGCGACGTCTCGTCGAGGAACACAAGCTCGACACGGGCGCGATCGCCGGCAGTGGCCGCGACGGGCGCGTCACGAAGGGCGACGTGCTCGCCCACCTGTCGGGCCGGGAGGCGACGGCAACGGCCGCGCCCACGCCGGCCGCAGCCTCGCTCGACGCGGTCGCGCCGCCGGGCCCGCGCGGCGAGCGGCGCGTGCCGATGACACGGCTGCGCGCGAGGATCGCGGAGCGCCTCGTGCAGGCGCAGTCGACGGCTGCGATGCTGACCACCTTCAACGAGGTGGATCTCAAGGCCGTGAACGATCTGCGCGCCCGCTACAAGGAGCGCTTCGAGAAAGCTCACGGCGCACGCCTCGGCTTCATGTCGTTTTTCGTCAAGGCCTGCATCGAGGCGCTGCGCCGCTTCCCGGTCGTGAATGCATCGGTGGACGGCAACGACGTCGTCTACCACGAGTACTACGACATCGGAGTCGCCGTGTCGACGGACCGCGGCCTCATCGTCCCGGTCCTGCGCAATGCGGACGCGCTCGGCTTCGGCGAGATCGAGCAGGCGGTCGTCGCGTACGCCAGCAAGGCGCGCGACGGCTCGCTCACGCTCGACGAACTCACCGGCGGCACGTTCACGATCACCAACGGCGGCGTGTTCGGCTCGCTGCTGTCGACGCCGATCCTCAACATGCCGCAGAGCGCCATTCTCGGCATGCACAAGATCCAGGAGCGGCCCGTGGTCGTGGACGGCCAGGTCGTGGTGCGGCCGATGATGTATCTCGCGCTCACCTACGACCACCGCATCATCGACGGGCGCGAGGCCGTGCAGTTCCTCGTGGCGGTCAAGGACGCGCTCGAGGACCCGGCGCGCCTGCTGCTGCAGGTGTAGGGAGAGTTGTAGGCTGTAGGCTGTAGGCTGTGGGCTGTAGCCAGAAGGCGCAGCGCGCTTCCGACCCACAGCCCACAGCCCACAGCCCATAGCCCACAGACCTCTGGAGCCTCCATGCCCGACACTTCATTCGACGTCATCGTGATCGGCGCCGGCCCAGCCGGCTATCCCTGTGCCATCCGCGCCGCCCAGAACGGTCTCGAAGTGGCCTGCGTGGACGAATGGCGTAACCGCGACGGAACGCATGCGTACGGCGGCACGTGCCTCAACGCCGGCTGCATCCCGTCGAAGGCGCTGCTCGAGTCGTCCGAGTTGTATCACCGCGCACACACCGAATTCGCGGTGCACGGCATCTCGACCGGCACGCTCGGGTTCGACGTCGCCGCGATGCAGAAACGCAAGGCGAAGATCGTCAAGGCGTCGACACTGGGCGTCGCCTCGCTCTTCAAGGCCGCCGGCGTCACCGCGCTGCAGGGCCACGGCCGGCTGCTCGCGGGCAACGTGGTCGAAGTCACGGGCTTCGACGGCGCCCGGCGCGAGATCAAGGCGAGGCACGTCGTGCTGGCCTCGGGCTCCGTGCCCATGGAGCTGAAGAGCGTCCCCTTCGACGGGCAGGACGTGATCGACTCCTGGGGCGCGCTCGAACTCGGCGCGGTGCCGAAGCGTCTCGGCGTGATCGGCGCGGGCGTCATCGGCCTCGAGCTCGGCAGCGTGTGGCGACGGCTCGGTGCGGAAGTCGTGGTGCTCGAAGCCCTGGAGCAGTTTCTCTACATGGCGGACCAGCAGGTCGCGAAGGAGGCGCTGAAGCATCTCAAGAAGCAGGGCCTCGACGTGCGGCTCGGCGCGAAGGTGAGCGGCATGGGTCGCGGGAAGGACGGGATCACGCTCGAGTACGAGGATGCCTCCGGCGCGCAGACGGTGACGGTCGACAAGGTGGTCGTGGCGATCGGCCGCCGCCCGTACACGAAGGACCTGCTCGGCGCCGACACCGGCGTCGAACTCGACGAACGCGGCTTCATCGTCGTGGATCACGAGTGTCGCACCGGCGCGGCCAGCGTCTGGGCGATCGGCGATGCCGTGCGCGGCCCGATGCTCGCGCACAAGGGCAAGGAGGAAGGCGTCGTGGTCGCCGACCTGATCGCCGGGAAGGTCTCGGAGGTGAACTACCGGGCCATCCCGTCGGTGATCTACACCGCGCCGGAAATCGCCTGGGTGGGCCAGACGGAGGAGGAGGTCAAGAAGACCGGCCGCGCCTACAAGGTCGGCTCGTTTCCGTTCATGGCGAGCGGGCGCGCGCGGGCGATGGAAGCGACGGCGGGCTTCTGCAAGGTGATCTCGGCGCAGGACGACGACGAGATCCTCGGCGTCCACATCATCGGGCCGATGGCCGGCGAACTGATCGCCGAGGCGGTGCTCGCGCTCGAGTACTCGGCGAGCACCGAGGACCTGCAGCGCACGATGCACGCGCATCCCACCCTGAGCGAGGCGCTGCACGAGGCGGCACTGCACGCGGACCGGCGCGCGATCGACCTGCCGAACAAGTGAGCCCGGAGGACCGGCCGCAACCGCTCGGCACGCTGGCCCTGCTCGCGCTCGTGCTGGCCGCGTGGGGTCCGGGCCTGGCGGGCGGGTTTCACTACGACGATCTCGCAAACGTCGTCATGGATCCCGCGACTGCGCACCTGCCGGCGCTCCTCGAGCGCCTGTCGAACGGGTTTCGGCCCCTGCTGCGCCTGAGTTATGTCGCGGATCACGCCCTGTGGGGAATGCAGCCGGCCGGGTTCCTGGCGACGAACCTGTTCCTGCACGCCTCGACCGCACTCGGCGTCGCGGCGCTGGCCCGCCGCCGGCTCGCCAGTCAGTCGGCGGCAGTGCTGGCGGCCATGATCTTCGCGCTGCAGCCGGCAAACGCTGCGGCCGTGGCCTGGGTGAGCGGCCGCTCGACCCTGCTCGCAACCGCCCTGATGGTCGCGGCAATGCTGGCTCACGAGCGTGCAGCCGGTGCCATGCGCTGGCGCGTGGCTTCGCTGCTCGCGATGGCGCTGGCCGTGCTCGCAAAGGAGACGGCCCTCGTGCTGCCGGCCCTGCTGCTGGTGTGGGAGGTTACGCGGCCAGTCCTGGTGCCGCCGCGCGAGATCGCGAGGCGCGTGCTGCCGGCGTTCGCCTTTGCCGCCTTGCTCGCCGCCGTCGCCTTCACGACCAGTTCTCGCCTGCGGGAGATCGTCACGTTCTCGCTCGCGTTGTCCCCGCCGACCGAGGCCCTGGCGCTCAACGCTGCGGCGCTGCCGGTGTCGCTCAGCCTGTGGTTCAGGCCGTGGGCACTGTCGATCGAGCAACCTTTCGTGCTCACCACGGAGGGCGCGATTGCGGGCGCCGTCGTGCTGTTGGCCCTGGCCCTGGGCATCGCAGCGTCTCGACGATTCCGCAAGCCCCTCCTCATGCTTGCGCTGCTGTGGCCCGTGGTCGCATTGCTTCCGACCCACAGCGTCCTCGAACGACTCGATCCCGTCACCGAGAAGGCTCTGTATCCCGCGTGGATCGGGCCGAGCATCGCGCTCGGTGCCGCCTGCGCGTGGGGACTCGCGAGGATTCCCCGACGGCAGTTCTGCGCAGTTGCCGCTGCGTCGCTGTCGCTGCTGCTGTGCACTCTCTGCGCCTGGCGCGCGAGCGTGTGGGCCGATCCGGCCGCGCTCTGGAGCGAAGCGACCCGGCGCGCGCCGTACTCGGCACGGGCCTGGAGCAATCGCGCGCTGGCCGAACTGGATTCCGGCCGGCTACTCGATGCCGAACGGTCAATCGCACGGGCGGAAAGGCTCGCGCCCGGGGACGAACGCGTTCATGATGCGGCGCTGGCCGTGTCGCTCGCGCTGCCGCAGACACAGGAGGTGCCACGGTGAGGTTTCGGAGTCTCGTCGCCAGCGTGCTGCTGGCGTGCGTCATGGGGGTTGGCCCGGCGGTCGCGTGGTCGGCGGATGGCGTCACTTGCCCGGAACGGAAGAAGCCTGGCAAGCCGCCCGACTGCAGCGATTGCAAGGACCTGCCGAAGCTCTACCGGGAATTGCTCGAGCAGGAGTTCCTGCGCAACCTGTTCAAGAGCTGGGTCGACCAGTCCTATTACCCGGCCACCGTCGACACGATGCAGAAATATGCGGCCAAGCAACTCGGCGTCGCCATGAAAGGGAACTTGTACGGTGTGCTCGCGCCGCAGGGCGGCGGCGGGCAGGGCGGCGGTGCAGCCCCGGCCTATGGCACGGATCTCACCAGCAAGGACTGCCGGCTCGTCGAGTACCTGACCTGCAAGAAGAACGCTGGCCAGGCAAACGAGGAGGAGGTGCAAAAGCAGGTTCCCGTGACGCCTGACGACGTACGAGCCCGGAACTGCAAGCCGATCGCGGACTACGTGCTGGCGCACGAAGGCCGCCACCAGGAGCAGTGCCGCAAGCAGTGGCAGGAGACGAAGTCCGACAAGTTCATCACGGTCGAGTACGTGGCCCAGGACGACTACGCAGCCTACGAGAAGGGCATCGCCGTCCTCCGCGATTACATCGCCAAGCTGGCCAAGGACTGCGGGTGGAGCGGTTCGACCAACGAGCGCAAGTCCGACGGCACGATGACCGTGCCCACTCCGGAGGAGATCCAGCAATTGAAGGACAACACCCGGGCGAAGGCGTCGAAGCTCCGGCGCCGGAGCAAGTGAGGACGCCATGCTGCACACGCTGATCGCACTGACGACGTTCATCTCGTCGACCGGTCTCGACCTCACGCCGCAGGAAGTGTCCGCCCGGTTCGAGGCGGAGTGCGTCGACGGCCGATGGGCGGCCGACTGCCCGGACCTCGTCGAGGAACTCGAGGTCGAACTGTACGGTGATCTGCACACGCTCGCCCGACTCAAGGACCCGCTCGATCGCGACGTGCTGCTCGTCGCCGCGCGCGCGCACTTCCCGCCCTTGGCGGATCTCGGCCTGCGCCGGCTCGCGCGGATCACGAACGACGCCGACCGGGAGGCCGTGCTCGTGGCGATCGAGCATCCGTCTCCAGGGGTGCGGCAGGCGGCACGGATCCTGCTCGAATCAGCCGACTCGCAGCTTGCGCAGGCGTACACCCGTTGGTGGCGCAGCGGCAATCGCAGCGGCTGGAATGCGCTGGTGCCCGACGTGGTGCCGATGCCGGACCAGATCGGGCTGCGCGACCTGGCCGACCTTCGTTACCGTTATTTCGCCAGCGACGAGCATCGCGCGGTGTTCACCAGCGGCTTGCCGCCTGACCAGTTGCTGCAGCGGATCGCCCCGGGCACGAAGACGACGAGCGGGAGACAGGTCGCAGCGCTCGCAGAGAAGCGCCGCAAGGCGCAAGAGAACAAGGAGGCCGCCGGAAACGTGCTGGAAGAAGGCCTGGCGCGCAGCGGTCTCGGGGCGCTGGCGGGCTTCGCCAAGCGTGCGTCGAAGCCGGCCGAGAAGGACGCGGCGGACGAAAAATCGGGTCGCGCCTTCGAGCCGGTGGCGGAATTCCCCGGGGACGCGGATGCCGTGCTCTACGCACTGGTCGAGACGGGTAGGCCCGGCGGAACCGTCCGGGTGGCGGCGGGCCGGGACGGCGGTATCGGCGAGACCGTGCTGGTCGTCACTTATTGAGTCGCGGCGCGTCCGCACCGGTGACCGCGGCACGCATGGCCGCGCCCTTCATTGACGCCGCGCCGCGCGGATGACGTTCGGCAGGCCGCCGAAACGCGTCAGCAGCCGGCTCAGTTCCTCGAGTCCGTGGACGGTGACGGTCAGGTCCACCGTCGCGGTGTTGTCCGCCGGAAAGGTCAGCGTGTTCATCGACTGGATGCTGATGCGCTCGTCGGCGAGCACGCCCGAGATGTCCCGTACGAGGCCGCGGCGGTCGAACGCCTCGATGCGGATCGCGACCGGGAACGTGCGCTCCGGCGAGGTGCGGCCCCAGTCCACGGCCAGCACGCGCTGCGGCTGGGCGTCGCGCATGCGCAGCAGGTTGGCGCAGTCGGCCCGGTGGATGCTCACGCCGCGGCCGAGCGTGATGTAGCCGGCGATCGGCTCCGGCGGCACCGGCCGGCAGCAGCGTGCGATGGTGCTCATCAGGTCGCCGACGCCGTCGACGATGAGGCCACGAGCCTTGCCGGGCTCGGCCGCGGCGACGGTCGTTCGCGGTGGCTTCGGCGGCGTGCGCTCCTGCAGCCGTCGCTGGATCGCGCCGGCGACCTGCGCCGCGTTGATCTCGCCTTCGCCGAGGCCGAGGTAGAGCGCGTCGGCGTCGGGCAGCCCCAGTTCGTCGAGGATCTCGGGCAGCGGCACCGTGCGCACGCCGAGGCGCTCGAGCTCGCGGTCGTAGATCTGGCGGCCCTGCTCGCGATTCTGGCCCTCGTCGAGCTTGCGGAACCAGGCGCGCACCTTGCTGCGATTGCGCGGCGAGGCGAGGAAGCCGAGCGCGGGCACCAGCCAGTCGCGGCTCGGGTTCGGCTGCTTTCCGGTGATGATCTCGACGGTGTCGCCGTTCGCGAGCGCGTGGTTGAGCGAGACCATGCGGCCGTTCACCTTGGCGCCGCGGCAGCGGTGGCCGAGGCTCGTGTGCACGTGATAGGCGAAGTCGAGCGGCGTGGCGCCTCGGGGCAGGTCGATCACTTCGCCCTTCGGGCTCAGCGCGTAGACGCGGTCCTCGAAGATCTCCGCCTGCAGGCCGTCGAGCAGGTCGGGTTCGAGGCCGGCGCGGGTGGCCGGCTCGAGCAGCTGGCGCAGCCAGTTGATCTTCTGCTGGAAACCCGTCGCGGCCTTGCGTCCTTCCTTGTACTGCCAGTGCGCTGCCACGCCGAGTTCGGCGTGCTCGTGCATCTCGCGCGTGCGGATCTGCACCTCGAGCGGCAGGCGGCCGGGGCCGATGACGGCGGTGTGCAGCGAGCGGTAGCTGTTCTCCTTGGGCGTGGCGATGTAGTCGTCGAACTCGCCCGGGATGTAGCTCCAGAGTCCGTGGACGATACCGAGCGCGGCATAGCACTCCGCGACCGACTCGACCTGGATGCGCACCGCCAGCACGTCCATGACCTGCTCGAAGGCGAGCCCCTTGCGCTGCATCTTGCGCCAGATGCTGTAGATGTGCTTCGGCCGACCGGTCACGTCGCCGTCGATGCCGGCCTTCTCCAGCTCGCGCTCGAGTTGCTGCCGCACGTCGTCGATGTAACGCTCGCGCTCCGCGCGCTTGACCTTGAGCCAGCCGGCGATGCGCTTGTACTCCTCGGGCTCGCTGTAGCGGAAGGCGAGGTCCTCGAGTTCCCACTTGAGTTGCCAGACGCCGAGGCGGTTCGCGAGCGGGGCGTAGATCTCCCGGGTCTCGAGGGCGGCCCAGCGCTGCTCCTTGTCGGTCGCGCCCTTGAGGTCGCGCATCCGCACGAGCTGCAGGGCCAGCCGGATCAGCACGAGCCGCACGTCCGAGGCGAGCGCGAGCAGCAGCTTGCGCAGGCCCTCCGCCTGCTCGGGCCGCATCGGCTGGCCCGGGTTCCAGTCGGAGGGGATGCCGATGCCGCCCACGCGCTCGACTTCCCTCGCCAGCCGCACGGCTGGTGCGCCGAAGTAGTCCTGCGCGCGCGCATCGTCCAGCGCACCGGACTCGAGCCAGGGGATGAGCAGCGCCGCGAGCAGGACGTCCTCATCGGCCCGCAGCTGGGCGAGCACGGAGGCGAGCTCGGCGCTGCGGCCCGCTGCGCGGTCGGGCTCGAGCGTCGCCACGTGCTCGAGCGCCGCACGGACGCGCGGCGACTGGGACTTGAGGTCGAACTCGGCGGGTTTCACAGCGTGCGCTATCATACCGCGCCGTCGTCAGGACGCCCGCGGAGTGAGAGGTTGCCCAGGCTCAATCGTGCAGGCCGGCGCTGGATTCCGGCGTCGCCGTCGGGCTCGGCGCGCGGGGTGTCCGTCCGCATCCTCGGCCTCGATCCCGGATCCCAGGCGACGGGCTTCGGGATCATCGACTGGATCGACGGCGACGCGCGCTACGTGACGAGCGGGGCGATCCGTACCAGCGGCAGCGACTTCCCGCCGCGCCTGCGGCAGATCTTCGAGGGCGTGCTCGAGCTGATGCGCGAGCACCGGCCGGCCGAGGTGGCGATCGAGCGGGTCTTCATGCACCGCAACGCCGACAGTGCGCTCAAGCTCGGGCAGGCCCGGGGAGCGGCCCTGTGTGCGGCTTTCTCGACGGAGCCGGCGGTCTTCGAGTACGCGCCGCGAGAGGTCAAGCTCGCGGTCGTCGGGCAGGGCGGGGCGCAGAAGGAGCAAGTGCAACTGATGGTGAAGACGCTGCTCAGGCTGCAGGGGGATCTCGGGCCCGATGCGGCGGACGCGGTCGGCATTGCGCTCTGCCACGCCTACTCGCGGCAGGCCCGTCTCGCCGTTGCGGCCGCTGGCGAGGCCGCGGGCGGGTCCCGGCCGTGATCGGCTTCCTGCGCGGGCGGCTGGCGTCGAAGCACCCGCCGCAGCTCGTCGTCGACGTGGGCGGCGTCGGCTACGAGCTCGAGGCCCCGATGTCCACCTTCTACGGGCTGCCGGGCGTCGGCGCGGAGGTGAGCCTGCACACGCACCTCGTCGTGCGCGAGGATGCGCACGTGCTGTTCGGCTTCGGCAGCGAGCGTGAGCGCGGACTGTTCCGCGAACTCATCAAGGTCTCGGGGGTCGGGCCGCGCATCGCGCTCGCGATCCTGTCGGGCGTGAGCGTCGACGAGTTTCACCGCTGCGTCGAGGCGGAGGACGTGGCGTCGCTGGTGCGCGTGCCGGGCATCGGCCGCAAGACGGCCGAGCGCCTCGTGATCGAGATGCGCGACCGGCTGAAGGGCCTCGGCGCGCCCGTGGGCGGCGGACTGACGGCGGCCCCGGGCACGGCGTCCAGCCCGCAGGCAGAGGCGTTCAGCGCATTGGTGGCACTGGGCTACAAGCCTGCCGAGGTCACGAGGCTGCTGCAGAAGGTCGATCCCGCGGTGACCTCGACCGAAGAGATGATCCGCCACGCGCTGCGGGCGGCTGCGGGCTGAGGCCGGGAGCGCTGCATGATCGAACAGGATCGCGTGATCTCGGCGGGCCAGCAGCGGGACGAAGAGGCGTACGACCGCGCCGTGCGCCCGAAGACGCTCGCGGACTACGTCGGCCAGCCGGCGATGAAGGCACAGATGGAGATCTTCATCCAGGCGGCCCGCCAGCGCGGCGAGGCGCTCGATCACGTGCTCATCTTCGGGCCGCCGGGGCTCGGCAAGACGACGCTCGCGCACGTGATCTCGAACGAGCTCGGCGTCGGGTTCAAGCAGACCTCGGGCCCGGTGCTCGAGCGGCCCGGCGACCTCGCGGCGCTGCTCACCAACCTGC
>CAZRKS010000086.1:0-10210 GCA_964600315.1 uncultured Steroidobacteraceae bacterium | reverse complement strand
CGGGCCACCTCGCGCCCGCCACGGAAGACGATCAGCGTGGGGATGCTGCGGATCGCATGGCGTGCCGCGACCTCCTGGGCTTCCTCGGTGTTCAGCTTCGCGAAACGGGCGGCGGGCTCCATGCGGCGTGCAGTCTCCTCGAAGGCCGGCGCCATCATGCGGCAAGGTCCGCACCACGGCGCCCAGAAATCGACGACCACCGGCAGGTCGCTGCGCCCGACGTGCCGGTCGAAGTTGCCCGCATCGAGTGCGACCGGATGACCGTCGAACAGGGCCGTGTGGCAGCGCGGGCAGCGCGGGCCCTCCCCGAGCCGCGCGGCGGGAACGGCGACGATGCCATTGCAGTGCTGGCAGACGACCTGGCGTGACGACGACATGAGTCCTCCGGCTCGGGATGCGGGCGTCTCCCCTGCATGGGGGCGAGACTGCGCCAGGCAAGGCCCGCCGCGGGGGCGGGACCCCTTGCCGCAGGCGTGCGGAGTCGCCATTAATGAGGCGTCCCGGGAGATTCGCCGCGTCACGGTGGTGCCATGCGCTACAAGGACTACTACAAGATCATGGGGGTCGCGCGCGACGCGAGCCAGGACGACATCAAGCGCGCGTACCGCAAGCTCGCGCGCAAGTACCACCCGGACGTCAGCAAGGAAAAGGATGCCGAGGAGAAGTTCAAGGAACTGCAGGAGGCCAACGAGGTCCTGAAGGATCCCGAGAAGCGCGCCGCCTACGACCAGCTCGGCGCCGACTGGCGTTCCGGCCAGGAGTTCCGCCCGCCGCCGGACTGGGGCAAGGGCTTCGAGTTTTCGCGCGGCCGCGGCGGCGCAGAGGACCTCGGCGGATTCAGCGACTTCTTCGCGGAGCTGTTCGGCGCGCGCAGTCCGTTCGGCGGCGGCCGGGCGCACGCCGGCGCCGGGGGCGGACGCAGCAGCCGCCACGGCTTCGCAGCCGCCGGGCAGGACCACGTCGCGCGAGTCGAGATCGACCTCGAGGACGCGTACCGCGGCGTGTCGCGCAACATCGAGCTGCGCGCGCCCGAGATGACCAGCGACGGCCACGTGGTGGTGAAGCCGCGCACACTGCGCGTGACCATTCCCGCCGGCGTCACCGCGGGCCAGCAGATCCGCCTCGCCGGGCAGGGCAGCCCGGGCATCGGCGGCGGGCCGCCCGGCGATCTGTTCCTCGAGGTCGGCTTGCGGCCGCACCCGCGCTACTCGGTCGAAGGACACGACATCACGCTGACGCTGCCGATCGCGCCCTGGGAAGCGGCGCTCGGTGAATCGGTGTCGGTGCCGACCCTGGGCGGCGCCGTGGACATGAAGCTGCCGGCCGGCGCGCGGGCAGGGCAGAAACTCAGGCTGCGCGGCCGCGGCCTGCCGGGCCCGACGCCCGGCGACCAGTACGTCGTGCTCGAGATCGTGTTGCCCCCGGACAGTCCGCGCGCGCGGCAGTTCTTCGAGCAGATGAAGCGCGAGCTGCCGTTCGACCCGCGCGCCGGGCTCGCCGGCTGATCGACCGCTCGAGGCTCAGCTGACAGCGGCGCCGAGCAGGCTGCCGATGAACCATGTGACGATGCCCGCGCCGCCGCCGATCGCGACCATGCGCAGTCCGCCGGCCCATGCGCTGCGGCCCGTGAACAGGCTCAATGTCGCGCCGACGCCGAACAGTGCGATGCCGGCGGTCACCGCCGCGACGAGCACAGCGCGCTCGAGCGGCAGCCCGAGGAAGAACGGCACCAGCGGCAGGATCGCACCAGTCGCGAACGCGATGAACGAGAACGTCGCCGCGCCCCAGGGCGAGCCGAGGTCGTCCGGGTTGAGTCCGAGTTCCTCGCGCGCGAGCGCGTCGAGGGCCGCGTCGTGGTTCCTGACGAGGTCGTGCGAGATCCGGCGCGCCTCGGCGAGGTCCATGCCGCGCGCGTTGTAGATCAGCGCGAGTTCCTCGGCCTCTTCCTCGGGATATTCGTCGAGCTCGTCGCGCTCCAGCCCGATCTGGTATTCGAACATCTCGCGCTGCGAGCGCATCGAGATGTACTCGCCCGCGGCCATCGACAGCGCGCCGGCGAGCAGGCCCGCGACGCCGCTGGTGATCACCGCGCCGACGCCCGCACTCGCGCCCGCCACGCCCATGATCAGGCTCGTGTTCGACACGAGGCCGTCGTTCACGCCGAAGACCGCCGCCCGCAGGTTGCCTCCGCCGTAGCCCTTGTGGCGCCGCTCGGCCTGCGCGACGGCGGTCGGCATGACGTGCCCGGGTGCGGGGGCGCCGCCGCCGTAGACCGAGACGCCGCGCACCTTCATGGCCGCGAGGACGTGCTTCACGCGCCGCGGACCGAGCCGGCGTGCGAGCGCCACCGTGATGCGCGCCCGCGCCGAGGGAACGAAGGCGGGTTCCGTGCCGCCGACTTCGGCGCGCCACTTCGCGGCCTGCCGTTCGGCGGCGCCCGCGAGCGTGCGGAAGAGCTCCGCGATCCGTGCATCGGGCTCGCAATCGGCGAGCGCGCGGTAGAGCCACGCGGACTGCTTCTCCTCGCGCCAGCTGTCGAGACCGCTCACGTCAGGCGAGGGTCGGGCCAGGCGGGCGGTGCAGGAGCTTCTGGACCTGCTTCACGACCGCGACGTCCACGTACGGTTTCTCGATGAAGTCCGTGGCGCCCTCGCGCATCGCCGCCACCGCCGTCGCCACGTCCGACTCGTCCGCGAGCAGCACCACCGGCACGTCGCTGCCGGCGCTGCGCAGCCTGCGCAGCAGTTCGAGGCCCGACATGCCCGGCAGCAGCAGGTCGACGATCAGGCAGGTGACGTTGCGACCGCCGGCGGCCAGCAGGTAGCTCTCGGCGCTGTCGTAGGTGGCGACGTCCACGCCGATCCGCTGCAGAAGCGTGCGCAGCCCGTTCCGGGCGACCGGATCGGGATCGATGACTCCGACGACGGGAGGAGCGTGCTGCGCTTCGTTCTTGTCTGGCATAAATGTGGCGCGACCACAGGTCGGTGCCAGTTCAGGACGGACCGCAGGGAGGATCAGTTGCGGCGAACTGCGCAGCGAACCGTGGTCGCATGGGGCGCAGTGTTCCCGGCAGGAAAATGCCGGAGAATCGGGGCTTATACCTAAAGCTGCGGCAGGCTTCCCCTGGGCGCTGCTGCACCGCAGCAGATCAGTCCTCCGGGCGCTCCACCTCGAGCACCATGCGCACGAGGTGCGCCAGCGAGTGCGCCTCCATCTTCTCCATGACGCGGGCGCGGTGGATCTCGACCGTGCGCTGGCTCAGGTTGAGGTCGCCCGCGATGACCTTGTTCGCCTTGCCCGCGACCACGAGGTCGAGCACCTCGCGCTCGCGCGGCGTGAGCGACTCGAGACGCCTGCGGATCAGGTTGCGCTCGGCCAGCATGCGGCGGCTGCCGGCGTCCTTGTCGAGCGCCTGGTTGATGCGGTCGAGCAGGTCCTGGTCGCGGAACGGCTTCTGTATGAAGTCCACCGCGCCCGCCTGCATCGCCTCGACCGCCATCGGCACGTCGCCGTGCCCGGTGATGAAGATGATCGGCAGGATCGAGTGACGCTCGTTCAGCTTGACCTGCAACTCGAGCCCGCTCATGCCCGGCATGCGGATGTCGAGCACTAGGCATCCGGGCCGGTCGTCGCGATCGGCATCGAGGAATTCCTGGCCGGACTCGAAGACTTCGACCGGCAGGCCCACGGACTTCAGCAGCATCCTCAGCGAGTCGCGGACCGCGGCGTCGTCGTCGACCACGAAGACCGTGGGTTTCACTTCCTTCATCACTCGTCGTTCTCCCCTGTCGAAGGCGATGCCGGCAGCGTGAAATGGAACCGCGCGCCGGCGTCGGCGTTGGGAGTGTGCCACAGGCGGCCGCCGTGGGCGCGCACGATCGACCGGCTGATGGCGAGCCCGAGGCCCGTGCCCCCCGCCTTGGTGGTGAAGAACGGATTGAACAGATGCTCGGTGGCCTCCGGGGCCAGGCCCGTTCCCCGGTCCGCGACGGTGACCACGACTTCACTGTTGCCCGACCGCCGGGTCATGAGCAGCACTTCGCGACGGTCCTCGGGGGCGTCGGCCATGGCGTCGATCGCGTTGCGGACCAGGTTCAGGACGACCTGCTGCAGCTGGATCGGGTCGGCATACACGGTCGGCAGCGCTTCCTCGGCGTCGATGCGCAGGCGCACGTTGTGCAGGCGGGCGTCCGTCTCGGCGAGCGTGCGCAGGTCGTCGAGCAGGCGGCTGCAGTCCACGGCCTCGCGCTTCACTTCGCGATTCTTGACGAAGTTGCGCAGACGCCGGATCACCTCGCCCGCCCGCAGCGCCTGGGCGTTGATCTGCTCGAGCGCGGCGACCACGTCCTCGAGTTCGGGCTCCGGCTGCTTCAGGAACCGCTGGCAGGCCTGGGCATAGGTGGCGATCGCGGACAGCGGCTGGTTGATCTCGTGCGCGAGGCCGGCGGCCATCTCGCCCATGGTCGACAGGCGGCTGAAGTGGGTGAGCCGCTCCTGCAGCTGCCGCGCCTCGTCCTGCGCGTGCCGGCGCTCGGTGACGTCGTGGATCGTGCCGACGTGCTTGACGACGTGGCCCTGCCCGTCGCGGATCGCCTGCGCGATGTGGTGGAGGTGCCGGACGCGGCCATCCTGCAGCACGATCTGGTACTCGATGTCGAGCGGCGCGCCGAGCCGGTCGAGATGGCTGAACGCATCTACGACGCGGGCGCGGTCCGCGGCGTGCAGCCATCGATCGAAATAGTCCTTGCCCGTGATCTGCGTGGTGCCCGGCGGGACGTCGAGGATCCGGAAGAGCTGGGGCGAGAAGTAGTCGGGCTCTTCGCCCTGTGGATGGATCACGTAGTTGCCGAGGTTCGCGAGCTCCTGCGCGAGGCGCAACTCGGTCTCGCTGCGCTTCAGCTGCTCCTCGGCTTTCTTGCGGTCGGTGATGTCGCGGATGAACCCGACGAACCGTGGCGGCTCGTCGCCGGCCACGCGTCCGACCGAGATCTCGCAGGGAAACACGCTGCCATCGCGGCGCCGGGCCACGACCTCGCGGCCGATGCCGATGATGCGGGCCTCGCGCGTGGCCGAGTAGCGCTCGAGATAGCCGTCGTGCTCGGCGCGAAAAGGCTCGGGCATCAGGTGGTGCACGTTCTGCCCGACCACTTCGTCGGCCGCGTAGCCGAACATGCGCTGTGCGGCGAGACTGAACTGCTCGATCGTGCCGCGGTCGTCGATCACGATGATGGCGTCGACTGCCGCGTCGAGCAGCGCGCGGAAGTCGCGCTCACTCTTGGAGTGGACGCGGCGCGGAGCGGGGGGCCTGCAGCCCTTGGCGGACCGTTGGTGCATCGTCGGCTGGATCGAGTCCGGAGCCGTCAATGCTAAGTGAACCGCTGCGCGCGGACTAGGTATTACTGGAAGCCCGCCTACGCGGCCGCCCGAATCGTGCCCGGCCCGGCCCGGGCGGAGAATGGATCCGCGGCCCGGCGGGTCCCGGGCCCGTCCCTGCCACAGGGAGACCCGAGGAGGGAGCCATGAGACTGACGCGATGGGAGCCCTTCCGCGAGATGGACGAGATGTTCAAGGGCTTCGGACCGTTCTTCGGCCGCCTGCCCGCCATCCGCCCGATCGAGGAGGGTCACGAGTTCATGCCGCTCGCCGACATCGTCGAGCGCGAGAAGGAGTACGTGATCAAGATCGACCTGCCCGAGGTCCCGAAGGAGGAGGTCAAGGTCTTCGTGGACGACGGGGTGCTCACCATCAAGGGCGAGCGCAAGGTCGAGAAGGAGGTGAAGGGGGAAAAGGTGCACCGCACGGAGCGGTTCTTCGGGATGTTCGAGCGCAGCTTCGTGCTGCCGGACGACGTCGACCCGAAGCTGATCCGCGCCGAGTCCAGGGAGGGCGTCCTGATGGTGCACATGCCGAAGACCGAGGTGCCGAAGGCACGGCCGCTCTCGATCTCCGTGCAGTAGCGCGCCCGAGGGTGCGCAGTTCGGGGCGCGGGCTGGAGTGGAGACCGCGCCCCGCGTGTTCTCGCGCCGTTCAGTGCTGATGATCGTGCCCGGCCGGCAGGTCCTGCCCGGGCGCTGCCGGCTGCACGGCTGAGTCCGGTGCGGCGGCGTGGCCTGCGTGCCCAGCGTGCGCTCCGTGGTTCACGGCGTGGTACAGGGCGTTGCCGGCCGTCCAGAGACCGAAGGCGACGAGCAGCGCGCCTGCAATCCGCCTGAGCGACGCCCTTCGCGACAGGCCTTGGGCGATCCGGTCGAACGCGACCGTCGCGGTGAGCATCGACGGCAACGTGCCGAGTCCGAACGCCAGCATCACTGCGGCGCCCGTCGCGGCACTGGCGGTGGTCGCCGCGAGCAGCAGCATCGAGTAGGTCATCCCGCAGGGCAGCCAGCCCCAGGCCAGTCCGAGACCGACGGCGCCGCCGAGTCCGCCGGAGCGGCCCTGCCGGCCGGCCCAGGGGGCGACGCGGCGCCAGAGTCCGGCGCCGGCCGCTTCGACGGGGTCGAGCAGGCGCCAGCCCCAGAGCAGTCGCCCAGCCGCGGCGAGCATGATGAGGCCGGCGAGGACGCGCAGCGCGACCGACAGCGGCGCGACGTCCACGGCGCCGAGCAGCGTGCCGCCGAGGAGCCCAGCCACCGAGCCTGCGATCGTGTAGCTCGCGATCCGCGACAGGTTGTAGGCGAGCGCGGTGCCGATGCGGCTCCCGGTCGCGAGTCCGCGGCTGCGCACCGCGAGTGCGCCAGCAATCCCGCCGCACATGCCGATGCAGTGGCCGCTCGCCGCGAGCCCGGCGAGCAGCGCCGCGCCGAGGCTGAGTGTCGCGGTGATGTCCGCCGTCATGGCGCGTCTTCCTCGTCTCGCCCGCGGCCCCGGGCCGTGCCCGAGGGCGGTCCGTCGTCGTCCAGCACCGACCAGCCCGGGCTGTCGAGATCGTCGAACTGGCCGTCGCCGACGGCCCAGAAGAAAGCCCACAGCCCAAGGCCGACCAGCACCAGCCCGAGCGGGATGAGAAGGTAGACGATGCCCACGTCACGCCACCTCGGCGCGGCGCTGTGGCGACCAGGTGCGGCCGTCCCGGCCGGCACCGCGCGACAGGCGCATCGCGTTCAGGACGACGGCGACCGAACTCAGCGACATGCCGATCGCCGCGAGCCAGGGCGGCACGAGTCCGAACGCGGCGAGCGGCAGCGCCGCGAGGTTGTAGACGATGGACCACGCCAGGTTCTGGCGCACCACGCGCTGCGTACGGCGCGCGAGTTCGACGGTGGCCGGCAGCTCGTCGAGCGAGTCGCGCACGAGGATCAGGTCTGCGCTGCTCTGCGCGAGCGCCGAGCCGCGTCCCATGGCGACGGCGACGTCGGCGCCCCGCAGCAGCGGCGCATCGTTGATGCCGTCGCCGATCGCGACGACCACGGCGCCTTCGGATTGCAACGCCTTGAGCCGGTCGAGCTTGGCTTCGGGGCGCAGCCGCGACCCGAACCGGCGGATACCGCTGCGCACGGCGATGCGGGCCACGGCGCCCGCCTCGTCGCCGCTCACCATCTCCGACTCGAGACCGAGGTCGCGCAGCCGCGCGACGCAGGCGCCCGCCTCGGGCCGCAGCGGGTCGGTCAGCCGGAAGGCGGCGATCAGGCCGTCGGGTCCGCCGAGGCACACCCAGCTCTCGCCGTCGAGGCCGGGCGGCACGGCCGCAGAGGGCGCGAGTCCGGCGGCGAACGCGGGCTGGCCGATGCGCAGCCGCCGTCCGGCGACCGTGCCCTCGACGCCCTGTCCCACGACGACTTCGACATCGGTTGCCGTCTCCTTGCCGGTGCCCGACGCCAGGAACGCCTGCGCGATCGGATGCTCCGACAGGCGCTCGAGGGCCATTGCGAGCGACAGGCAGTCGGCCGGGGCGAGTCCCGTCAGCGGGCGGACTTCCTCGACGCGTACGAGTCCGCGGGTCAGCGTGCCGGTCTTGTCCCACAGCACCTGCGTCGACCGGGCGAGCGTCTCGAGCGCATCGGAATGCGCCACCAGCACGCCGCGCCGCGCGAGGGCCGCCGTCGCCGCAGCGATGGCGGCGGGCGTCGCGAGCGAAAGGGCACAGGGGCAGGTCACCACGAGCACGGCCAGCGTCGCAGGGAAGGCGCGTGATGGGTCCACGAACCACCAGACCGCAAACACGGCGGCTGCGCCGATCAGGATCCGGCTCAGGAACCACGCGGCCGCGCGGTCGGCCGCCTTGGCGAGCCGCGGCCGCTCCGACTGCGCGCGCTCGAGCAGCGCGACGATCCCGGCCAGCACGGTCTGGTCCGCCACGGCAGCGACCCGCACCTTGAGCGGCGCGCCGAGATTCTGCGTGCCGGCGTGCACGCGCGCGCCCGGCTCCTTCGCGATGGCGGTCGACTCGCCGGTCAGCATGGATTCGTCGACGCGGCCCACGCCGTCGGTCACGACCCCGTCGGCGGCGAAGATCTCGCCGGTGCGCAGCAACAGTTCGTCGCCGACGGCGAGTTCGACCACCGGCACGTCCTCGACCGCCCCGTCGCGCAGCCGTCGCGCGGTGACCGGTGCGAGACGGGCGAGCGCGTCGGCCACGCTGCCGGCGCGGTGCCGGGCGATCATCTCGACGTAGCGCCCGAGCGACAGGAAGAACACGAACATGGTGACCGAGTCGAAATAGACGTCGCCGCGGCCCTCGAGCGCGTTCCACACGCTCGCGGCGAACGCGAGCACGATGCCGAGGCTCACCGGCACGTCCATGCTGACGCTGTGCGCGCGCAACGCCTGCCACGCGCCCTGGTAGAACGGCCAGCCCGCGTAGATCGCCACGGGCACCGACACCAGCATGCTCACCAGGCGGAGCAGCTCGCGGATGTCCGGTTCCATGCCGCCATGCGCGCCGATGTAGAGCGGCACCGCGAACATCATCACCTGCATCATGCCGAAGCCCGCGACGGCGAGCCGCTTGAGTGCGGCGCGGCGCTCGAGGAGGGCGAGTTGCTCCGCCGGTTCGCCGGCGAGCGGGTGGGGGCACAGCCCGACGTGCTCGAGCACGCGCAGCAGGTCCCCGAGACGCACTTTCGCCGGATCCCACACCAGCCGAGCGCGGGCGGTCGCGGGGTTCACGCTCACGTCGAGCACGCCGCTCTGCAGGTGCAGGGCCTTGTCGGCGAGCCAGCTGCACGCGGCGCAGCGCAGTCCCTCGAGCAGGACGGTGATGGAGCGCGCGCCGTCCGCTTCGGCGCGGGTCAGGCGCGCCACGAGTTCGGGCCGGTCGTAGGCGGACCAGCGATCGGGTCGCGGAGTTTCGTCGGCGCGTGCGGCCGCCGCGTCACGATACCGGTAGTAGTCGGAGAGTCCGGCGCCGGCGATGAATTCGGCCACCGCGCGGCAGCCGTGGCAGCACACGGCCTCGTCGCGGCCGGCGATGCGCGCGTGGATCGCGACCCCGGAGGGGATCGGCTCGGCGCAATGAAAGCAGGCCTGGCCCGCCCGGGTCATGGCGCCCGGTGCGCGTCGGTTTCACCGCACTTCATGGTCACGCCGTCCTGCACGCAGTCCTGGCGGACCAGGGTGTCCGGCCGCGTCACGGCGAGGTAGAGCGTGATGCCGCCGCCGATCACTGCCGCGGCGGGCGGAATGATCAGCAGCCAGGGCCACAGCTGGCGGAACCAGGGTTTCGAACCGGAGGCGGCCATGGGCGAAGGGTATCAGTCCACGGGCGCCTGGAAACGGGCCCGGCCGGTGGCGCGCAGGTCCGGCCGATCGGACGCCGTGATCTCGACCTGGACGTCCGCGCCGCCCTTGATCTCGCCGCGCGGCACCCGGATGCGCACCGGGACGCCCTGCACCTGCCCTGCACCGACCCACACCGTGGGCCCGGCATAGCTCGTTTCGATCCCGGGCAGACCGCTCGCGGTGATCGTGAATTCGTGGGGTTCGCCGTCCTTGTTCAGGATCTTGACGTTGTAGACGTTCTCGACCCGGCCGTCCGGACGTTCGCGGTAGAGCGCGTTGCGGTCGCGCAGGATGTCCACGCCGACGACGTTGCGGTGCGTGATCGTCCACGTGAAGCCGCCCAGCAGCAGCGCGAGCAGGCTGGCGTACACGAGGGTGCGCGGGCGCACGACGTGCTTCGCCTTGCCCTCGAGTCCGTGCTGGGTGTCGTAGCGGATCAGGCCGCGCGGGTAGCCGACCTTGTCCATGACCTCGTCGCAGGCGTCGATGCAGG
>CAZRKS010000085.1:0-10242 GCA_964600315.1 uncultured Steroidobacteraceae bacterium | reverse complement strand
CCGTGCTCGACTACGGCCAGGCGATCCGCGACCTCGCGGTGACCAACATCTTCCCCGGCGACCTGCTGCTCAAGAATTTCGGCGTCACGCGCCACGGCCGCGTCATCTTCTACGACTACGATGAGTTGTGTCTCGTCACCGACTGCCGCTTCCGGGAGATCCCCGAGTCGCGCTACGAGGAGGACGAGATGCGCGCCGAGACCTGGTACTACGTCGGCGAGAACGACGTCTTCCCGGAGACCTTCATCAACTTCCTGGGCTTCGATCCGGAGCTGAAGCGGGTCTTCCTCGAGGCGCACGGTGAGACGCTCACCGCCGACTGGTGGCGCGGCGTCCAGGAGCGGCTGCGCGAGGGCGACCTGCTCGAGGTGCTGCCCTACCACAAGCACCGGGTGCGGGTCTTCAGCAGTCTCACATGACGGCCCAGCGCACGCCTCCCGCGTGGCTCGTCGCGGTCCTCGTCGTGATGGCATTCGCGTTCCAGGGCACGCGCGGCCTCTGGGAGCCGGACGAGGGCCGCTACACGTCGGTCGGCCTCAACATGCTCGAGAGCGGCGACTGGATGCTGCCGACCATCGACGGCGAGCACCCGCACCTGACCAAGCCGCCGGTCACCTACTGGGCGCTCGCGGCGAGCTTCGGCCTGCTCGGACACAACGAGTGGGCCGCCCGGCTGCCCGGGGCGTTGGCGTTCATCGGCACGGGCCTGCTGGTGTTCGGCCTCGGCCGGCGCCTGGTCCCGGCGAAACCGTGGTTGCCGGCGCTCGTCTACGCCACGTCGCTCGCGCCGATCCTGGGCGCGAACGTCGTCTCGACGGACAACCTGCTCGCCTTCGGCGAAGCCCTGGCGATGTACTGTTTCGTCCGCGCCTGGGCGGACGGTGCCGGACTGGATCGCCGCTGGATCCGGGCCATGTGGATGGCCTGGGGCCTCGCGTTCATGATCAAGGGTCCGCCCGGACTGCTGCCGCTCGCCGCAATCGCCGCGATGCTGGGATTCGGCGACCGCAAGGCGCTGCGCCGTCTGCTCGACCCGATGGGATTGCTGTTGTTTGCGGTGATCGCTTTCACGTGGTTCGCCGTCCTGATCGCGCAGGACCCGCAGCGGCTCCACTATTTCCTCGGCTACGAGGTCTACGACCGGGTCTTCACCTCGACGCACGACCGCAATGCGCAGTGGTATGGGGCCGTCGTCGTGTACGGGCCGATGTTCCTGCTCGGCTCACTGCCCTGGTGGGTGCTCGCCACGATCGCGGCGGGCGGACCGCGCGGCGCGTGGTCAGCCTGCCGCTCACGGCTGCGTGCGGGTGATCGGGACTGGCGCCTGCTCGCCTGGTGGTTGCTGCTGCCGCTGCTCGTGTTCTGCCTCGCGCGCTCTCGCCTGCAGCTCTACGTTCTGCCGCTCTTCGTGCCGCTCTCGCTGATGCTCGCCCGACCGCTCGCCGGCTGGGGCTGGCTGCAGGGGCGGCGCCTGGTCGCGACGGCGGCGATCGCGGGCGCGAGCCTCGTCGCGCTCAAGGGCGTGGCCGGGCACGTCGAGTCGAAGCGCGACGCGCGCGCGATGGCGCAGGCGATCGAGCAGATCATCGACCCGCACAGCGTGGACGAGATCGTCTTCGTCGGCACGCGACCCTTCTACGGGCTCAACGTGTACCTCGACACGAAGATCGAGGGCGTGCAGATCGGCGAGCAGCGCTACGCCTACTCGAAGTTCGTCGCCGAAGAAGACCTCTGCTCGGAACTCCACAGCCGCGAAAGGAGCGTCTACGCGCTCAAGGCCGACAAGTCGGATCGCTTCACGACGGCCGTCCGCAAGTGCGCCGGCCTGGATGCACAGCCGGTCGGGCACTTCGAGGCCGACGGCGACCGCATCGCCGTGTTCGCGGTGCGACGCTAGGCACGGGGCTTTGCGCTCGCCGGGCGGTCCGAGCTAGGCTCGCCGGACGTCCGTAGTGGAGCGCGCACTCATGGCTCGACGCATCACGGATCTGCTGGTGGCCGTCGCCCTCGGCTGGGCCTCGCTCGCTGCGGCGCAGGACGCGAACATCACGCTGCCCGTTCCGGAGCTCGAGGCACTGATGGCTGGCACGGACTTCGCGGTCGTGAGCACCGAGATCAGCCGCCCCAAGGCCAAGGGTGACATCACGCTCAAGGCGGACGTCTCCTTCGCCGGCGGCCCGCCGATCCGCTTCAAGCTGCGCAAGGCCGAACCGGGGGCCGACACGTTCAACAACGTGCCGCGCTACGACCTGGCGGCCTACGAACTGCAGAAGCTGTTCCTCGATCCGGCCGAGTACGTCGTGCCGCCGACCACGTTGCGCTTCGTGCCGCTGGAGGAATTCCGCCGGTACCAGTCGGACGTGTCTCGCACGTTTTCCGGCGCGGACCAGGTGCTCGCAGTCGTGCAGTACTGGCTGCAGGAGGTCAAGGTGGTCGAGGACGTCTACGATCCGGCGACCTTCGCGACGGACCCCGTTTATGCGCGGCACATCGGCCAGCTCAACATCCTCACCGACCTGATCGACCACGCGGACTCGAACGTGGGCAACTTTCTCGTTTCAAAGGTGACGCCGGGCGCCCGCGTGTTTTCGGTCGACAACGGCGTCGCATTCGCCTCCGAGGAAAGTGACCGCGGCCGGCTGTGGCAGAAGCTGCGCGTCGATCGGCTGCCCGCGGACACGGTGGAGCGGCTGCGCCGCATCACGCCGCAGCTGCTGCAGGAGCATCTCGGCGTCGTGGCCCAGTGGCGCCTGCAGGATGGCAGGTTCGTCGCCGTTCCGAAGGGCGACAACCTCGCCGCCAGCCGCGGCGTGCGCCGCGAGGGCGAGCAGCTGCAGATGGGACTCAGGACCTCCGAGATCGCGACGCTCGCGCGCAATATTCAGAAGCTGCTCGAACGCGTCGACTCCGGCGACGTGAAGACTTTCTGAGGAGCCACGGCAATGGTCCACCTGCCCGCACGCCCTGCCCGCGCCATGCGCTCCGTCCTCGCGCTCCTCGCGACCGCGGGCCTCGCTTTCGTCGCGCATTCCGCGGGCTCCGCCGAGGCACCGCAGGTCGAGTGGAACGGAGTCGACCGCGTCGTGGCCTTCGCCGACGTGCACGGCGCCTACGGGGAACTCACGGCGCTCCTGCAGTCGGTCGCGATCGTCGACGCGAACCTGAAGTGGTCCGGCGGGCGTACCCACCTCGTGAGCCTCGGCGACCTGCTCGACCGCGGCGCGGATTCCCGCAAGGTCATGGATCTGCTGATGCGCCTGCAGGCCGAGGCCGCCGCGGCCGGAGGCCAGGTGCACCTCGTGCTCGGCAACCACGAGGCGATGAACGTGCTCGGCGACCTGCGCTACGTGGACCGCGGCGAATTCGCGGCCTACGCCGCCGACGAAGACCCCGGCGACCGGGCGCGGGCGCAATCCGAGTACCTGGCGCGCGAGCCCGGCGCGACCGAGGCCGACTTCGCACGGCTTTTTCCACCCGGTTACTTCGGGCACCGCCGGCTGCTCGGGCCGGACGGCAAGTACGGCCGCTGGCTGCTCGCGCAGCCGGCGCTGATTCGCATCAACGACACGCTCTACATGCACGGCGGTCCTTCGGCCGCGCTCGGCAGCCGCAGCGTCGGGCAGGTCGATACGGACTACGCCGCTGCCGTGTCGAACTACCTGGCGGCGGAGGCGGCGCTGCGCGAGGCCGGGCTGATCCGGCCCGAGGACGCGTATGCGAAGCGCGCGGACCTGGCTCAGTTGCGGCTCGATGTCCTCCCCGCAGGTGACGCGAAGTCACGACTCGCACCAGCCGTGGATCGATTCAAGTCCGCGGACGCCGACGCAATGCTCGGTGCCTCCGGTCCCAACTGGTCGCGGGGCGCGGCGCTCTGCAACGAGTGTGCCGAGTCCGACGTGCTGAAGCCGTTCCTGCAACGCAGCGGCGCCCGGCGCGTCGTCCTCGGACACACCGTGGCGCGCAACGGCACGGTCGTCGCGCGCTTCGACGGCGCCGTCATCAAGCTCGACGCGGGGATGAACCACGCCGTGTACCAGGGTCGGCCGGCCGCACTCATCCAGGACGCCACCGGCCTGCGTGTCGCCTACGCGAACCCGACGCTGGCGCCAGCGGCCGTCCCGGCAGAGCCGCTGTTCCTCAGTTCGCAGACGCTCGGCGAGGACGACGTGGCCGACGTGCTCGCGCGCGGCGCGATCGAAGTCGCCGAGACCTGCGCTCCGGGGGTGCTCGAGGTCCGCGTCACGCTCGACGGACGGAGCGTCGACGCGCTGTTTGAAGCAACCAAGGGCGACACCGCGGCGCATGAACTCGCCGCCTACCGACTCGATCGCCTGCTCGGCCTCGGCCTGGTGCCCGCTACGGTTGCGCGCGAGTTCGACGGCCAGCCGGGCGTGCTGCAGGGACGTCCGTCGAACTGGGCGAGCGAGCAGGACCGGCAGAATGCGGCGAAGGGCACGGCGGCGGGCCTCGCGTGCCAGGCGATTTCGGGCGGACCGAAGGACACGCCCGCGCGGCGCCCGCTGCCGACGGCGGCGCGCCCCGCGAAGTTGCCCGCCGGCGGCTGGTGCGACCTGCCCGCGCAGTTGCAACTCTCCTACGCTTTCGACGCACTGATCGACAACCGTGGCCGGACGTTCGATCGCTACCTCTACGATGCCGACACAGCCATGCTGTTCCTGTCGGGACACGGCGCGGCCTTCGGGACCGGGACCAACGTGCCGAAGCCCTTCCAGGCGGCGCTCGCGAAGACGGGTCCGGAGATGCAGTCGCGACTGCGCCGGCTCGATGAGAACAGCGTGCAGGCCGCTGTCGGCCACCACCTCGGCAAGGACGAGATCAGGGCGCTGCTCGCGCGTCGCGACCGGATCCTGGCGCTCGCGGGGACGCCGGCCGGCCACTGACCGCCGGCATCAACTGTCGCGGACGACCACGCTGCGCAGCACGAACGTGCTCGTCGCCTCGAGTCCGTCCACGTCGCTCGCCACGACGGTGACGCGCAGTTCCTCGCACCAGCCGTCGGGCGGCCGGCCCGAGAAACGACGCGCATGTGCGTCGAAACGCAGCCAGCGCGGCAGCGGCCGACCGTCGTCGAGCCGCGCGGTCAAGTGCAGCACGTCGCCCGGATCCGCGTCGACGAAGGCGTCGGCCGCGATCACGTGCCGCAGCGGCTCGCCGGGCCGGCAGGCGACGTCGGCGATCGGGCTCCCCGCCTCCGGCGCGACGTTGAAAACGCTCTCCTGCGCCTTGCGCCCGAATTCGCGCCCGATCGCCACGGCGAGGCCGATCCACACCAGCGCGAGCAGCAGGTTCAGCAGCGCGAAGGTCGGTGCGGTCCAGCCGAACACGTTGAGCCCGAGATAGACGACGCCCGCCTGCACGAGGTCGCCGATGCGCCAGAAGAACGTGTCGATCGCCGTCTTGCCCTCGTACTTTGCATCGCGGTCCACGGGCAGGAACAGTGCCTGCCGGGTCGTATTCATGAGCGAATAGTCGGTCGCGTTCTCGGCGATCTTCACCAGCCGAATGAGCGTGAAGATCGGCACGAAACCGACCAGCAGCGGCGAGATCGCGAGCAGGCCGTAGCCCAGCGCGACCACCGCCGGATGGATCACGAGCGCACCCCTGACGCCGAACGTCCGGTAGATCCGGGCGACCAGGAAAAGCTGCACGGCGAGCCCGACCACGGTCACCCAGAACTGGAAGCTGCCGTAGAACTGGGCGATCAGCACGCCCGGGTCGAGCGCGCCGCCGCTCGACGCCGCGCGCACCGCGGCGTCGCGTTGCACGAAATCGGCGAGGATGAACTCGCCCGTCGTGTTGATCCAGTTGAGCAGCACCACGAGCAGCGCGATGAGCCGCAGGTAGCGGTCCCGCAGCACGAGGCCGAGACCGCCGAGCAGCTTCGGCACCGGGCGACCGTGCTCGGCGGCAATCGCGCGCGATCCGGCGGGGACCGCTGCGCGCTCCGGCTCGGTGAGCAGCAGCGTCGCGAGCAGCAGCACCGTGGCGGCGACGAGCAGGCCGACCGGCGTCAGTGCGGCCACGGCAAGCTGCGCCGTCTTGGCGCCCGCGAGCGCCCCGACGTTGGCACCGACCATGATCACGGGGAACAGGCGCTGGCCGCTCTTCAGGTTGAAGCTGTCGGCCGCGAACGCCCACAGCTGGGCCACCACCATGACGCCGAAGATGCTCGCCCAGACGAAGAATGCGAAGGCGATCGACATGCCGGAGCCGGCCGCCGCCGCGAACACCAGCATGTTCGAGGCGAAGAAGATCGTCACGGCGCCGAGCAAGCGTGCGCCGTCGTAGCGGCGCCGCACCGCACCGTAGACCGGCACCAGCAGCATCAGGATCAGCGCGGTCACGGCCACCGCGTAGGCGCGCACCTCCGCCGAGA
The DNA here is from genome assembly GCA_964600315.1 of uncultured Steroidobacteraceae bacterium. Lineage (GTDB taxonomy): Bacteria > Pseudomonadota > Gammaproteobacteria > Steroidobacterales > Steroidobacteraceae > RPQJ01. The sequence continues at coordinate 3,845 of CAZRKS010000085.1, read as the reverse complement.
ACTTCGCCAGCATGAACGCTTCGCGCAGCGCCTTCACCACCTGGTAGGAGAAGAGCAGCAGGAACGCGTGCAGCATGAAGAGCAGCGCACTGCGGCCCTCGCCCGGGCGCATGCGGGTGAACAGCGCGAGGACGCGCTCGAAGGGCCGGAGGTCCGCGCGGTCGGTGAGCATCAGGACTTCGCCGGGACCAGCGGCCTGAGCAGCGGATCGGCGAGCAGCATGCGCCGCGAGAAGCCGAGTTGCTCGGCGCGGACGATCGCCTCGACGGCGGCCTGCCGGTCGTTGCGGTCCGCCTCGATCAGGGCCTTGAAGTACTGCACGTACATGTCGTCGTCACCGAGTGCCTCGGCGCGGGCCAGCGCGCGGGCTGCCTGCCGCGGATCTCCCGCGCGTCCGCTGTAGTAAGCGAGCTGTGCCCAGCCCGTTGCGTTCGTAGGATCGACCTTCAAAGCAGCCTCCGCGAGTCCGGCCGAGCGCACGTAGAGCGGCACGGCCTCGGCTCGCCGGGCGGGAATCTGCCACAGGGCGTCGGCGAGGGCGCTCACCACGGCATGATCGTCCGAGGCGAGCGCCTCGGCGCTCTCGTACTGGCGCACCGCCTCCGGGAATCGCCCCTCATAGTAGTAGAGCGTTCCGAGGTTCGCATGCGCCGCGCGCGTGGGCTCGATCGCGAGCGAGCGCTCAAAGGCGCGCGTCGCCTCGTCGAGGCGCTCGGCCATCAGCAGCGCCGCGCCGAGGTTGTTGATGGCGGAGGCGTTGCCCGGCGCGAGGGCGACCGCCTTCTCGTGCTCGACGGCCGCCTCCGCCGCCCTTCCCGTCCGGAACAGGAAGTTCCCGAGGTTCGAGTGGGTGCGCCAGTAGCCGGGCTCGAGGTCGACCGCCTTCCTGAAACTGCGTTCGGCCTCCGGTCTGCGGCCCTGGTCCTCGAGCGCCTCGGCGAGCCCGAAGAGGACCTCTGCATCGCGTGGCCGTGCCGATGCCAGGCGGGCGTAGACCGCCTCCGCCTGCTCGTGGCGACCGCTCGCGAGATAGAGCTTGCCCAGGGCCATTTCGGTCTGCTCGCGCGAGGGTTCGAGTTCCAGCGCCTTGCGACAGGCGGTCTCGGCCGCCGTCACGTCGGCGAGGGCGCGGGTGCGGTCGTAGCGCTGCAGGTCGACCTCGCAGAGGCCGGCGTAGGCGCGAGCGAGGCCGGGATCTACGTCGAGCGCCTTGCGGAAGAAATCCCCGGCGCGGTCGAAGTCCGCGAGCGTGCCGCCCCCCCGCAGCGCAGAAACGCCGGCAAGGTAACTGTCGTAGGCCGCGAGGTTCGCGACCCCGCCGCGCTTGAGCCGGCGCTTAGCTTCGGGCGTCAGCACCACCTCGAGAGCGCTGGTGATGGAACGCGAGATGTTGTCCTGCACGTCGATGACGTCGGCCCAGTCGCTGTCGTAGCGGCCCGCCCAGACGTGATAGCCGTTGGTCGCGTCGATCAACTGCACGGTCACGCGCAGCTTGTCCCGATCGCGCCGCAGGCTGCCCTCCAGCACGTAGCGCACGCCGAGCGCAGCGCCGATCCGGCGGACGTCGACGTTCTGCCCCTTGAAACCGAAAGCCGAGGTCCGAGCCGCGACGCGCAGTCCGGGCACCTGGGCCAGCTGCGCGGAGATCTCCTCGGAAAATCCGTCGCCGAGGTACGTGCTCCGGCCGCCCTCCGTCATGTCGACGAGCGGCAGGACCGCAACCGACCGCGCCTCCGAGGCCGGCGAGGTCGGAACGGCCGCCGGACGTTCGGCATCGGCGAGGGTGCGCCACCAGGCGAATCCCGTCGTCCCCGCCATCAGGGCGACGCCGGCCACGAGCCACGGGGCGATTGCCCTCCTCGCCTTCGGCAGCGCCAGGTGGGTCGTGTCCGCCGCATCGCGCACCACGCCGGCCGGGGTGATCTCGTAGGACCACGCCAGCATGCCGACGATCGGGATCCCCACTACGGCGAGGATGGTGAGCGCCGTCATCCACCAGTCCGGAAAGTGCAGCGGCGCGAACGTGGTCTGGGCCACCTGCAGCGTGACGAACATGCCGACGAGATACGCCCCGAGGACCTTGAGGACGCTGCGTCGGCGCAGTTCCGCCGCCAGTGATTGCAGACGGGCGATCCAGCGACTCCCGGCGACGACGTCGGCGGGTTGGACTGCGAGCCTCATCCGGCCGGGAGCCCCGAGCGGCTCGACGTGCGCGATCAGGGCGTAACCGCGGCGCGCCACCCTGACGAGATATCGCGGGTCTCCGGGCGGATCGCCGAGGATCTGCCGCAGCTCCCGTACCGCTGCGCGCAGCATCTGGTCCGTCGCCGGCTCCGCAGGCCAGCCCTGCTCGCGCAGGACGCGCCGGTCGACGACTTCACCGTGTTGCAGCGCGAGGGTGTGCAGAATGCGGACGTGGTGCGGCGCGAGGGGGTGCGATCGGCCGTTACCCGAGACCCGCCCGAACTGCGGCTCGACGACCCAGTCGCCCAGTCGGAATCCGCCCTCGAGGTCGCGGGCGTCCATGAGCATTGGATTCAGACGCTCCCCCGCCGGTTGGCCGGATCATAACAGAGCCAGTGCCTGCCGCAGGTCGTCGACGAGGTCCTCCGGATCCTCGATGCCGATCGAGAGCCGTACCGTGCCCGGCCCGATGTCGGACCATGCGAGTTGCTCAGGCGAATAGCCCCGCGGCTGCTGCATCGCGGGCGCCACGACGAGCGACTCCGTCGAGCCGAGGCTCGAGGTGAGTTCGAAGAGCCGGAGCGCCTCGGCGAAACGCGTGCCGGCCTCGAGGCCGCCCCGCAGGTCGAAGGTCACGAGCGTGCCGAAGCCGTCCATCTGCCGCCGCGCGAGCGCATGGCCGGGGTCGGATGGCAATCCCGGATAGCGCACCCGCGCCACGGCCGCGTGCCCGGCCAGGAATTCCGCGACCTCGAGCGCGTTGCGGCACTGCGCGTCCCAGCGCAGGAAATAGGTCCTGAGACCGCGCAGCAGCAGGAACGCGGCGTGCGGGTCGAGCGTGGGTCCGAGGTGCGTGAAATCGTGACGCATCGACTCGATCAGCTCGCGCCGCCCGATCACCGCGCCGCCCATGACGTCGCCGTGACCGGAGGCGTACTTCGTCAGGCTGTGCGCATACAGGTCAATTTCGAACTCGCCGTGGTTGTGCAGGCCGCCGAGCGTGTTGTCGAGCAGCGTCAGCGCGCCGTGGGCACGCGCGAGGGCGGCGACGCGCTCCAGGTCCGCGACCTTGAGCACCGGGTTGGTGGGCGACTCGAACACGACGACGCGGGTCGGGGTCGCGGCCAGCGTCCGCTCGAGCGCGCCGACATCGGTGACGGAGAGCATCGTGCCCGCGACGCCGTAGCGCCGCAGCACGCGCTCGACCACCGCGCGCGTCGGTTGGTACGACTCGGCGAAGTGGACGACGTGATCACCGGCGCGGAGCAGCGCGAGCAGCGTCATCGAGACCGCCGCGACGCCCGAGCCCGTGAGCAGACACGCATCGCGCCCCTGCAGTTCCGCGAGCACGAGTTCGAGCTGATGCAGCGTCGGGTTCGACACCCGCGAGTAATAGTAGCCCTCGCGCTGTCCTGCCCACTGCTTCTTCGTCTCGGCGACGCTGTCGAAGCGGAACTTCACTGACTGGTAGATCGGCGCGACGAGCGGCCGGTTGTCCGGCGGCAGCTTCACCTCCGGGAGGTGCGTGACCCGCGTGCGCTTCTTCATTGGAGTTCGAAGGCGTCCGCGTCGAGGTGGGCGGGGAAAGCGGCGCGATAGGAGCGCAGCGATTCCATGTCGAGCACGGCCGTCTCGACGCGGTCGCCGCCGCCCTCGCTCGA
>CAZRKS010000084.1:1992-10441 GCA_964600315.1 uncultured Steroidobacteraceae bacterium | reverse complement strand
TGCCGGGCCACATGAACGTGCTGCTCGCCGAGGCCAAGGTGCCCTACGACATCGTCATGGAAATGGACGAGCTCAACGACGACTTCCCCGACACCGACGTCTCGATGGTGATCGGCGCGAACGACATCGTGAACCCGGCCGCCGAGGACGACCCCACGAGCCCCATCGCCGGCATGCCGGTGCTGCAGGTGTGGAAGGCGAAGACCTCGATCGTGATGAAGCGCTCCATGGCCTCCGGTTACGCGGGCGTCGACAATCCATTGTTCTACAAGGAAAACAACCGGATGCTGTTCGGCGACGCGAAGAAGATGCTCGACGAGGTGTTCGTCGCGCTCGAGGACTGAGACAGGCGGTCGTCGGCCCGGCGGCCGGTCGGGAGGCGCCAGGATCTTGTGCACCGCAGCGCGGCGGCCCGGGGCGGTGTTGCGGCCGACCGACACAGCGCCCGGCCCGCCCCGGTACGGCGCGGCCATGAACTGCGCAAGCGTTTGATTTAACTGAGTCTATTGAAACGGTGGTGAATTTCTGAGCAGGAGGCGAAACTCCTCGGCGGGCCCGGCACTTGGCCGCGCAACGCGCATACGGTCCACAGACTTATCCACAGGTGCTGTGGACAACTTCACATAATCGAGAGGGTCCTTGAGCGCCGTCCTCGCCGTCGCCATCGACGCCCCGCTGCGGCGGCTCTTTGATTATCGGGTGCCACCCGGGACGAGCGCGGAGTCGCTGCGCCCGGGGACGCGGCTTTGGGTGCCCTTCGGCCGGCGACGCGTGATCGGCATGCTGGTCGCGACCCGTCCGCGCTCGGACCTGCCCGAGGCGAAGCTGCGTTCGGCGCTCGCCGTCGTCGACGACGAGCCGGTCCTCGACGCGCGACTGCTCGAGCTGCTCGCCTGGTCGGCGGACTACTACCGGCACCCGCCCGGCGAAGTGATCGCCGCCGCCCTGCCAGGTCCCTTGCGCGCCGGAGCCGCGCTGCACGAGTCCGCCGAGCGCTGGACCTTGAGTGCCGCGGCACGCACGGGCCAGCTGCCCCCGCTCGCCGCCCGCGCTCACCGCCTCGTCGAGCTGGTGCGATTCCTGGAAGCACGCGACGGGGCCGGCGCCGCGGAACTCGCGGGGCTCTCCGCTCGCTGGCGCGACCACGTCCGCGAACTCGAGAAGCGCGGCTGGGTCACGCGGCTCAGGACGCAGGAACCCATGCCGGTCCCGAGCGGGATCACCGCCGGAGCCGGGCCGGAACCGACGCCGGAGCAGCGCGCCGCCATCGACGCGATCGACGACGCCCACGGACGCTTCACGCCCTTTCTCCTGCACGGCATCACCGGCAGCGGCAAGACCGAGGTGTACCTGCGCGCCATCGAGTCGATCGTGGCCCGTGGCGAGCAGGCGCTGGTGCTCGTGCCGGAGATCGCGCTCACGCCGCAGCTCGTCGCCCGTTTCGAAGCGCGCTTCGACGCGCCGCTCGCCGTGCTGCACTCGGCCCTCGCTGACCAGGAGCGCCTGCGCGCCTGGCGCGCAGCGCGCAGCGGCGCGTCGCCGGTCGTCATCGGCACGCGCTCGGCGATCTTCGCGCCGCTCGCCCGGCCGGGGCTGATCGTCGTCGACGAGGAGCACGACGCCTCCTACAAGCAGCAGGAAGGCTTCCGCTATTCGGCGCGCGACCTCGCACTGGTGCGCGCCCAGCGCCTCGGTATTCCTGTCGTGCTCGGCTCTGCCACGCCGTCCCTCGAGAGCCTCGAGCGCGTGAAGGCCGGCAAGGCTGCGCTCCTCGAGTTGCCGGTCCGTGCGGCGGGCGCGTCCCAGCCGCGGTTGCACCTCATCGACCTGCGTCGCCATGCCGGGACCCAGGGCATCGCCACTCCGACCCTGCTCGCGATGCAGCGCCACCTCGCGGCCGGCGGACAGGTGCTGCTGTACCTCAATCGCCGCGGCTACGCGCCGTCGCTCTTCTGCCCGTCCTGCGGCTGGGTCGCGCCGTGCCCGCGCTGCGATGCACGCCTGACGGTGCACCAGCGCGAGCGCCGCCTGCACTGCCATCACTGCGGCACGGAGCAGCGCGTGCCGGAGGCCTGCCCGGACTGCGGCGAGGTCGTGAAACCCGTGGGCCAGGGCACGGAGCGCATCGAGGAGGCGCTCGCGAGGCTGTTCCCGGACGTGCCGCTGGTGCGCATCGATCGTGACGCCGTGCGACGCCGCGGCGCGCTCGAGGAGGCACTGGACCGCGTGACCCGCGGCGAAGTGCGGCTGCTGGTCGGCACGCAGATGCTGACCAAGGGCCACCACTTCCCCGACGTCAGTCTCGTGGTCGTCCTCAACGCCGACCAGGGCTTGTTCGGCACGGATTTCCGGGCCAGCGAGCGGCTCGCGCAGACGATCGTGCAGGTCGCGGGGCGTGCGGGCCGCGCGGAACGACCGGGTGAAGTGCTGATCCAGACGGAGTATCCCGAGCACCCGCTGCTCGCGCAGCTCGTGACGGGCGGCTACGACGCGTTTGCAGCCGCGGCGCTCGTCGAGCGCCGTCAGGCACGCTGGCCTCCGTTCGCGCGCATCGCCGTGCTCCGGGCCGAGGCGGCGCGAAGGGAGGCACCGACGGAGTTTCTCGAGCGCGCGCGCGACCTCGCGGCGTCGATGGCGGCGCGCGACGTGGAAGTGCTGGGACCGGCCGCTGCGCCGATGGAGCGCCGTGCCGGTCACTACCGCGCACAACTGCTCCTGCACGCGCCCACGCACGCACCCCTGCAGCGCCTGTTCTCTCGCTGGCTGCCGGCCGTCGAGCAGCTGCCCGAGGCACGCAAGGTACGCTGGTCCCTCGACGTCGATCCGCTCGAACTCTTCTAGCCGGTGCTCGCGCGGGCGGTTACTCTCGTCGACGCCCGGTGAATCGGGGATGCGCGGAGTCGGGGGTTGAGCGCAGGCATGCGTTGGTTCGCGGAACTCAAGCGTCGCAAGGTCCTGCAGACGGCAGCGATCTATGCCGCGTCCGCCTGGCTCCTGCTCCAGGTCGCGGAGTTCCTGCTGCAGATGCTCGACGTTCCGGCCTGGGGCTTGAAGCTCGTCTTCGTGCTGCTGCTGGTCGGGTTCCCGCTCGCGCTGCTGCTCTCCTGGACGCTCCGGATCACGCCAGAGGGAGTGACGCGCGAAACGGGTCGAACCGAGACTGAAGCGCCGGCCGCAGCCGCTGCCGACAACTCGATCGCCGTGCTGCCGTTCGCCAACATGAGCGACGACCCGGCCAATGCCCATTTCGCGGACGGGCTGTCGGAGGAACTGCTCAACCTGCTGTCGCGGGTTCCCGGGCTGCGCGTCGTCGCGCGCACGTCGTCATTCTCGTTCAGGAGCCGCGCGGTCGGCGCCACGACGATCGCGCAGGAACTGAACGTGTCGCACCTGCTCGAGGGCAGCGTACGCAAGGCGGGCCGCCGGATCCGCATCACGGCGCAGCTCATACGCGGCACGGACAGCTCGCATCTCTGGTCGCAGACCTTCGACCGCGACCTCGACGACATCTTCGCGGTCCAGGACGAGATCGCGGCCGCCGTCGCCGACGAGCTCGAGATCAAGCTGCTGGGCAAGGCCGCGCCGAAATCCTGGCAGACCCACCCGGATGCATATGCCCACTTTCTGCGCGGACGGCATTTCTTGGACCTCGCATCGACGGCCGGTTACGCACAGGCGATCGGCGAACTGGAGGCGGCGCTCGCGATCGATCCGCGGTTCGGGCCGGCCTGGGCGATGCTCGGGGCGCTGTACTGGGGCGAAGCGAACAATTCGCTGATCGCCTATGCCGAGGGCGCCCGCAGGGCGCGGGAGTGCTCGGAGAAGGCGCTGGCCCTGAATGCCAGTCTCGCCGAACCGCTGTCGCTGCTCGGCTACTTCGACGTCATCGAAGGCGTGGACTTCGCGGGCGGTCTGCGGCGCCTGGAACGGGCACGCCAGCTCGAACCCCACAATCCGCGGATTCTGGCCCGGCTCGCGAGCATCGCCATCCGCGGCGCGCGGCTCGAGGACGCCATGCGCTACTGCCGGCAGGCCCTGCGCGCCGATCCGCTGAGCGCCATCGTGCACGCGACCTACGGCAACGCCTGCTATTTCGCCGGCCGGCTCGAGGAAGCGGAGGCACTGCGGCGCAAGGTGCTCGAACTGAGCCCGGGCTGGCTGAGCGGTCATTTCTATCTCGGCCGGGTCCTGCTGGCGCGGAATGATGGCGCGGCGGCACTGGCGGAGATGCAGCAGGAACAAAGCGACTTCTGGCGATCGACGGGACTCGCCATCGTCCACCACGCCCTGGGCCACGCGGCCGAGTCGGACGCGGCGCTCCGGGACCTCATGCAGATGGACCTGAACGGCGCGGCGTATCAGCTCGCGCAGGTCCACGGCTGCCGCGGCGAAATCGATGCGGCGTATCAGTGGCTGGAGCGCGCGGCCGCGAGGCACGACTCCGGACTGGCATTCGCCCGCATCGATCCGGCGCTGGCCCTGTTGCGGGCCGATCCCCGCTGGGCGCGGTTCCTCGAGAGCAGCGGGCTAGCGGCCGAACACCGCGTCGCCGACGCCGACTCGCAGCAGGATCGCGGCGTCACGGCAGGTTGACGCCGCTCGTCACGAGGTTCGCCTGCACGACCGCGCCCTTCGTCGGGCCGAAGACGAGCGCATCGTCCTTGTCCATGTCGTCCTCGCCGCAGGTGAACGCGACGGTGTAATTGCCGGCGGGCAGGAACGAGATCCGGTAGTCCCCAGTCACGGGATCGGCTTTCACCATCTGCACCGGATCGGGCACCGTGCCGTCGTAGTCGTCGGGCACGGTGCTGCCGGCCGCGTTCGCGCCGTCGGCGAACGCGTAGACCATGCGCGTGCAGCCGAGCGGCGCGAGCAGCACCGGGTCGACCTTGCCCGTGATCGAACCGGCCTCGGAATCCTTGACCAGCCGCAGCACGGGTTTCATGAGATAGGCCTGCGTGCAGTTCTGGCCATTGCCCGACTGCCCCGGGGGCTGGCGAATCGACTTGCGCAGGTCGAAGTCCGCCGTGAGCGCCAGCGAGCCGTCCGCCGGCAGCGTGAAGCCGCGGATCAGCTTGAGGCCGGACTCGTCGCCGCTCGGGATGCGCAGTTCGCACTCGTTGCCGTTCACGACGAGGTAGGAATCGCGCACGTTCGGCTCGTTGTCGACGATCAGTCGCAGCCACTCGTAATTGCCGGCGGCGAGTTGCACGCCATCGAGCAGGATGGACGTGCGGCCGTCCTGCAGCGGAAGGAGGTTGATGCGCTTAGGGGCAGGCGCGCCGAGCGCGTCCTTGAGCTCGACCGTGACCGGATTGCCGCCCTCGGGCTTGAACTCGACCGCGCGGAACTGCACCCAGATCTCCTGCGCGGCATCCACCGGCGCGTCGGTCACGGACAGCTTCATGGAACCGGTCGCGGGGTGCGCACTCGAGTCCGGACTGCCGCCACCACCACCGCAGCTCGCGGCCAGCGCCGCAACGAGGACAGCCGTGAACGAGCGAGTCGGGATTCGCATCAGGCTCAGCATGTTGGGTCTCCTCATCGCTTGCGGTCGGGCCCGCTGTCCATGTTAGGAAAACCGGCCGAATCGCGGCGGCACTGCGTCACTCTTTGGACTCGCTTCCCCGCCCGGAATTCCCTAGACTGACCGCTCTCGCCGGCCCTTCTTCCGACGGCAACATCTTGAAATACCTGATAGAAAACCTGGTGCGGGACGCACTGGCCGCGCTTCCTGCGGAACTGCGTGCGGCCGCGGCCGACGCTCCGGCCCCGGCCGTCGAACGCACGCGCGAGGTGACGCACGGCGATTTCGCCACCAACGCCGCCCTGCAGCTGGCCCGGGCGGCAAAGCGCAAGCCGCGAGAGGTCGCACAGGCGATCGTCGATGCGCTGCCGGCGAACGAATTGGTCGCGAAGGTCGAGATCGCCGGGCCCGGCTTCATCAACTTCTTCCTCGCCCCGGCCGCGTATCACCAGGAACTGCTGCGGGTCGTCGATCAGAAGGCGGCCTATGGCCGCAGCCAGGTCGGCGCGGGTCGGCGTGTCATCGTCGAGTTCGTGTCCGCGAACCCGACCGGGCCGCTGCACGTCGGGCACGGCCGCCACGCCGCCTTCGGCGCCACGCTCGCCAACCTGCTCGACGCCGCCGGCTACTCCGTACACCGCGAGTACTACGTGAACGACGCGGGACGCCAGATGGAGATCCTCGCCGCGAGCGTGTGGCTGCGCTACCTCGAGTGCTTCGGCGAGCAGTTCCCGTTCCCGAGCAACGGCTACCGCGGCGACTACCTGCACCCGATCGCGGACAAGCTCGTCGAGCAGGCGGGACGCACCCTCGTGCGCCCGGCCGCCGAGGTGTTCCGCGACCTGCCGCCCGACGCGCCCGCGGGCGACAAGGACGCTTACATCGACGCCGTGATCACGCGAGCGCGCGAACTGCTCGGCGGCGAAGGCTTCCGCAAGGCCTTCGACATCGCGCTCGCGGACATCCTCGCCGACATCCGCCAGGACCTCGAGGAGTTCGGCGTCCGCTACGACGAGTGGTTCTCGGAACGCAGCCTCGCCGACGGCGGCGCCATCGGTCGCGCGCTCGAGCGACTGCGTCGCAACGGCGTCGTCTACGAGAAGGACGGCGCCCAGTGGTTCCGCGCCACGGACTTCGGCGACGAGAAGGACCGCGTCGTCGTCCGCGAGAACGGCATCACGACCTATTTCGCGTCCGACATCGCCTATCACCTGCAGAAGCGCGAGCGCGGCTTCGACCACCTGCTCGACGTGCTCGGCGCCGATCACCACGGCTACATCGCCCGCGTGCGCGCCGGCCTCGTGGCCATGGGCGAGCCGGGCGATTCGCTCGAAGTGCGCCTCGTGCAGTTCGTGACGCTCTATCGCGGCGGCGAGAAGGTGCAGATGTCGACGCGCTCGGGCGAGTTCGTGACGCTGCGGGAACTGCGCCGCGAGGTCGGCAACGACGCGGCGCGCTTCTTCTACGTGATGCGCAGCAACGACCAGCACCTCGACTTCGACCTGCAGCTCGCGACCTCGCGCTCGAACGAGAATCCCGTCTACTACATCCAGTACGCCCACGCCCGCGTCTGCAGCGTGCTGCGGCAGCTGCGCGAGAAGGGGCTCGAGTACGGCGCCGAGCGCGGCCGGGCGTCGCTCGAGCGGCTAGTGGAGCCGCACGAGCAGGCGTTGCTCGCGAGCATCAGCCGCTATCCGGAGGTGGTCGAGTCCGCAGCCGCGCTCCGGGCGCCGCACGCGCTGGTGCACTATCTGCGCGACCTCGCCAACGACTTCCACACGTACTACAACGCGCACCAGTTCCTGGTCGACGACGCGGCGCTGCGCGACGCGCGGCTCACGCTGATCCTCGGCCTGCGCCAGGTGATCCGCAACGGCCTCGGACTGCTCGGCGTGTCCGCGCCGGAGGCGATGTGACGTGACACAGGGCAGGACGCTCAGCCGCGATTTCAAGCACGTCCGGCGGCAGGTGCCCGGGGCGCAGACTTTCAGCGGCTGGGTGGGCCTGGCCGCCGGACTCGCCATCGGCCTGTCGGTGGCCCTCGGCGTGTTCCTGCACTATCGGAACCTGCCGGCGCCCGAGCCGACACCCGCTGCCGCCAAGCCTCCGGCCTCGGCGCGGGCCGCCGAGGAGCCCGCCCCGGGGTCCAGCGATCCGAGCGCCGGCTACACGTTCTACGACGACCTGCCGCGGCAGGAAGTCTCGGTGCCGCCGAAGGAAACGCCTGCCTCCGGCCGCACGGCGCCGGGGCTGCCGGCGGGCGACGTCGTGCTGCAGGCCGGCTCGTTCAAGCAGGCGGCCGAGGCGGACAAGTTGCAGGCCAAGCTCGCGCAATACGGCATCGACTCGAAGATCCAGCGTTACGCGCTCGAGGACGAGACCTGGTTCCGCGTGCGGATCGGGCCGATTGCGACGGTGCAGGACCTCGACGCGACCCGCGCGAAGCTCGCCGAGGCCGAGGTCGAGGCGACGCCTGTCACGCCAGCCGTGGAAGTCCCGCCACCCTGAAAGCAAGTGTCAGGGTTCGGCCGGGACCAGCGTGTTTCCATGCGCTGAAAGCAGACCCTGCAGGCGCGAGAACGACCCAACCCGGACCCTGAGCGTTTCGCTGTGCGGACGCTCAGCAGCCAGATTCAGCGGTCGCGCGCTGATCATCGTGCGTCGAAATCCTATTCATCACCGTCCGCCGCGACCGTCTGCTGGGCTACCGACCGCATCGTGTCACGTTGATCGTCATCAGGTCAGCGCGCGCGCGGGACACTGTCAACTTCCGCCACCAGACTGATGGCAAGCCGCCCGTCTTCGATCCGTCTGGCACGATGGTAGGACACACGCACTGCATTCGAACGGAGACTCGCGTCCACGAAACGTTTGGCGCCAGCACGTGGAACCGCGACTGTGCGTTGCCGATTGTGCAGCTGG
>CAZRKS010000084.1:0-1892 GCA_964600315.1 uncultured Steroidobacteraceae bacterium | reverse complement strand
GCTGGCTAGAATGAATCCGCGTCAGCTCGAGAAAAACAGCAGGGGTAGCCCATGCGATCAGCCGGCCGGTCAGTAGGAGCTTGGAAGCTACTGCTCTCTGCAGTCGCGCTGTTCGTGACCGGTTTATTGCTGACCGAATTTTTACATGCGCCGCGTACGCTCGCTCCGGGGGCATCCGGCACCCTCGGTATGAAGTACCACCAGGTCCCCGAGTGGGGCCGATCTCGGTACGTGATCGATGAGCTCGCACGCGACTCGCCGTTGCTCGAGGCCGGCGCCCGGGTCGGGGACATCTGGATTCCGGACCGAGCTTATGACGCTGATCGCCACCTCGAAGCACGCGAACGCATCGGCCTTACGCTGATCAGTGGTGTCTCATCACGCCATGTGGTGGTCGAGACATTGCCCGACAAGGCGTCCGCCCCAGTCGGCACGTACCTGGTTTCCTGGTTCGCGAGTCTGTTCTGCCTGGTCATGGGTCTGCTGATCGGCTTGCGTCGAGCAGACAATGTGGCCTGGCGGGCATTCAGCATCTGGTTGCTGGTCGCCGTGGCGTTCCATGCTTTCCCGGGCTATCGGAACCTTCCGGCCGGGACAGGTGCTCTGATCTATCACCTGCTTTGGCCGACAGGGCGCCTCCTGACGTTCGTTGTCTTCTTGATCTTTGTTTTGAACTTCCCAGACGATCGGCCGCGCAGCACTCCGCTCAAGCGCTGGCTGCTACGCTACGTGGCGCCCCCCTATGCTGTGTTGGCGTTCGCTGCACTGGCGGCGGCCACTGCCCATGCCGCCGGATACTACGTACCACTTCATGGCGGACTTTTCGCGGCGGTGCTCATCGTCATCATTGCCATGGCGCTTGCGGTCATGTTGGACAACTGGCGCACCAGCCTGGGGGAGACCCGGGAGCGCCACCTTTGGATCCTCCTCAGCTTTGCGGTCCTGGCGGGCATGCAACCGCTTGTCATGGTTCTAACCATGCGCGCCGAGGATGCCGGCACTTCGATGGCCGCGTGGACGGTCGTGCGGACCGCCGTATTGCTCTCCGTTTTTACGTTCAGCTATGCGGTGCTCCGTCACCGCGTCGTAAGCATCGGCTTCGCCGTCAACCGCGTCATGGTCTACAGTGCCGCGAGCATCGGCATGCTGCTCAGCTTCGGCATCATCGAGTGGCTGGCGCATCATCTGCTGGACTTCGCGGGTCGCGAGAAAAGCGTCCTGCTCGACGGCGCGATCGCGCTCGGTATCTTCCTGGTCTTCCATCGTTTGCGCCACTGGGGCGACGAGCTGATCGAGCGACTCTTCTTCCACTCCTGGCACGCCAAGGAACAAGCTCTTCGCAAGTTCGTCAACGAGGCGCCATTCATTACCCGTCCGGAAGCGTTGCTCAACGCGTTCACGTCGGCACTTGACCGTTTCACCGACGGCGCCGGCCATGCCGTGTATCGCCGCTCCGCGGGCGGCGACTACCAGCGCCTCACTTCCACGCTCGCCGATGCACCGGCCCAGGTCGATGCCGATGAGCCACTGGCGGTGTCGCTGCGCGCCTCCCAGGGAGCAGTCCATCCGTCAGACGCGCACTCATCACTGCCTGGGGAATTGGCGCTCCCAAGCATGCAACACGGAGCGCTCGACGGCTTTGTCGTGCTGGGCACCAAGCTGAACGGCGAGACTTATCGACCGGACGAACGGGAGGTGCTCGGTGACGCCGTGCACAAGGTCGGACTCGAATTCCGCGCACTGAGAATGGAACAGCTCGAACGAGAGGTCGCCGAACAGTGCGCGCGCATCAGGGATCTTGAGACGCGCAGCGCCAGCCTGAATTAGGGCGCGCTTTCAGCATCGAGTGACTCGAGCAGCCGAGCGGGGCCGATTGCCCGATCGAATGACCG
>CAZRKS010000083.1:0-10510 GCA_964600315.1 uncultured Steroidobacteraceae bacterium | reverse complement strand
CCCCAGAGGAACGGCTCGCGCCCCATGCCGACGTACGCGAACACCGTGTAGGCGCTGCCGAGCACGCCGAGCGCGAGCAGGTCGCGCGACGCCCGATGCTCGCTGCGCCGCCAGAGCACGACGAGTGCCAGCGCACAGCACAGATACATCGGCAGGTTCGCCGCGGTCACCACCAGCGTCAGGAACGTGAAGCCTTCGACCAGTGACTTGCTGTAGTTCATCAGCACCATCGCGCTCGCGAGCACGCCCGTGGCGATCAGTCCGGCCGCGGGCGCCCCGCGTCCATTCGATCCCTGCAGCGAACGCGGCAGCATGTCGTGGCTCGCCATGGTGCGCGTCAGCTCCCCGGTCAGCAGCACCCAGCCGTTCAGCGCGCCGAGTCCGCTCACGACCACGAACACCGCGAGCCAGCGGCCGGTGCCCACGCCGACGAAGGTATCGAGCAGATCGGCGAACGGCGCCGTCGAGGCCGCGAGTTCCGGACCGGGGATGAGCGCGATCGCGATCGCGGACACGGCGACGTACACCGCGGCGGTGAGGATCGTGCCGGCCATGGTCGCGAGCGGAATCGTGCGAGCCGCATCGCGAACCCGCCCGGCCGGCACCGCCGCCGATTCGACGCCGAGCATGGCGTAGAGCCCGATCGTCGAGGCCGCCAGCGTTGCACCGAACCCGAGCGGGGTCGACGGTGGGTGGCGCGTGTACGCCACGGGGTCCGCGAACAGGAGCCACAGGCCGAGACCGATCACCACCGCCATCGGCAGGAGTTTCAGGACGGTGGTCAGCACCTGCACCCGGCCGCCGGCGCGCGCGCCGAGCAGGTTGAGCCCGATGAAGAGCCACAGCGCGGTCATCGCGACGACCATGGGCGGCACGCGGGCGAGTGGCGGGAGGGCGCTGCCGAGGTAGCCCACGACACCCACGGCCAGCGCGGAGTTGGTGATCCAGCAGGAGATCCAGTAGCACCAGAGCGCGAGGAACGCCGGCCATGCGCCGAGCGTCGAGCGCAGGTAGGCATACGGGCCGTCCGCTTCCGGAAACGTGCCTGCGAGTCGCGCGAACACGCGGGCAATCATCGTCATCCCGGCGACCGTGATGCCCCAGCCGGCGAGCGCGTTGAAGCCGTACGGAGCGAGCGAGGCCGGCAGCAGGAAGATGCCCATGCCGATGGTGTTGCCGACCACCAGCGCCGTGCTCATCCAGACGCCGAGTTCCCTGCCCGGGGCTCCGCTCCCGGCCCCCTCCCCGCTCGTCGCGCCATTCATGGTTCTGCTGCCGTTGGTTAAGCTCGACGCCGGGCATTGTCGGCGATCAGGCGCCCGGGAGGCCATCGATGTTGCGATCCCTATTGACCCTGCTGCTCATCGTGCTGGTGGCCTGCAGCGCCGCCCAGGCCGCGGAGCCCCGTGCCCGCGATCTCGGCGTGCCGTTCGAGGGCACACCCGGCCCGCTGGATGCCATCACTGACGTCGCCGGTGTCACCGTGGGACAGGTGACGCTGAACGAAGACCTGCCGAACGGCCGCAAGGTGCACACGGGCGTGACCGCCATCCTGCCGCGCGGGCGCCAGTCGCTCGACGTGCCCGCCTATGGCGCGTGGTTTCCGCTGAACGGCAACGGCGAGATGACCGGGACCACCTGGCTCGAGGAATCCGGCAAGCTCGAGGGACCGGTGATGCTCACCAACACGCACAGCGTCGGCGTGGTGCACGACGCCGTGATCGCGTGGCGTGTGCGGGCCGGCGGAGCCGACGCGTCCGGCTACTGGTGGTCGACGCCGGTCGTGGCCGAGACCTGGGACGGCGACCTGAACGACATCAACGGCTTCCACGTCCGGCCGGAGCACGTCGATCGCGCGCTCGACGAGGCGCGCGACGGGCCGGTCGCGGAAGGCAACGTCGGCGGCGGCACCGGCATGACCTGTTATGACTTCAAGTGCGGCATCGGCACGGCGTCGCGGCGCGTCGAGGCGGCGGGCCGCACCTGGACAGTCGGCGTGCTCGTGCAGGCCAACTATGGAACCCGTCCGACGCTCACGATCGCCGGCGTGCCGATCGGCCCGCACCTGCCGGTCGCACCGGCCGCCGACGCGCGGCGCGGGGACTCGGGCTCGATCATCGTCGTCATCGCCACCGACGCGCCGCTGCTGCCGCACCAGTTGAAACGCGTCGCGAAGCGGGGCGCGCTCGGGCTCGGCCGCATGGGCAGCTTTGCAGGCAACGGGTCCGGCGACCTCTTCATCGCCTTCTCGACGGCCAACGCTCGGGCACTGGCCGGGCAGCCGCTGTTCGAATCGACGTCACTCTCGAACGACAGCCTCGATCCCGTGTTCGCCGCCACCGTGCAGGCGACCGAGGAAGCCATCGTCAACGCGATGGTCGCGGCGCGCGACATGACCGGCCCGGACGGGCAGGTCGTACCGGCCCTGCCGCACGCCGAACTGGTGCGCCTGCTGAAGCGCTACGGCCGGTACTCGGGCCCGCCCTGAACGTCGGGGCCGGCGGCTCTCGCGGCGAACGCGGCGCGCGCCTGGGCCAGGTAGTCGAGCGTCGACGATTTCTCCCGCTCGTCGTTCCAGTCGGTCCGTGCGCGCACATCGGCGAGCACGCGGTCCATCCAGGCGACGAAGTACGCGGCATCGTCCGTCGCGGGCGGCGCGCCGCCCGGCCATTCGAGGTAGATCGGGCTCGTGGTCGCGTACGGGTACAGGTCGAGCACCAACGGATCCGCATGTTCGTTCCACGCCCGCAGCAGCAGCCAGCCGCCGCGCTCGAGTTCGACCTCGCCCTCGCCGTCGTACGTCCGGCGATCGCCGTCGAGTTCGAAGGCGCGCACGACCACCCCGTTCTGCACCAGTTCGAGGTGGTCGACCGCCACCGGCGAGCGCAGCGCCACGTGGAATCGCACCGTGCCGGGTACGGTCCGTCGCAACATGCCGCCCGGGCGCGTACCGCCCAGTTCCAGCCCGAGCAGCGGGCCATTGGTCGCGAACGTGCGCCCCGCCTTCAAAGCCTCGCGCGCCGCCGCCGGGTCGAGTCGGCCACCGGTGTCGAGGTAGACGCGATTCAAGCCGACCGGCCCGCGCAGGGAAGCGTAGTTCGCCATCGCATCCGTGCCAGCACCCGCGGGCAGGCGCAGTCCGAGGTTGAGCAGCCGGTACCAGACCTCGGCCGTCGCCTTGTGATCGGAAAAGCCGAGGATCTCGACGTAGTCGACCTTGCCCGCGATCGCGTCGGCGGGCAGCTCGTGGGTCAGCGACTTCTCCTGCCCGGGACGAATCGGCCAGTCGTAGGGATGCACGTAGCCAACCAGTCCCCCCTGCGCGTGCGCGAGGTCCGCGATCACGGCGTTGTACGGGTACGGGCTCGCGAGCGCGGTGTGCCGGTAGGACGCAAAGTCCGGAGTGATGAGATGCTCGCCGAGTTGCAGCAGCCCGAGGTGGCCCCAGAAGCTCGAGTGGAATTCCTGCGCCTCGAGAATCAGCACGCGCTCGTTGCTCGCCGGATCGCGATCCCTGCGGAAGTAGGCGACGTCGGGAACGCGCTCCTCCTTGTTCACCACGAGGTTGTAGACGAGGTCGAGATCCTCCGCCTCCGCCTGCCGGGCGAGGTGAGCGGGCGTGTTGCGGTAGTGGCCGCCATAGTTCATGTGCACGTGCAGGTCCGCGCTGATCCAGCGGCCGAACGCGGGCGGCAGCGCCCGGCTCACGAGGTCGGCGCGCAGCTTCGTCTCGCGACCCGCAACGAGGTTGATCGTCCGCAGCCACGGCAACGCCGCGAATCCGTGCTGCACAGTGACGGTCGCGGCACCTGCGGGCACCTCGAGCGTACAGGGAGGGTTGCAATGGAAGTAATGCGTCTCGGTCGTCTGCCGCGCCCGGTCGAAGCCGTCGTCGCCCTGCAGCCACGCGTCACGCGGTGCGTAATCGCGGCCGTCGCTCGCGCGCACGGCGACGCGCGCCGGCACGGTTCGCCCGCCTTCCCCAGTGATCTCGATCGCGAGCATCGCCCGCGGCGTCTTGAAGTGCCGCAGCAGAGGCACGATCTCCTGGCGCGCACCGCCGACGACCTCCTGCACGACGAGCGCGGTGTTGCCCGACTCGTTGCTCACGTACGCGATGCGTGAGCCGTCCGGCGACCAGCGCGCGCCGCGGATGTCGTAGTCGCCGAAAGTGAGCGGCAGCGGCGCGGCACCGTCCGTCGTCGTGAGCCACAACTGGTGCCACTGGCGTCCGCGGTAACTGCTGTAGAGGAGCCGCGGACCGGAGGGCGCCGGTTCGGGGCGCGCGCTCCACGTCGTCTCCTCGCGCAGGATCTCGCGACGCGCCGCCGGGTCCGTGAGCGGCACGGCCCAGAGGCCGCCGGTACCCCACGCCACCTCGGGGTTGGTCACGAAATAGAGCGTCTGGCCGTCCGGCGACCAGGACGGGTTGATCGCATGGTCGAACGCCGAGTAGTAGTAGCGATCGATCGTGCTGCGCCGTTCGCCGAGCAGCGGCCGCACGTCGTGCAGCCCGGTCGCGTCGAGGTCGGCGACGTACAGGTTGAAGTGACCAGTGTCGCGCGTCGACACCCACGCGAGCCGCCGGCCGTCCGGCGCGAGTCGCGGCTCGACGTTCACCGCACCGTCGCTCGTCAGGCGCTGCTCCGCGCCGCTCGCGAGGTCGAGCCGCCAGAGCTCGATCGCGGCGCCGTCGTAGCGCGCGAAGACCACGAAGCGTCCGTCGCGGGACACGTCCGGCTGGTAGTCGTAGGCACCGTTCGCGTGCGTGAGCTCGTCGGCGGACGTCGAGCCGATCGCCTGCCTCCAGAGCGACCCGGCCATGCTGTAGACCAGGTGGCCGCCCTCCGGCGTGAAGCTCAGCGAAGACGGGCCGGTCGTGAGTTGCGGCAGGTACAGCTCCCGCCAGTAATAGTCGTGCGGCAGGTCGACCTGCTTCAGCACGCGTTCGCGCTCCGCCTGCGCCGACACCGGCGCCCCGGCGAGCACGAACGCGGCGGCCAGGATCGCCGCCGACCGGCGCCACGCTGCCACGCTCACCCGCGCAGCGCCTCGTCGAGGCTGACGCGCAGCCACTGCACCGCCTCGTCGATCTCGCTCTCCGTGACCACGAGCGGCGGCATGAAGCGCAGCGTGCTCACGCCGCAGGACAGCAGGATCAGCCCGTTGTGATAGGCGCGGGTCACGAGCCGGTCGCAGAGCGCGCGGGCCGGTGTGCGCTCGGCGTCGGTCTCGACGAGTTCCATGCCGATCATGAGTCCCTTGCCGCGCAGGTCGCCGATGCAGGGGTAGTCGCGCGCCAGCTCGCGCAGGCGGTTCATGAAGTGCGCGCCGGTGCGCGCCGCCGCGGCCATGTATTCGCCGCGCACCAGGTCGATGGTCTCGATGGCCGCCGCGCAGGTCACCGGGTTGCCACCGTAGGTGTTGCCGTGGGCACCGCGCTTCCACTGTTCCATGATCGAGCGCTTCGCGATCACGGCGCCGATCGGCAGCCCGGAACCCAGGCCCTTGGCGCTCGTGACGATGTCCGGCCGCACGTTCCAGTGCTCGATCCCGAACATGCGTCCCGTGCGGCCGATGCCCGACTGCACTTCGTCGCAGATGAGCAGGATGCCGTGCTCGTCGCAGAGCGCGCGCAGGCCAGCGAGGAAGCCGTCGGGCGGAACGAGGTAGCCGCCCTCGCCCTGGATCGGCTCGACCAGGATCGCGGCCACTTCGCCCGGCGGCACGTTGCGCTCGAACAGCATGCGGACGTAGTCGAGCACGGCCTTGCCCTGGTCGGCGCCGACGAGCAGCGGCCGATACGTGTTCGGGTAGGGCACGTGCGACACGCCGGGCATCGTCGGCGCGAAGCCCTTCTGCTGCGTGTATTTGCTCGACGTGAACGACAGCGAGCCCATGGTCCGGCCGTGGAAGCTGCCGAGGAACCCGAGGAAGCGCGGCCGCCCGGTGACATAGCGCGCGAGTTTCAGCGCGCCTTCCACCGCCTCGGTGCCGGACTGGCAGAGGAAGCTCATCACGGGCTCGCCCATCGGCGCGACGGTGGCCAGTCGCTCGGCGAGCGCGGTGAAGTTCTCGTGCCAGTAGTCGCTCGAGATGTGCAGGAACTTACCCGCAGCGCGCTGCACCGCCTCGACCACCCGCGGATGCGAGTGCCCCGTCGCGCACACGGCGATGCCGGCCGCGAAATCGAGGAAGCGGTTGCCGTCGACGTCCCAGACTTCGGTGCCGCGGCCGTGCGAGATGACGAACGGGTAATCCCGCGGGTAGGACGGCGACACGACCAGCGCGTCGCGCGCGAGCAACGCGCGCGCCTTCGGGCCCGGCAGTTCGGTACGGATGTGTGGGTTCGGCACGATGGACTCCTCGACGCAGGTCGGCCTGCGGTTTCACTCCACGACGGTGCGCGACTGCTCGCGGAGATACTGGGCCAGGTAATGGAAAGAGGCGATGGCCTTGCCGGTCGAGCCCGAGCCCTTCCAGCCCCCGAAGGGCTGGTAGCCGGGCCACGCGCCCGTCGTCGCGCCCTGCGGTCGGTTCGCGTAGGTGACGCCGGCCTCGATGTGCTCGTGGAACCACGGCACCTCGTCTGCGCCACCGTAGAACCCGGCCGTCAGGCCGAGTTCCGTGTCGTTGGCGAGGCGCAGGGCCTCTTCCCGGTCACGCACGCGATGCGCCATGAGGATCGGCAGGAACATCTCGTGCCGCCACAACGGGTGACCGAGCGGCGCCTCGGCCAGCACGGGCTCGACGTAGTAGCCGCGCGCGAGCTCGCCATCGCGCCGTTGACGCCCGCCTGTGACGAGGCGTGCACCGCCGCTCGCGAGTTCCTCGACGTAGCGCGCATAGGACGCGTATGCGCCGGCGTTCACGACGGGCCCGAGCCAGTTTTCGCGCCGCAGCGGATCGCCGATGCGGATGGCGCGCGTCAGCCGCTCGATCCGGGCCAGCAGTTCGTCGGCGACGCGCTCCTCCACGTACAGCCGCGAGAGCGCCGAGCACTTCTGCCCGCCCATGCCGTACGCCGAGCGCACGATGCCCTGCGCCGCGTGATCGAGGTTCGCCCGTGCGGTGACGATGCAAGGATTCTTGCCACCCATCTCCGCGATGCACGGGCGCGGATAGACACCGGTCGCCATGCGCCGCAGCAGGTCCATGCCGACGGCGGCCGAGCCCGTGAACGTGATGCCCGCGGTGGCCCGGTGCGCGACCAGCGCCTCACCGACCTCGCGTCCCGGTCCGCTCAGGTAATTGAAGACGCCGGGCGGCAGGCCGGCGTCGCGCACGCAGTCGGCGAGCAGACGTCCGGCCCACGGCGTGTCGCTCGCGCCTTTGACGACCACGGTGTTGCCGGTCACGAGGGCGGCCGCCACCGGTCCGCCGGCGAGCGCCAGCGGGAAGTTGAACGGTGCGATCACCACCCACACTCCGTAGGGACGCATCACGCTGCGGTTGTGCGACGCCACGCCGGGCAACGGATCGTCCGGCAGCGCGTGCTCGTAACCGGCGTGCTCCTCGAAGTCCTGCGCGTAGTGCCGGAAGAAATCGACGGTCTCCTGTGCCTCGCCGAGCGCCTCCATGCGGTTCTTGCCCACCTCGACGGCGAGCGCAGCCGCGATCTCGTAGACGCGTTGCTCCATGACCTCGCCCACGCGACGCACCATCCGCACGCGCTCCGCGTGCGGCCGGGCGCGCCAGGCCGGAAACGCCCGCTCCGCCGCCGACATCGCCAGGTCGACGTGGCTGCGGTCGCCGATCGCGAAGCGGCCGACGATCCGCTCGAGGTCGATCGGGCTCGGCCGGGCCGCGACACCCGGGGTCGCGAGGTCGGCGCCATCGATGAACAGTCCGTGCGCCGCGCCCAGCGTGGCGGACACGCGCGCGAGCGCCTCCTCGAAGCGCTCGTGCATCGCCTCCGGCGGGTCGAACATCGTCGCGTAGGTCAGTCGAAAGCTCACGTTCTTGCTTCCATCAGGCAGTGGCGAAATGTCGCGCGAGCAGCCGGTCGAGCAGCGCGAGCGCAGCGGCGAGATCGCGCTCCTCGATGACGAGCGGCGGCGCGAGCAGGATCAGGTTGCCGCGCGTGGCGAAGGAAACGCCCGCGGCCAGCGCGTCGGCGACCAGGCGCTGCAGCGCCGGGACGGTGCGCGGCCAGGGCGCCGGCGGCTCGCGCGTCCCCCGGTCGCTCACGAGTTCGACGACGGCGAAGAGCCCGTGGCCGCCGCGCACGTCGCCGATCGCCGCGTGTCGCGTCTGCAGCGCGCGCAGCGCCTCGAGCAGCCCGGCGCCCAGCCGGCGCGAGCGCTCGATGAGCCCCTCGTCCGCGTAGGCGTCGATCGCGGCCACGCCGGCCGCGCAGCACAGCGGATGTCCGCAATAGGTGAGACCCGTGTGCAGCGTCTCGTGCTCGAGCCGCCGCGCAATCCCCTCGGCGACGACGACGGCCCCGAGCGGCAATGCCGCGCCCGTGAGCCCCTTGGCGAGGGTCATGAGGTCGGGTGCGTTCGCGGCGCCGTAGCGCTGCCACGCGAACCACTCGCCGCAGCGCCCGAAGGCGCTCATGACCTCGTCCGCGACCAGCGCGACGCCACGCTCCCGCGTCACGCGCCGCAGCGCAGGCCAGAAACTGTCCGGCGCGACGATGCCGTTCGACCCGGCGTTCGGTTCCATGACCACCGCGGCCACGCGCTCAGCGCCAAGGGCGTCGATCCGCTCCGCCACCGCGGCCGCAGCGCGCTCGCCGCACTCGGCCTCGTCGCGGCTGCCGAACGGGCAGCGGTAGGCATAGGGCGGCGGCACGTGGCTCACGCCGAACGCGTCCGGGTCGATCTGCGTCCGGGTGCGCTCATCGCCGGAGAGCGCCATCGCGAGGTGCGTCGCGCCGTGATACGAACGGTCGCGCGCGACGACGATGCCGCGCGGCTTGCCGAGCGCCTGGCGCAGGATCTTCACGGCGTGCTCGTTCGCGTCCGCCCCGCCCAGCGTGAAGAACACGCGTCCGCCCGCGAAGCCGGAGCGCGCGAGCAGGCGCTCGGCCAGCTGGGCGCGCGGCGCCGCACCCCAGGCGTTGGTGACGAAACAGAGCTGTGCTGCCTGGGCCCGGACGGCCTCGACGACGCGCGGATGCTGATGGCCGAGATTGCAGCACTCCGCCAGGCTGCTCATGTCGAGCACCTCGCGCCCGTCCTCGAGACGCAGGCGCGCGCCGGCACCGCCGACCACGGTCGGAGCGTCCCAGTCCGCCTGGACGCACCAGCTGTGCAGGACGGAATACCGCTCCGCGCTCACCCGTCTCCCCCGCTCGATGGCCGCCATCCTACCGCCGCCTCGTGCCCGAGGCACGCGCCCGGCGGTCGCGAGGTTGCGGCGGACGTGCTTGTCGCCGCCCGTCGTCCGGGGGCACTATTGAGGTCCCTCGCAGTCGGGAGACGGGCCATGTCGAATGTGAATCACCGGACGATCGCGACGCTGGCCACGCTCGGCGTCCTGGCCTCCCCGGGCGCCATCGCGCAGGGCACGCCCAAGCAGGTCGTCAAGCCGCCGATCTCGCAAGCGTGGATCGACGTCGCCACCTACTCCGGTTTCAACATGGGCGGCATGGGCATGGGCCAGCAGGGCCAGGGACAAGGCATGATGGGCATGACGCTCGGCGCGCTCATGGGCGGCGGCCAGAACCGCGCGGAATTCGGCTACACGCAGGCCGGGCCCGCCGGACGCTGGATGGACGTGACCCTCTACACCAGCCGCAACGCCAACCTGCAGCAGGCGTTGCAGAACGTGCCGCAGGCGAGCGGGCTCGCGCCGACGCTGAAGCTCGAGACGCCCGAGAAGCCGAAGCCGGCGCCGCGCGTCGACGACGAGGGGCCCGTCGAGATGAGCGGCGAGCCGCCGAAGGGCAAGCTCGTGATGTACTGGGGCTGTTCCGAGACCGTGCGGCCGGGACAGCCGAAGGTCGTGAACCTCGAGACCGCGACGCTCGGCGAGTTCGCCAAGTTCTTCGAATCCCGCCACGCCACGCAGCGCGGCACGCACGCGGCCGTCGGGCGGCCGGTGTGGCCGAGCAAGACCGACAAGCGCACTTTCCCCGCGGGCGCCTCGATCGTGGGCGACCACGCCTTTTCGGGCGACGGCGTGCCGGAGAGCTTCAAGTTCGCGATTCCCGCGGCGCAGGACATCATGCCGGAAATGAAGGTCCGGCAGACCGCGAAGCCGACGTTCATCCAGCTCGAGTGGAACGCGATCCCGACGGCACGTGCCTACTTCCTCGGCAGCATGGGCGCACTGCCCGGCGCGGGCGACCAGGTCGGCATGGTGATCTGGACGTCGAGCGAACTGCCCGACAGCGGCATGGGACTCTTCGACTACCAGACCAACGGCGCCGTCGACAAGTGGCTCGGCGAGAAGGTGCTGCTGCCGCCCTCCACCACGAAGTGCGCAGTGCCGAAGGAGGCCGCGGGCCAGGGCATGCTGCGCGCGATCGCCTACGGCACCGAACTCAACATGGCCTATC
>CAZRKS010000082.1:0-10669 GCA_964600315.1 uncultured Steroidobacteraceae bacterium | reverse complement strand
CGCGCCAGCAGGTGCTCGACTACATGGACGCCAACAGCGCGGCCGGCGAGGCGCGCCGGGTCGCCGAGGCCGAACGCTACATGGCGATCCCCGGCCAGGCGCTCGCCTACAAGATCGGTGAGCTGAAGATCCAGGAATTGCGCGCCCGGGCCGAACGCGAGCTCGGGCCGCGCTTCGATCTCCGCAAGTTCCACACCGTCGTGCTCGTGAACGGCGCCCTGCCGCTGCACGTACTGCAGGCCGAAGTGGAGCGCTGGATCGCGAGCCAGCGCCCATGAGCGGACTCACCGCCTTGCTCGCCGGCGCCTCGGGTCTCGTCGGCGGCGAGTGCCTGCGACGCCTGCTCGACACGCCCGAGTATTCGCGCGTCGTCGTCGTGACGCGCCGCGACCTCGGCGCCGCCGTGCGTCGCCCGAAGCTGCGGCAGGTGATGGTCGACTTCGACCGGCTCGCCGACGTGCGGACGAAGCTCGCGGCCGACCACGTCTTCTGCGCGCTCGGCACGACGATCCGCAAGGCGGGTTCGCAGGCGCGGTTCCGGGAGGTGGACTGCGAGTACCCCCGGCGCCTCGCGCAACTCACGCGCGAGGGCGGGGCGACGCACTTCTCGATCGTGAGCGCGATGGGCGCGAGCCGCTCCTCGCCGTTCTTCTACTCGCGCGTCAAGGGCGAGCTCGAGGAATCGCTGCGGGGCATGGGCTGGCCGAGCCTGGCGATCCTGCGTCCCTCGGTCATTGCCGGCGAGCGCGCCGAGTCGCGGCCGATGGAACGCCTGAGCGAACACCTGTTGAGGTTCGCGCCGCGGACGTTGCGGCCGGTCGCCGCGGCGGATATCGCTGCGGCGATGGTCGCCACGGCACTGCGATCCGCGCCGGGCATCCGGGTCATCGAATCGCGCGACATCCCCGCGGCGGCGCGCGGCGAATTCGCGGGCTAGCGGGCGGGCTTCGCACGCGCCGGCGACGCCATCTCCGCCTTCGCGACGCCGTACACGTAGGCGAAACGCGGATTATCCGGCGCGAGTTCCGTGGCCCGCTCGAGTTCCTCGAGCGCCGCGGCGCGCTGTCCCTGCCGAACGAGCGAGAGCCCGAGGGCGTGGTGCAGCGTGGCGTCCAGCGGCGCGTGCCCGAGTCCTTCGCGCAGCACGGACGCGGCGTCCGCTTCGCGGTCGCGCAGGCGCATCAGGTCCGCGAGGTTGACCCACGCCGGCACGAAGCCCGGGTCGAGCGCGAGCGCCGACCGGAACTGCGCCTCCGCTTCCTGGTACCGGCCCCGCTCGGCGAAGAAGCCGCCGAGGTTGGTGCGGTCCTCCGGTCGATCGGCATTGAAGCGCTCGCCGGCGACGTATTCGTCGGCCGCTTTCTCGTAGGCCGCAGCCCCGTTCGGGCCGAGTTCGGCGGCCGGAACGGGCGCGAGCACGCGCGCCGCCCGCATGCGTACGGCGCGCAGCGGGTCGGAGAGCAGCGGTACCACGGCGAGGCGCTGACCGGGCGGCACGCCCTCGAACACGCCGATGGCGGCGTGGCGCACGATCGGGCTCGGGTCCTTGAGCGCGGCCTCGCCGGCGAGGCCCGCGTTCTCGCCGCCGAGTTGCGCGAGCCGCTCGAGCGCGGACGCGCGCGCGATCGCCGATTCGTCCGTGTTGGCCACGATCTGGGTCAGCGCAATCGTCGCGGCCGGGTCGTCGCGGTCCGCCGCGGCGAACGCCTCCGCGAAGTCCTGGAACCCGGGCTTCGGGTTCGGATAGCGCTTGCGGATCTCGGCTGCGGCCCACTGCGGCGTGCGATCGGCATGGCACTGGTTGCAGGCGTTCGGCGCGCCGAGCGTCGGGCCCAGGTCGGGCCGCGGGATCCTGAAGCTGTGGTCGTGGCGCGGATCGACGACCATGTAGGTGTCGGTCTTCATGTGGCACGACGCGCAGGCCGCCCCAGGGGTGCCGGCCGTGTGGAAGTGGTGGCGCGGCGAATCGTACTTCGACGCCAGGTGGCACTGCGCACAGAGCGCATTCCCGGCGGCGCGCGGCTTGCCGGTGTGCGGGTCGTGGCAGTCACCGCAGGTCACGCCCTGCGCGTACATGCGGCTCGAGAGGAACGAGCCCCAGGCATAGACCTCGTCGCGCTGCTGCCCGTCCGGGTAGTAGAGTCCTTCGGTCAGCAACGCCGGCAGGTAGTGGTCCAGCAGGCGCTCGCCCGGTCGATACCCGTTCGAGAACTGGCCGCGGCGCGAATGGCACTGGGCGCAGACTTCGATCTCGGTGTCGCCGTGGCGCGGCCGGCTGCGCACCGCGTTGCCGGTTGCGGGATCGATCTTCCAGCTGCCGAGCCTGCGGTCGCCGAAATGCACGGCGAGCCCGTTCGGGCCGCCCGTGCCGCTGCCGACGGCCGCAGCATCCGCCCACGCAATGTGCGCCGAACCGGGGCCGTGGCACGCCTCGCAGCCGACGCTGATCTCGGACCAGTGGGTCGCGAACGTGTCCGTCGCGGCGTCGTAGTTCTTCTGCAGGTCCGTGCTGTGGCAGTCGGCGCACATGTAGTTCCAGTTCTGCTGCCGCCGCGTCCAGTGCAGCTCGTCCGCCGGGGCGATGTGCTCGCCGGGATACAGGTGGAACCAGCGCTGGCCGCCGGACTCCGCGGGCCGGTCGTCCCAGGCGATCGAGAGCGCCTGGACGCGGCCGCCGCCGAGGTCGATCAGGTACTGCTGCAGCGGGTAGACGCCGAAGGTGTGGCGTACCTCGAAGTCCGCGAGCTTGCCGTCCGGACCCTCGGTGCGGACCAGGAACTTGCCGTCACGCCGGAAGAACGTGGAAGTGACCCCGAACTGCCGGAATTTCGCGTCCTTGAAGTCGCCCCGCACCGTGCGCTCGTCGGCCACCTGCATCGCGAGCGCATGCTGCGAACCGGTCCACGCCTCGGACTCGACCGCGTGGCAGCGCGCGCAGGAAGCCGACCCGGCATAGCCGGCCGGCAGCGGCTCGTGCGCCGGCGTCCCGGAGGCGGGCTGTTCGACGACCGCGGGCGGCGCGGCCCGGTGCGCTCCGAAGCGCCACAGCGCCAGGCCGAGGGCGACGAGCGCGAGGATTGCCAGCGCGGTGAACGCGGTCCGGGGTTTCAAGCGAGTCGTCTCGTGCGGATCCAGCACGGCATTCTGACGGCAACGCCGGGCGATTGACAGGCGGCGCCCGCGCGACTGCAATGGGCGGCAGCCCCGCTTCGATCGGAGTCGGACCATGCCGACAGCCTCTCGTGGAGCCGCCTGGCTCGCCGCCGCCGTCCTCACCCTCGTCGCGCCTGCGGTCTTCGGCGCCGATTCGCTGCCCGAGACCTGGGACGGGCTCGTCCAGCGCAAGGCCAAGGGCATCGACGCGCTCTACGTGCGTCCCGAAGCCGAGTTCAAGGAGTACCGCAATGTCGTGCTCGACCCGGTCGAGGTCGCGTTCGACAAGGACTGGAAGCCGAACCGGGACCTGCGGGCCTCCGGCCGGCTGTCGACCGAGGACCTGCAGAAGATCCGGGACGACATGTCGGGCGAGTTCCGCCGGGTCTTCGCCGAGGAACTGGCGGCAGGCGGATACGACGTGGTCGCGAAGCCGCTCGACGACACGTTGCGGGTCACCGCGGCGCTCGCCGACGTCTACATCACGGCGCCGGACACGATGAGCGCCGGACGCAGCTACACCTACACTCGAGGCGCAGGGCGCATGACGCTGGTGATGGAACTGCGCGACGGCCCGACGGGCCAGTTGCTGGCGCGCGTTCTCGACCGCCACGTCGACGACGACGGCTTCGTGCAGCGCGCGACGAGCGTGTCGAATTCGGCCGAGTTCCGCCGTGCGGTCAGGGGCTGGGCGCAGCGCCTCGTGAAGGCGCTCGACAAGGTGACCGGCCGCGCTACTTCGGGAACATGAATTGCACCTGCGCGCGCAGCTGCCACTCGGCGCCGTATTCCGGCGTTTCCACGTTGTAGTAGGCCGAAACCTGCGTATTCACCGGCAGCCGGCCGAAGTGGAAGATCTTGCCGACGCCGCCGCCCAGCGGGACGGTCCAGGTGTCCCCGCTGTCCGCCTGCCAGTTCGCGGTGATGATCGGCGAACTGGTCAGGTAGGTGCCGCCCTCGAAGTTGTAGTTCAGGAACGGCTGCAGCAGCAGCTGGTTGATCGGCGGCGACGAGCGGTCATCGGTGACGGACCAGACGTTGTTCACGAGCGCGCCGTAGACCCACGGGCTGCCCTTCTGCATCCGGAGCACGACCGCGGTCGGCCCGAGGCCCCAGCGGTCGTTGCCGAGCACTGCGTCCGTGTGGGTCGGCAGCTGGGCGATGCCGCCGACGCCCCAGATCACCTCGCCCGGGTTCGCCGGCGAGAGGAACGCCGAGAACTGCACGTCGCTCAAGCCGAACGTCGAGCCTTGACCCGGCGCGAAGGCCGGCTGCCAGAGCAGAGGCACGATGGTGCGCGTGATGACGTTCCAGTCATCGTCGACGTGGATCGGATAGACGGGCTGGATGTTCAGCACGTCCTGGGTCTTCCCGAGCGGACCCACGTCGAAATTGGTGTTGTTCTGGAACGGCACGCTCACCAGGTTGCCGACCGGGTTCTGCGCGAGCTTGGCGAGTTCCTCGCTCGACAGCTCCGCCTGGGCCTGCGTCAGGGACAGCAAGGAACCCGCGAGCGCCGTCGCCAGCGCCGCCAGGATCCGAAAGCGCACGTCGGGCCCGCCTACTGACGCGGGCCGCCGGCGAAGCAGCCGCTGTTGTCCTGCGGGCACACGACGACGATCGTCTGGCGCTGGCCGCAGCCCTCGACACCGACCGTGTACTCCGCGCGCTCGACGCCGAAGCGGAACGACACCGGCTGGATCATCTGCCGCGACAGCACCTGGCCGGTCGCAGCCGGGCAATTCATGTCGAAGCGCACACGCTGCAGCGCCGTGTCCAGGGCCTGCTGCTGCTGGGCATCGAGCTGCTGGCCCTCGGACTGACAGCCGGCAATGCCGAGGGCGCTCAGGCAGACGGCCGCCACCAGGATCTGGGACTTCATCGTCGACTCCTCCACCCGCGAAGGTGATACGCGTGAGTGCGGAAAGTTACCGCAAGTGTGCGGGACTCGCCACCCCGGTGCCGACGGGCGCAGCTCCCTATGGCATATTGCCGCGGTCGTCCGCGGAAGCCGCCGCATGAAGACCGTCCCGCCCGCCCTGCGCACGTTGCTCGCCCTCGGCCTCCTGCTCGCGGCGGTGGCCGCGCCGCACGCCGCGCCCAAGACCGATGTCATCGTGTTCCTGAACGGCGACCGTCTCACCGGCGAGATCAAGGGCCTCGACAAGGGCAAGCTCGAGCTCAGCACGAACTCGGCGGGGACCGTCGCCATCGAGTGGGACGAAATCGCGAGCGTCACGACACGCCAGTACCTCGACGTCGAGACGAGCGGCGGCGTCCGCTACTTCGGCCGCTCGCCACAGGGCGAGGAGGCCGGCACGATGCGCGTCGTCGTGGAGGGCGAACCGGAGGGACAGGTCGTGAAGATGGCCGACGTGGTGCGCATCCGGCCCATCGACCAGGGTTCGCTCATCAAGCGGCTCGACGGCTACCTGGCCGTCGGCTTCGACTACGCGAAGGCCGACAACCAGACCCAGTTCAATTTCAGCGGCGGCCTGAGCTCGCGCGACGAGGTGCGCGAATGGTCGCTCGACGGCGCCACGACCGTGAACGCGCAGTCCGACGAGCGCACCTCCAGCATGTACGACGTGACGCTCGGCAACCGCCGGTTCCTCGCAAACCGGTGGTTCCTGCAGGGCTTCATCACGGCTCAGGGCAACGAGGAGCTCGGGCTGGGTCTACGCTCCGTCCTCGGCGGCGGGATGGGGCGCTACCTCGTGCAGGGACCCCACGCCGAGTGGGCGGCGTTCGCCGGACTCGCCGGCACGCGCGAGCACTACTCGGGGGAGCCGATCCGCAACAGTCTCGAGGCCGTCGTGGGCACGCAGTACTCGTACTTTCGCTACGACACGCCGAAGCGCTCGCTCGACGCCGGTCTCGCGGTCTTCCCGAGCCTCACCGAATCCGGCCGCGTCCGCGCCGAGGCCGACATCACCTCCCGCTACGAGATGGTCGAAGACCTCTTCTTCGATCTCACGTTCTACGGCAGCTATGACAGCGAGCCGGATCCCGAGGCCCCGTCGCACTCGGACTACGGAGTGGTGACCTCGCTCGGTTATTCGTTCTAGCCGCCGAGCAGTTGCCGTCGCGTCACGCTCGGCGAAGGCGGCGGTTCTTCCGCCTGGAACAGCGCGTCGGCCGCTGACTGCGCCGCGACCTGCGCCGCCTCGTGGTCGGTGAAGTCGCTCATCGTCGCGAACAGCGGGCAGGTGCCGACGAGGCCGAATTCGGGCAGGTGGCCGACCAGCAGGTCGTACTGGCCCGACGGGAACGTGAGGCGCACGGTGCCGCCCGCGACCCAGACCGACGCTTCCGCCGCCGCGGGCAGCACCGTCAGGTTCATGAACCACGGCGTGACCATCACGCCGGCCTGGCGACCGTCCCACTCGCGGAAGCCGATGGCCTCGACGGCCAGGGTCGGGTTGTAGATCGGCAGGCCCTTCATCGACAGGGCGGCGCGACGATAGGCGCCCGCGAGCCGCTCCACCGGGTGCGCGAGCGGCGCCGGGCCGCGTGCCAGGCCGAGCACCATGAACTTGGCCTTGTCCGCGTCGCAGTTCGGGCAACGCCACGTGTCGGGCAGCAGCGCGAACGGCGTGCCCGGCTGCACCTGCGCGACGTCGTCGCCGAGCGCCGGGTCGTAGACCCACCAGCAGATGCCGCACTCGAGGCGTGCGTCGTCGGTGAGCTTCGAGCCGTCGCCGAGGTAGCTGCCTTCGAAGCCGCTGCTCATGTCGCGTACGCCTGGATGATTTCCGCGAGCCGCGCCGCGGAGTCCTCGAAGTCCTCGCGCGCCGCGAGCGCCGCGACCGGCACGCCGCCGACCTCGAGCGTGTCGAGGATCACCTTGCCCGTGGTGTTCAAGTACTGCACCGCCCACACGTGCCGGAGCCCGGTCGCGAAGATGCGGCAGCTGCCATAGCCGCCGCCGCGGATCACCAGCGGGATCTGCCCGAGCACCGTCGTGATGACCTCGGCGTCGGCCTCGGTGATCGGCAGCAGCGTGAAGTTCACGACGTGATTCTCGTCGCCCGCGCGCCAGGCCGACGAGCGTTGCTGCAGTTCGGTGAGCAGCGCCTGCGAGTTCATCGCGCCCTGCGGCAGCTGCGCGGGGATGGCGATCGCCTCGCGCGGCATGCGCTCGGTCGCCGCCGTGACGGCCTGCGGGATGGCGGCCACTTCCAGCCACTCGGTCCGAGTGCCGTCCGACGCCGTGGCTTCGATGTGCCACAGTCCCGGCAGCACGGACTCCGAGAGGTCGTAGGTCACCGGGCCACCGAGCTCGGCCCAGACGTCGCCTTCGCCGAGCACGTCGATGACGGTGTCGCGGTCGGCCGCGTCGAGTCCGCGCAGGCTCACTCGACTCGGCTCCGCCGCGCCTTCCGCGTGACGTCGCAGCGAGGCGAGAGCCTCCTCGAGCACGGCCCGCGCCGCCGGCGAAAGACGGTCCACGGACTTCGCGCTGCGCCGCGGTCCGGCGTGGCCGCGCGGCATGTCGAGCAGGCGGAGCGCGTCGTCGCCCGCGGCGGGCGCCTGCCCCGGGCCCTTCGGATGCCAGACCAGCGGGTAGTCGGTCATGCGTGTCCTCCCACGGCATCGGCAGCGGTCGCGCCGGCCGGCGCGAGCAGGCGCTCGCACGCCTGCACATAGACGGGCCAGTCGCGCATGCGGGCGACCAGTTCGGCCGCCGCGCCGTCGCGGACGTAGACTACGGCCGGCAGCACCACGACGCCGAATCTCGGCATCACCGTCGCCTCGTCGCGGCGATCCACCAGCCCCACGGCGAGCCGGCCCGCGTAGCGCGCGAGCAGTTCGCGCACCACCACCGCCACATCGAGTCCTTCCGTGCGCAGCAGCGTGTCGCCGGTGACCAGGAGCAGGGCGCGCGGGTGACGCGCCAGGAAATCGTCCAGGTCCGCGTTGCGGACGACCTCGCACCCGGGCTGGGCGGCGAGTGTCTCGAGAATTTCGCTCATGCGGCGCCCTCCCTACCGTCGTCTTCGTCGCCCGGGCGGCTCTCCTCGGAGCGCCGCAGGAAGCGTTCGTCACCGCGTCGCCAGGCGACCTCTTCCGAGGGGCGCCCCGTCTCGTAGCGTCCGAGGTCGAGGGCATCCGCCATGACTTGCCCGCCAGGTGCCGCGGTCTTCGGCGCGATCGCGACGCCCCAGGACGCGAGTTCCGCGAGCCCGATTTCGAGTGCGCGCGGCAGCTGTTCGCGAACGGGCGGCGTGAGGCTGCCGCCGTAGTCGGCGAGCTCGACCGGCTGGATGCCGACGAGGCACAGCGCCTGCGGCCGGTGCCCGAGCATCTCGAGCGCGGCGAACACGTCGTTCATGCCGACCTGGTGCAGGCTCATCTTGCCGCGGGACATGCAGTGCGGCACCTCCGCACCGCGCGCCACGATCAACGTGCCGGGTGCGCCACCGTGGTCGACGGCGTCGAACAGCAGCACGTGCGTCGCATCCTGCAGCAGCGGGATCAGCCCGAGGCCGAGCGTGCCGCCGTCGAGGAGCTCGACCTCGGGAGGGAAGTCCCAGGCCGCGGCCAGGGCCTCGACGCAGCGCACGCCGAAGCCCTCGTCGGCCCACAGCAGGTTGCCCACGCCGAGCACCCTGATGCGGCTCCCGGCGGCGTCGTCGGCTCCCGAAGTCATGTCTGCATCCTACGGCAACGGACCCCCGGCAAGCAGCGGGGCCGGTGGTGAGCCGGCCCCGTCGTTACCCCCGGATCGGTCCCGGGTCAATCGCTCAGCGGAAGAACCTCCAGCCGCTGATCATCGAGCTCACGGTCGTCTGGCGGTGCGTCATGTCCTCGCGGATCGCCATGTACATGTGGACGATCGAGAAGAGGATCACGATCCACATGGCGACGTGGTGCCAGGTGTGCACCGAGAAGGAGTTGCCGATCACCGTGAACACCCAGCCAAACGCCTTGTACCAGGCGCTCTGCACGCCGGCACCTTCCGCGAACAGGGCGAACCCCGTGAGCAGCAGGACGATGGTCGGCAGCACGAACATCAGGAACATGGCGAGGTGGGCGAGGGGATTGTGCCCCACGTACTCCTTCGGCTTCTTGAGAAAGAGGTACCACGCCACCTCGTCGATGACGTCCTTCCACCAGTGCAGGTTCCAGAACGGGATGTAGAAGATCTGCCGCGCGTGCGGGCCGCCGACCAGCACCCGGTACAGGCGCATCAGGAACACCACGCCCAGCACCTGCCCGGCGATGAAGTGCACCATGCGGAGGTTGCCGAACAGGAAGTGCTCGTAGGCCTGGCCGTCGATGCTGGGCAGCGGCGAGCCGATGAAATAGCCCGTCACGCACAGGGCGACGATGCTGAGCATCGTCACCCAGTGCCAGATGCGCGTCGCGGCGTCGTAGACGTAGACCGGCCCCGGCTGCTCGCCGACGGGCAGGATCGCCTCGCTGAACTTCCCTTCGCGCACCCGGCTCCGCGCCGGTGACAT
The DNA here is from genome assembly GCA_964600315.1 of uncultured Steroidobacteraceae bacterium. Taxonomy (GTDB): domain Bacteria; phylum Pseudomonadota; class Gammaproteobacteria; order Steroidobacterales; family Steroidobacteraceae; genus RPQJ01. Next base: position 1,049 of record CAZRKS010000082.1, on the reverse strand, counting down.
GGGGTGAGCGTATGTCATGGCGTCACCTCCTCAGCGCACCTTGACGCTGCTGACTTCGTTGCCGTCCATGTCGAGCACGTGCGTCGCGCAGGCCAGGCACGGGTCGAAGCTGTGGATGGTGCGCAGGATCTCGAGCGGCTTCTCCGGGTCGGCCATCGGCGTGTCGAGCAGGGCCGCCTCGTAGGCGCCGATCTTGCCGGCCGCGTCGCGCGGGGTCGCGTTCCACGTCGTCGGCACGATGCACTGGTAGTTCTTGATCGCCATGTTGTCGATGTCGATCCAGTGCCCCAGCGCGCCGCGCGGCGCCTCGACGAAGCCGTAGCCCTTGCAGGTCTTTGGCCACTTCTTCGGGTCGTGCGCGTCGGGATTCGCCGTCGCGCTGTCGCCGGCCTTGATGCTGGCGATGAGCTTCTGGTACTGGCCCTTGAGCGCGTGGGCGGCCCAGCTGCACTCGAGGCCGCGGGCGGCCGTGCGTCCCAGCGTCGAGAAGAGCGCCGTGAGGGGCACGCCGAGCTTCTGCAGCACCATGTCCACGGGTTCCTTGAACTCCGGGATGCCCTTCACGTAGCCGACCACGTAGCGGGCGAGCGGGCCCACCTCCATCGCGTGCCCGTTCCAGCGCGGGGCCTTCACCCACGAGTACTTGGCCGACTCGTCGAAGGACTCGAACTGGTTGCCGTTGCGCTTGGCGTTGCCCGGGTCGAAGTTCGGGTCCGTGACGCCTTCGAAGGGGTGCAGGCTGTCCTTGCCGCTCGGGTACTTGTACCAGGAGTGGTCGACGAACTCGCGGATCTCGTCGAGCTTGCCGAGGTCGACGTCCTGCACCTCGTTCAGGTTCCCGTCGACGATGGCGCCGCGCGGCATCATCAGGTTGTCGGCGCTGTAGTCGTTGGCCGACTTCGGGCAGTCACCGTAGGAGAGCAGGTACTTCGAGGAGAGTCCGCCGCCCCAGCTCGCCCAGTCCTTGTAGAAGCCGGCGATGGCGAGCAGGTCCGGGATGTAGACGTTGTCGATGAAGTCGATCGTGCGGTCGATGATGTCGCCGACCA
>CAZRKS010000081.1:0-10742 GCA_964600315.1 uncultured Steroidobacteraceae bacterium | reverse complement strand
TCACCAGCAGGATCTCACCCGCGGCATAAAGCAGGTAGTTGCGCGCCCTGGCTTCTTGCATGACCCCTGCTCTCAGTCTGCGGAAGATGCGGACCATGGACGAAGCGTATTACACGCTTCCAGACACTGGGAAGCTGACGGTCGGGCGTGTGCACTCAAGACCCGATGGTTGGATTCCGTCCCTGGCCTCGCGGGTGATGGAGCCTCAGGGAAAGCCAGGGCGGTTCAGGCCGTCGCGTCGCCCAGGTCCCTCGGGTCCGGGCGGCCGATCTTCGCCACCTTCATCGTCCAGACCAGCGGCGCCACCAGGACCGTCGCGACGGCGAGCCAGTAATAGACGTTGCTGTAGGCGATCATCGCCGCCTGGCGCTGGATCTCGCCAATGATCAGTGCCGTGGTCGTGTTTGCACCGGGGGCCGTGCCGAGTGTCTGCCAGCGATCGGCGTCGAACGCCGAGAAGTGCTCGGTCAGGTAACTGCTGTTGACCTGGACCGACCGCGACAGCGTGGTCACGGCCGCCGAGATGCCGACCGATGAACCGATGTTGCGCGCCAGGGTCACCATGACGCCGGCCTCGGCACGCTGCTCCGGCTTCAGCGTCGCGTACGCCGCCACGGACAGCGGCACGAAGATCACGGGCGAGGTGCAGCCCGCAACGATCACCGCCATGACGATGTCGTGGCGCGGCGTGTCGAGCGTGAACTGGCCGAGCATCAGCAGTGCCACGCCGCTCGCGACGACGCCGAGAGTCATGATCAGCCGCGACTCGATCCGGCCGACCAGGCGGCCCGCGATGAAGACCGCGATGATCGACGCGATGCCGCGGGCGGCCTGCACCTCGCCGGCCTGCAGCGGCGTGTACCCCTGCAACTGCTGCTGGAAGGACGGCACGAGCACCGAGGGCACGGTCATCGACATGCCCATGACGAACATCAGCGCCATAGCCACGAGGAGGTTGGTGTCGCGGAACAAACGCCGGTCGACGAACGGGTGCGGCGTCGTCACCGTGTGCACCACGAAAAGGTACAGGAACAGGGCGCCGAAGGAGGCCTCCGCGATCACCTCTCCCGACGCGAACCAGTCCAGCGAGTGCCCGCGGTCGAGCAGCATCTGGATGAGCCCGATGCCGAGCGACAGCAGCAGGAAGCCGGCCCAGTCGAACGGTCGACTCCGGTCGCCGTGGCCGGCGTCGAGCCCTTCGAGGATGCCGAAGTAGGCGAGGATGCCGACCGGCACGTTGACGAAGAAGGCCCAGCGCCACGACAGCAGGTCGGTGAGGTAGCCGCCGAGGGTCGGCCCCAGCACCGGGCCCACGAGCACGCCCATCGTCCACAGCGCCATCACGCGCGCCTGCTGGCCCGGCGGGTATTCCTGGATCAGCGCGACTTGAGACAGCGGCACGAGCGCCGCGCCGAAGATGCCCTGCACGAGCCGGAAGAAGATCATCTGGCCGAGGCTCGTCGCGAGCCCGCAGCCCATCGAACCGAGCGTGAAGCCGAGCACGCTGATCGTGAGCACCTTGCGCAAGCCGAACCGGCTGCCCAGCCAGCCGGTCAGCGGCATCGTGATCGCGGTCGCGACGATGTAGGTGGTCAGGACCCACGAGATCTGGTCCTGGTTCGCCTGCAGGTTGCCCTGCATGTGCGGCAGCGCCACGTTGATGATCGTGGCGTCGAGCGTCGACAGCAGCGTCGCCAGGACCAGCGACACGGACATGATCGTGCGTCGGCTGGCGAGCGAGCTCAGGTTCACGGCGGGCGCCCGTCGAGTCGCGGTCGGTCAGTGCAGGAAGTCAAACCAGCGGTCGAAGCGCCGGTGGGCGCCGGTATCGACCCGGACGTCGGCGCTCATGCCGCTGCGCAACGGCGGGCCGTCGGCCGCCGCGTCGATGGCGATCCGCATGGGCACGCGCTGCACCACCTTCACCCAGTTGCCGGTCGCGTTCTGCGCGGGCAGCAGCGCGAATTCGGCGCCGGTCGCCTGCGCAATGCTCTGCACCGTCCCTTGCCACTCGTGGCCCGGGTACGCATCGATCTTCACCCTGGCCGGCTGCCCCGGACGCAGCCACTCGAGGTCGGTCTCCTGAAAGTTGGCTTCGACCCAGAGCTTGCCGTCGTCCACGATCGCGAACGCCGGCTGGCCGGGTTCGAGGTGATCGCCCACCTTGGGCAGGTGGCTCGCGACGCCGGCCCGCGGAGCGGGGATGACGACGTGGCTGAGGTCGACCCTGGCTTTCTCCAGTTCGGCGAGCGCGGCACGCACCTGCGGATGCGCGTCGACGGGCGCATCGACCGCGCCCCCGAGCCGCGCGCGGGCCTGCGTCACCTGCAACTCGAGCACCGCAATCTGGCCGAGTGCGACGGTGGAGGCGTGCTGCGCATTGTCGAGCGCGGACACCGGCACGAGCTTGTCCGCCGCGAGTCTCTTCTGGCGCTCGTACTCGCGCACGGCGTACTCCGACGCACGCCGGGCGACGTCGAGTTCGCCGACCTTCTCGCGGTGGTCCGCCTGCATGGCCGCGACGTCGACGCGGGCACTGGCGACCGCGGCTTCGGCCCGGTGCGCGGCGACGAGGAACAGCGCGTCATCGAGCACCAGCACCGGCTGGCCGGGCTGGACGCGCTGGTTCTCGGCCACGTCGACCTCGCGGACATTGCCAGCGACCTGCGCGGCCACGGTCACGCGGTCCTGCCTGAGGTACGCGTTCTCGGTGGACACGTACCGGCCGCCGCTGCCGTACCAGTAGACGCCGCCCACGACGAGCAGCAGCGGCACGCCCCAGAGCAGTGCGGCCCTCAGCACGGCGGCGATCGTCGATCCATTGCCCACGGGCGCGGTCGACGTCGCAGATTCGGTGTCAGCCATGCCGGGCGCCCTTTGCGCGCCGCGCGCGCGATGCATCGGTCGTCAGGTTGTCGTGCACGCGGCGCAGCGACGCGAGCAGCGCATCGCACTCGGCGGCCGACAGCCCCTTGAACGCGCGCTCGCGGACGCGGTCTGCATAGTCGTTGAGCCGCGCCATGTGGGGCCGCGCCGCCTTGCCGAGGTGGAGGCGAAATGCCCGCCGGTCCGCGGGGTCGGTCTCGCGGCAGACCAGCCCCTGCTTTTCCAGCCGGTCGACCATGCGGCCGACGGTGACCGGCGTGATGTCGAGCCACTGGGCGATCTCGACCTGCCGGCAGCCGGGCACGCGCTGCACGTAGAACAGCAGCCGGATCAGCGCGGGCGTCAAGGCGAACCCGGGCACACGCCGCGCGAACTCGGCGCGCAGCAGCCGCACGGTGTCGCCCATCAGGTAGAGGATCTGGCGGCGGTCGTCGGGGCGGGGCGGGTCGGTAAGCATGGCCGATAATATGCCATGCTTATGATCGGCTTTGCACCTGGTGTTGCGGCCGCCGCGAGGCGTCTGCCGCGTCGGGCGCAGCGAGGTGTCGTGCCGGCAGCTGCCGCTGCGCCATAATCGGCGGGTGGCCGTAGCCACGGCGGGGACGGCGGGCATGCACGTCTATGGACATCGCGGTGCAGCGGGTGAGGCGCCGGAGAACACGCTCGGGGGGTTCCGCCACGCGTGGGCCCGCGGGGTCCGCTGCTTCGAACTCGACGTCCAGCTTGCGGCGGATGAGGACCTCGTCGTCATTCACGACCGCACCGTCGACCGTACGACCGATGCGCGCGGCGCGGTCGCTTCCTTCACGAGCCGCGAGTTGGCGCAACTGGACGCGCGGCGCCGCGCACCGCCGTGGCCACGTGCGGAGGGCGTCCCGCGGCTCCGGCAGGTCCTGCGCTCATTGCCGCGGGCCGAGTCGTGGCTGATCGAAGTCAAGACGGCAGACTCGATGGCGGAGCGGCACCTGATTGCAAAGCGGCTGCGGCAGCTCATCGCGGAGCTGCGCATCGCCCGCAAGATCGTGGTCGTCTCGGCGGACGGTGAGTTCCTGGCAGTCGCACGGGAGGTGCTCCCCACCGTTGCCCGCGGTTACGTCGGCATGCGAGTCGGTGCACTGGAGCTCGCCGAGGCCCATGAGTGCGGCCACCTGCTCGTGAACTATGCCATGTGCACGCCGGCGCTCCGGCTGAAGGCCTGGCGGCGCAACATCGCGCTCACCGCGTGGACGGTGAACGACGCCGTCGCGATTCGCGCGCTGCACGCGATGCGCGTGCACGGCGTCGTGACCGACTATCCGTCGATGGCCGTGCCATTGCTCGGGCAACTGGCGGCCAGGTGAATCGCCCCCCCGCCAACCGCCACTTCGTCTTGCGTCATGGGCGCAGCGAGGCCAACGCCCGCGGGCTGATCGTTTCCGGCGGGGCCCAGGCGGAGGAGGGATTCGGCTTGACACCGGACGGGCGTGAACAGGTGCGCCAGTCCGTCTCGGCCTGTGCGTCGCTGGATCGCGCAACGCTGGTCGTGAGTTCACCCTTGATGCGCGCCCGCCAGAGTGCGGCGATCGCGCAGCAGGTCCTCGGCTGCGAAGCCCCCATGATCGATCCGCGCCTGCGCGAGCGCTGGTTCGGGCCGCTCGATGGGATGAGCGACGAGAATTACGCCAGGGTCTGGGAGCAGGACGCGGACGACCGGCTCCCCCCGATCCCCGGCGTGGAATCGGTCAGCGCCGTGCGCGATCGCGTCGTCGCGCTGATCGAAGACCTGGAAAGACGTCATGAGGGACGACGCATCCTGCTCGTCGGGCATGGCGATCCGCTGCAGATTCTGTGGACAGTGTTCGCAGGGGTGCCGGCCAGCGAGCATCGGCGCATGCAGCACCTGCAGACGGGCCAGATCGTCGAGTTGTCCTGGCGCCAAGGGCACTTGCTCGAGCCGCAAGCGGTCGACGCAAGCGGGCCCAAGTGATCGAGAGGGAAGGAGCGGGCTGACTCCGGGTTGGCGGGATGTTCGTCACCCGACGCACATTCCTCACCCGGGGACTTGCATCACTGTCTCGTAAACCTCTTCGTAGGGGCTGGGCTCGAGCCCCATGTCGCCGCGGAAGGGCCGGTCGAAGGCAAAGATCATGAAGATGACGAGGCCGATGAAGGCTGCGAGCAGCGTGACCATGATCGTATGAAGTCGCGCGTCGTCGACCTTGAAGAAAAACGTTGCCGCGATTCCGATGGCCGCGCCCAGGAGCACGACGATCCACAGCACCGCGGGCAGCCCCGTGTTGATCGCCGCGTCGACCCGCAGGCTGCGGGCTTCGAGCAGCTGGTTGTAGGCGCGGAGCGCCTCCTCGTGCACGGCCCGCTGGCCGTCCGTGGCCGGCTCGAACCGGCTCATCGTGGCCTGGAAGCGGTTCAGCATCTCGACGCCGCGCAATGCCACCTCTCCCGTCCGTTGCGCGGGCCAGGCTGTGTCGATCACGTACCGGGCGTAATCCCGCAGCTCCTTCTGCATGTGCCCTCGGGTCGGCTCGGGATAGCTGCTGGCATCACGGTAGAGCGCGCCGAGCTCGGACGCCTCTTCGGAAACGATGTCTGAGACTTCCGAGTAGGTTTCGAAGACGCTCACCGCGATGAGCGCGACGGCCAGGCCGTAAAACACCATGACCGCCTGCAGCATGGACCCGCTGAACTCGGAGTCCTCGGCGCGAATCTGCAGGCGCGGCAGCACGAGCCGCCGGACCAGGCGCAGGCCCCAGACCGAGAAGGCGCACAGCGAACCGATGATCACCGGGCCGACGATCGCCAGCGGAAAGTCAAAGACCGAATCGAGCATGTTCCCCGACCTTGTTGCGCGTCGTTCTGTTCGCCGCGCGACGCGGTTTCGCGGGCGGTGGGCTGGAGGTCGTCGCGGATTGTAATCGACCGGGCGGGCCCGAATGTGCCTTTGGGGCGCTCCGGCAGGGATCGATGACGTTATGATCGGGAGCCCGCACACCGGAAGGGAGAGAATGCCGTGCCACTGCGCGTAGAAGCCACCCTGTTCGGCCCCGACACCCAGCAATACGCCGGCCGGGGACAGGCCCGGATCACGATCGCCGAGATCGCCGAGCGCGCCGCGCTCCTCGAGTCGCTCGGCTTCGACGGCGTCACGACCGCCGAGGCGGGGCACGATCCGTTCCTGCCAGTCATGGCGGCTGCGTCGAGCACGAGCCGCATCATGATGGGCACCAACGTCGCGATCGCCTTTCCGCGCAGCCCGATGGTGACTGCGCAGTCCGCCTGGGACCTGCAGCACCTGTCGAGCGGGCGCTTCACGCTCGGGCTCGGCACGCAGGTCAAGGGCCACAACGAGCAGCGGTACTCGACGCCCTGGCCGAGCGCGCCCGGCCCGCGCATGCGCGAATACCTGCTGTGCCTGCAGGCCATCTTCAAGAGCTTCCAGGATCCTGCGAAACCCACGTACTTCGAGGGGGAGCACTATCGCTTCAAGCTGCTGCCGCCGTTCTTCAACCCGGGCCCCATCGACCACCCGCGCGTGCCGCTGTACGTCGCGGCCGTGAATCCCTACATGGCGCGACTCTCGGGCGAACTGTGCGATGGCCTGCGGCTGCATCCCGTTGCCACCTTTCGCTACACGCGCGACGTGATCCTGCCGGCCGTCGGCGAAGGGCTCGCGAAGAGCGGCCGCTCGATGGACGCCTTCGACCTGGTCGGCGCACCGTTCATGGCGCTCGGGCGCACCGAGGAGGAAGTCGAGAAAGCCAAGGGGAAGCTGCGCAACCAGATTGCGTTCTACGCTTCGACGCGCACGTATCACGGCGTCCTGGCGCACCACGGCTGGGAAGACACCGGCGCCCGGCTGCACCAGTTGTCGGTCGCCGGCAAGTGGGCGGAATTGCCCGCGTTGATCACCGACGAGATGCTCGAGGAGTGGGCGATCATCTCGACCTACGAAGGCCTGGCCGACGCCATTCGCGCGAAGGCGGACGGCCTCTACCGCACCATCACGCTGGTGCTGGTCGACGAGGCGCGGCGCGACCCGGATCGCATGCGTGTCGCGGTCGAGCGCCTGCATCAGGACTGAGGCGTCGCAGAAGACGGAGGGCCTGCCGATGAGCGACGTTCTGTACGAGCGGGATGGCGCGGTGGCCACGATCACGCTGAACCGCCCCGAGCGCCTGAACACGATCTCCCACCCGATGCTGGTGGCGCTGTCCGAGGCCCTGCTCGAGGCCGGGCGCGACGGCGAGGTGCGCGCGGTGATCATCACGGGCGCGGGCCGGGCGTTCTGCGCCGGGCTGGACCTCAACGATGCAGCGAGCGAGGAGGGTGTGAGGAAAGGGGGCTTCGCGCTCGCGCCGACCCTCGACCTGCGCGACTTCCCGCCGGTGGTGCTGCACCAGCTCGACAAGCCCGTGGTCTGCGCGATCAACGGTGGCGCGGCCGGCTTCGGCATCGACCTGACGCTCGGCGCCGACGTGCGCGTGTGCGCGAGCCATGCGAAGCTCGCAATCACGTTCACGCGACGCGGCGTGATGCCCGAGACCGGCGGTACGTGGTACCTGCCGCGCCTGCTCGGATGGTCGAAGGCCGCGGAGCTGATACTCGCGGGCCGCACGCTGTCGGCGGCCGACGCGCTGGAGCTGGGCCTGGTCAGCCGGGTCGTCGAGGCCGACGAACTGCTGCCGGCCGCCCGGGTGATCGCCGACGAATTCGCCGCCGGCGCGCCGCTCGCGGTGCAGGCGTCGAAGCGGATGATGCGGGCCGCCCTGACCGAAGGATTCGCCGACCACGTCGCGCGCGCGTATCTGCAGGTGCTGCCGCTCATGCAGAGCGAGGACTTCCGCGAAGGCTTCAGCGCGTTCCTCGAGAAGCGCGCGCCGAAGTTCCAGGGGCGCTGACCGGCCCGCTCAACGGACGACGTTCGGCGGGATCCCGCCCTGCAGTCCCACGGCGAGATTCCTCAGGGCCAGGGTCACCATGCCCGTGCGCGTCGCCGGGGTCGCGCTGCCGATGTGCGGCGTGAACAGCACGTTGGGACAGGCCAGCAGGTCAGGGTGGACGTTCGGCTCGTTCTCGACGCAATCGATTGCCGCCGCGGCGATGGTGCCCGCCGCGAGCGCCGCGGCCAGAGCCGCGTCATCGACGACTCCGCCGCGCCCGGCGTGGATGAGCATCGCTGTGCGCTTCATCCGGGCGAGTTGTTCGGCCCCGATGAGATGATGCGTGGACGGTCCGTAGGGCACCTGCACCACCACGTAGTCGGACTCTGCGAGCAGGGTGTCCATGTCCGCCGGCGTCGCGTGCAATTCCTGCGCGATCCCGGGCTCGACGGCGCCGGAATTGCAGCAAAGGACGCGCATGTCGAAACCGGTCGCCCGACGTGCGATCGCCCGGCCGATGCGCCCGAACCCGACGATGCCGAGCGTCCGGTGGCTCACGTCGAGTCCGAGGCCAAAGCCGGCGGCGTTGTCGCTGGTCCACCGGCCGGACCGCACAAAAGCGTCGGCCTGCGGCAGGCGCCGGGCGACCCCGATGATCAGGCCGAAAACGAGGTCCGCGACTGCGTCGTCCATGACACCCGGCGTGTTCGTCACGGTGATGCCGCGGGCACGCGCTGCATCGATGTCGATGTTGTCATAGCCGACACCGATGTTGCAGATCAGTCTCAGGTTCGGTGCGGCGGCCATCGCCTCGGCGTCCACCGGATCGAGCGCGGTGACGAGCGCGGCGTCGGCCTCGCGCAGCAGTTCGCGCATCCCGGCCCGGTCGAGCGGCGCGTCGCCCGCCGGCAGGATGAGCTCACCGAGCCTGGCGAGCTGCTCCAGCACGGGCGGCGGCAAGCGACGTGCGACGGCAATCTTTTTCATACGACGCCTCCGGTGCGACGGCGAGTCGATGATGCCTGCGGATGATGCGCCGGGCTTTGACAGATCGCGCCATTGCCTTGATAGTTCATGCCAACCGGTGCCGGGCCCGAACCATGATTCGCAGCACGTTACTCGCTGGTTACTCCGCGCTGACGAGGTCGCTCGGCGGGAATCCGCAGCAGCTGCTGCGCGCATCGGGGATCAATCCGCGGCTCGAGACCGACCAGGACAGCTACGTCAGTTTCAGCGCGCTCTGCGACCTGCTCGAGCGGACGGCGGCGAAGACCGGTTGCGAATCCTTCGGCCTGCGCCTCTCCGAGGCCCAGGGCATCGCGAGCCTCGGCCCGCTGGGATTCGCCATGCAGAACTGCGCCACGTTCGGCGAGGCGCTCGACGAGTGGCGCCAGTTCCAGAGCGTCCACCTGCAGGGCGCGCGCAACGAACTGCGGCAATCGCGAGCCCTGCTCCACGTGCGCTACCACGTGGACGAGCCGGGCAGGCTCGGAACGCGCCAGAAGGTCGCCCAGGGACTCGGGCTCGTGTGCAACGTGTTCCGTGTGCTGCTCGGCAAGGACTGGAACCCGATCGAGGTGCGCTTCACGCAGCCGGCGCCGACGGACACCAGCGACTTCCGGCGCGTGTTCGGTGCCCCGGTGCATTTCGGCCAGGACGCGGACTGCATCGTGCTGTTGAGCAAGGCGCTCGCGCAGCCGCTCGAGCGCTCCGATCCCGAGCTGCGTCGTCTCCTCGACCGTTATCTGCTGGAGATGAAGGCAGGCGTCAGCGAAGCGGTGGAGAAACAGGTGAGCCAGGCGATTCGCAGCGGCCTGTCCCGGCAGGACAGCTCGATCGAGGAGGTCGCGGCCATCCTGTCCGTCGCGCCGCGCACGCTGCAGCGGCAGCTGCAGCAGCGCGGGACGAGCTTCTCGAAGTTGCTGGAGGAAGTGCGCGCCAGCGCCGCCCGCCGTCACCTGACCGAGTCGAAGGTCTCGCTCACGCAGCTCGCGGCCATCCTCGGCTACTCGGAATTGAGCGCATTCTCGCGGGCGTTTCACCGCTGGCATGGGCAGTCGCCGCAGCAGTGGCAGCGCTCGCACCACACCGCGCCGGTCGCCGGTGCCGTCGCTACGCGCCCTCGACGCTGACGAGGTTGCCGCGACTGCAGGACTCGCGCAGCGCTTTCAGCGCCTGGTATCGCGGGCTCACGTAGAACGACCGCATCGCCTCGGCGGACGGGAATTCGATGACGACCAGCCGCGTGGGATGCCAGTCACCCTCATGCACCTGGTGCGCGCCACCGCGCACCAGGTAGCGCCCCCCCGCGGCCTCGATGGCCGGTGCCACCTTCAGCATGTAGTCCTTGTATTTCTCGAGGTCGGTGATCGTGACGTCGAAGATCGCGTAGTGAGCCATGTCGTCTCCTCGGGGGCGACCGCCGGCCGCATCGGCATTCCCAGGTCAGGACTCGAGCATCCGGTGCACGGCGAAGTCCGCCGCGACCATGATCGGCAGCATCACGTGCGTGGACGCACTGCTCGGCATCACCGATGCGTCCATGACGTAGATGTTGTCACCGGTGTGCAGGCGCAGGTTCTGGTCCACCACGCTGTTGTCCTTCGACGTGCCCATCCGGCAGGTGCCCTGGTTGTGGGCCGAGACGAAAGACGCGACGCCGGGTTCGATCGGGAACTGGTCGAGGCCCTTGAGCTGCTCGGGGCGGGTGAAGACCGGGAAGGCCTGGTTCGTGAATGAAATCTCCTTCGCGCCGGCCGCGAACAGCAGCTGGCCCAGCTTCGTCATGCCGACGACCAGTCGCTGCTTCCACTCGTCGGTCATCACGTAGTCGATCTTCGGCAGCACTCGGCCGTCGTCGGCCCACTGGTAGCTGACCGAGCCGGATGGCTGGTCGGGCAGCAGCAGGGCGGTGATGGCCATGTTCCGCATGCGCGACGTCAGGCGCTTGTGGTCCTTGCCGAAGCCGGGCAGCAGCGC
>CAZRKS010000080.1:0-10884 GCA_964600315.1 uncultured Steroidobacteraceae bacterium | reverse complement strand
TCACCCGATGCGCCGCGCCTCCATGTAGAAGCGCTTCTCGCGCGCCTCGCCCATTGAGAAGGTTTTCCGGGGCAGGGCGCCATCAAGGATCACGGTCCGGAAGAGCTCGGACTTGTGCAGGACCGGCAGGTAGAACCCGGCGTTGCCGGGTTGCGCGCCGACGCGGACCAGCACCTCTTCGCCGTGCACGTAGTCGATGCGCTCCGCGCCACCCTCGGCGAGGAAGCGATCGAGAAAGGCCTGCAGCGTGCCGACCGCGAGATGCGCCGAGGGCTGCTGGATTTCGACGACGCCGAAGGCCCGGCCGCGGCCTCCGCCGACGACGCCGATCAGCTGTCGGCCTTCGGCGGCCGAGTCCACCGCGCGCTCCATCGCTGCGGCGTCCGCCACGGCCTCGTAGCGCAGATTCGCCCCGAACGCGGCTTCGAATGCCGCGTAGAGGTCCTTGCGCAGGCCGAACAGCAGGCGGTGGATGGGCTCGAACTCGAGTCCTTCGTCGTGTACGTTTTCGATCTCCACCAGTGCGTAACGCGCTGGATGGTTCATGCCGACCTGCGGCTTGAGGCTTTCCCAGGTCGCCTTGGCCGTCGCGAGCGAGTGGTTGCCGTCGCCCATCGCGTACAGCAGCACCGGCTCATCCGTGCCCACGCCGTACTTTGCGGCGAAAGCCACCGGCTCGGCCAGCTGGCGCAGCGCCGCCACGATCTGCTGCTCGCGGCGCTCATCCACGGCGAAGCCCGCGAGATGCCCGCTGTCGAGCATGAGGTCGAAGTCGTAGAGCTTGCGGAATTCGTCCCGCGCCGCCGCGAGGGGCTCGATGACCGTGCGTCCCGGGTCGTCGATCAGCACGAGGATGTGCGGCAACTCGAGCGGCGCTCCGCGGCGCACTTTGATGCGCGGGGGCAGCCGCTCGACGATCGTGCCCTCCGTGGCACGCACGAGGCTCGACGATCCTTTCGTGTAGTCGTAGCGTTCGAGGTCGAGCGCGAGCACGAGACCGCGCCGGCGTCGCCCGGCCACGCTGCGCTCGACGTAGACGAGACCGTCATGGCGCTGCAGCGTGCCGTCGTCGAGGTAGCGCTGCATGTTGGCCTGGATGCGGCTGATGCGCTCCGCCTCGTCGGCCTGCTCGAGGTACACCTCCGGGAGGATCAGGTTCAGCGTCGACGGAGCGTCGCCCACGATGCGCTCGACGTCGTGCCAGTACTCGGGTTCCGAGGTGAACTGGTCGCAGGCGATCACTGCCCACTTCGAGAGGTCCGTTCCGGGCCGGGGCAGCAGCAGCTGCGGCGCCTGGATGCCGATGTCGTCGAACGTCTTCACTGCAACCCCGCGGAAGCGAAAGGAGCGAGTCTAGGCCCTGGGAATCTTCGTCGCCACCCAGCACCCCGGGCAGATCTCCAGCTGCCCTGATCGGCCTCGGTCTCGGCATAAGGTCCCTACGGCCGGTCCCGGTGCCTTCCATTCGCAGCTGACCTGGCGTATAGGCAACCATGAATCGAAAATGAATTCTGATGTCGGCAGGGCAGGGACGCCGATCGTGCGTCCGCAGTCCCTCGATCAAGAAGCACCAGAATTTCGGGGGGAAGGAACATGCGCAAATCGACGATTCTCAGTGTCGCCCTATCGATGGGTCTGGGTTCCGCATTGCCTTCGCACGCGGCGGATGAGAATGTCGATTTCGGCCGGCCGGCGACTGCTGCCGACGTCGGGCCAGTGGTGGCGTCAAGTGATGGCAACACTCCGAGTCCGCTGGGCGCGACAGCCGTCCATACGTTCAGCGGCGGCTCGGGCGAGCGCTCCTACAAGGTCGAGGTGTCGGGCGAGGGAAATCTCGTCACGATGCAGTGGCCAGCCGGCGTCGAGCACGAGTTCAGCGAAGGCTACATCGCCTGCTATGGGCTGTTCACCGTCGCCACGTACGAAAACAAGTACGCCTCGAGCGGCTGGGGCGCAGCGACCGTCACCTCGACGTCACCCCTGACGATCGTGCGAACCTCGACCAGCGGCAGCCTGCAACTCACGCAGAAGTTCACGGCCGACAAGACCGAGCAGGATTTCCTGATCACGATGACCCTGCAGAACATCTCGCGTACGACCTTGAACAACGTTTCGCTCGAGCGATGGTTCCACGGTTACATCGACGGTGATCCGAATCACGACTACGGCTTTCGTGATGCGTCGTCGGCCAGCATCATCGATCACCATGGCGTCAGGCTGGATGCCCTCACGAACGGCACCGTGTCGACACACGTCGGATACCTGGGCATGTTTCCCGAGAATTCTTGCGGCGGCCTGACCGCTGACACGCCGCCACCCGCTTCGCCGTTCAACATCAATGTGAAGGTCGGCTACTACTTCGGCAACCTGAGCAGCGGCGCGTCGAAAACGGTCAAGTTCAGATACTCGCGCCTGTGACGCTCATCGGGCGGCCTCCGTGTCGACGTGCAGGCGGTCCTTGAGGCGCTCGACGACCCAGGGTCCGGGCACCAGCAACGGCCGGTCCTGCATCGGTCCCCGAAGCAGCATGTCCCATCCGTCCGCTCGGCCCGACGAGCCACACGTTCGTGGCGCAACTCATTCAAGCGTGCGGGACGATTCGTCATAGCCACCTCGTCGGCAGATGTGCATAATGCGTTACATCCGCGTTACCTCGTGGTGCGGCCGTTGCCTCCGAACAAGATCGCGACCCTGAACCTGCGCATCGATCCGGCCCTGAAGGAGGCGATCCGGATCGCCGCCGCGCTCGATCATCGGTCAATCGCGAACCTGGTCGAAGTGCTCATCCGGTCGCACTGCGCCTCGCGCGGTATCTCGATCCCCGAGCAGACCAGCCTATTCGCGAGCCAGGACGATGAACGAGAAGATGCTGAAGACGATGATCGAGGCGGCAGCCGTCAAGCGCGCACGCATCATCGCCAGCGGCGCCCGGTTCCACGTCGAGATTGACGCGCCCGGCCGCAGCTTCACGATCGAGACGGGGAAGGGCGCCTTGCGCACCTGGCCTAGCATCGATTCGGCCGCGAAATGGCTGCGCGGAGTCGGCGTCGGCCAGGTGACGCTGGACCTCGTCCACTGGCAGCCGGCGCAGCGATCGCTGCTCGCGTGATCGGCGGAGGTCCGCCCGGGGGTCAGAAGCCTCGCTGGACCGCGACGTAGAACGTCGCGTCCGGCGAGGCGTCGACCTCGATGTCCTCGTTCATGCCGAAGTCGAAGCGCCAGCCGCCCGCCGTGCGCCAGCTGCCGCCGTAGCTCAGCACCACGGCGTCGCCCGAGAGTCCCGTGACGGGGACGTCGAAGACCTGTGAGTTCGCGTAGAACTGCACCGTCAGGTCCAGCGTCCGCCACGCGTTCCATGACACGCCCGCGAGGCCCGCGACCGCGAAGCTCTGCTGGTACTGCGGCAGGAGGTCGCCGTCGCCGAGCCACACGGCATCGACCTGCCCGAACAGCTGCCAGCGCTCGGCGACCTGCCACTCGCCCGCGAGGCTAAGCGCGACATCGAGCGCGCCGCTGCCGAGCAGGTCGTCGGCATCGCCGGTGGGCAGCTTCACGGTCAGCCAGCCGGCGAGCGCACGCTCATTCGACGCACCGAGCTGGCAGCCCATGCCGAGCGGTACGTCGGCGAGGCCCGAGCCGCCATCCTCGAAGTCGAGCTGGACGCCGTCCGCGTCCGCGTACTGGATCAGCAGGCGGTCCTTCGGCATGCGCTTGCGCGGTCCGTCCGGCAGGCCGAAGAAGTCGTGCCAGTTCTCGATGAAGCCGTCGAGCGTGCCGCCGTCGATGCTGCGCCAGGGCAGTTCGATCATCCCGGCCCAGCGCTCGCCGAATGAACGCTCGAACCGCAGGCGCACGTCCACCGTCTCCGCATCGAGCGTGAAGTCGCTCGCGCCCGAGGATTCCAGATTGGCGGCATTCGACCAGTTCACCGCGCCCGAAAATCGACCGTGGCCGGACGCCGGAAGTCGCGCCGGCAGCGGGCTCGGCAACCCGTAAGGCAGGAGCAGCGGGTTCTGGTTGCGTGTCAGCAGCGGCGCCGCACCGGCGGCGGCGAGCGGCGCAAGCGATGCAGCAGAGACCACGAGGGCGACGGCCAGGCGGCGATTCGGCGAGGTCATGGACGTGTTCCCGAGGCGAACCCGTCGGGAGTCTAGGCGAGCGCGGTCCGCCCGCCATTGCGGCTTCCGCATAGTCCGCAACAGCGGCCCGTCAAGGGCCTTATGTCACCAGCGGCGCGAACGGCGTCACAGTTCCGGTAGTCTCGGTCCCGAACGACAACAGGGGAGGGCACCGGCATGGGTTCCGGATGCCGCGGGAGTTCCGCCGCCGGCGGACGATCGAAGGGGCGATGGCTCGGTGCCATTACGCTGCTTGCGTGCGGTACAGGGCTCGCGCTGCCGGCCGCCGCGGGCAAGCCGGCGCCGAAGCCGCCGACCGCGCAAGGCAGTTTCACGGATCACCTGACCGCGTTCGACGCGGCGCGGTGGGCGAGCGCCGATGGCTGGGCCAACGGCTCGCCGTTCGACAACGGCTGGCGCGCGGACCACGTCAGCTTCCACGACGGACTGCTGGACCTGCGCCTCGACGACGTCACGTCGAGCGGGCAGCCCTACTCGTCGGGCGAGTACCGCACCACCGGCTACTACGGCTACGGCTGCTACGAAGCGAGCTTCCGGCCGGTCGCGCGCCCAGGCGTCGTGAGTGCGTTCTTCACCTTTGCCGGTCCGTACGACAACGGCGGCAATGGCCGCCACAACGAGATCGACGTCGAGTTCCTCGGCTACGACACGACGCGCGTGCAGTTCAACTTTTTCGCGAACGACGATGCCTACGCCACGCGCAACGAGAAACTGCTCGACCTCGGCTTCGACGCCGCCGCGGCGCATCACCGTTATGCGTTCAAGTGGACGTCGCAGGGCATTGCGTGGTTCGTCGACGGTACGCTCGTCTACCAGGCGTCGGACAGCGCGGACAACCCGACACCGAAGGCCACCGAGTCGCTGCAGAAGCTCATGCTGAACCTGTGGCCGGTGGACGAGACCGCGGCGCTCTGGGCCGGCGCGTTCGTGTATCCGGGCGCGCCCCTGCATGCCACCTACGACTGGGTGCGTTACACCGCGGGCGAGGACTGCAGCATCGGTCCGCCGCCGCCCCCGCCGCCTGCCCCTGGGGACGGCACCGCCGTCCACGTTCAGCAATTGTCGATGGGCCTCGACTCGCGCGCGACCCAGGCCATTGCGAAGGTGATCGTGGTGGACGACCGCGAGCAACCGGTGGCCGGAGCGACCGTGACCGGCGCCTGGTCGGGTGTGATCAAGACCGGGGACACCAGCCGGGTCACGGAATCCACGGGACTCGCGACGTTCTATTCGTCCCGCTCGCGGACGCCGGGGACGGTGCAGTTCTGCGTCACCGGGGTCTCGGCGGCTGGCCTCGCCTATGACGCCGCGGCCAATCTCGCGACCTGCGGGATGGTCACCAAGTGATGCGCAGAATCCGAAATGGCGCTACGGCCTCGGCCTGCCATACTGTCGCGTCATACCAATAAGAAACCGCTCGTGACGGAGGGGGCCATGCGGCCGCTGGACGAAGCGATAGTCGAAGACGAGAGCCTGCCGGTGGACGGGCTGGTGGTCGAGGAAATCAAGGACGAGGACACGATCCGGCAGTTCATCCTCGCGTGGCGGCGTCGCGTGAGCCGCGAGTACGCGCTGGCCCTGCTGCGGGAGCGGTCGCGCGAGCAGTCGAGTCGGCCAAACTACTGATGGCTGCCGTCGGGATCGTCGACGCCTGGGCGCAGCATCCGACCGCGCGCCACCTCAATCATCCGATGTTCGATTCGCTGCGGCGCTGGACCCGCAGCGACGGGAATCCGCTCGCCACCGTCGCCGAATGGCCGGTGGACGTCACGATCGCCAGCATGGACGCCGCCGGCGTCGCGAAGAGCCTGATCAGCGCCTGGGAGGGTCCGCGCGGGTCGCTGATCTCGAACGACGAGGTGGCCGGATTCGTGCGGCAGGCCCCGGAGCGGCTGGTCGGCGTCGGTTCGGTCGACATCAGCCGTCCGCGCGCGGCGATTCAGGAGATCCGACGCTGCGTGCGCGAACTCGGCTTCAAGGCGATCCGGTTGCTGCCCTGGCTCTGGGAACTGCCGCCCACGCACGCGCGCTTCTATCCCGTCTATGCCGAGTGCTGCGAGCTCGGCGTGCCGTTCTGCACGCAGGTCGGGCACACCGGGCCGCTCATGCCGTCGGAGTTCGGACGCCCGATCCCGTACATCGACCAGGTCGCGATCGACTTTCCCGAACTGGCGATCGTCTGCGGGCACATCGGCTATCCGTGGACCACGGAGATGATCGCGGTCGCCACCAAGCATCCGAACGTGTGCATCGACACGTCGGCCTATACGGTTCAGCGCTACCCGCAGGAACTCGTCACCTACCTGAAGGCGCACGGCCGCAGCAAGGTGATGTTCGGCTCGAACTGGCCGATGATCGCGCCGGCCAAGGCGCTCGCGGGGCTCGAGGCGCTCGGCCTCGATGACGCCACGCGGACGGCGTTCCTCGGCGGCAATGCCGCCCGCGTGTTCCGCCTCTGATTACTTGACCTGGCCGCGGATCTCGCCGAGCGTGTAGTCGCCCGGGCCCGTGTTCGCGGGCTCGACGCCGTCGTCGCTGTGCACGTTCACGTAGGTCTTGCCGTCGCGCATCTCGTCGATGAGATCCGAGAGCGGCGAACCGAGCATCGGACCGGTGAGGTCGGCCGCCGTGATCGTGCCCTCGGCGAGCACGCCGCTGAACGGACCCTTCTTGGCCGTCGCGCCGTGCACCGGGAAGAGCTTCACGACCACCGGGCCGTTCGCCGTGTCCGGCCCGAGGTGAAAGTCCGCCTGGGACGGGTTCGACAGGTTCTCGACGGCGAGCGTGTAGGAGATCTTCTTGCCGTCGTCGCTCACGACCAGCTTGAGTTCCCCGGTTGCCTTGGACTTGGTCGGTTCCGGCAGCTGCGCGGCGCCGTGCAGTGAGGCGCTGAAGCGTTGTTCGGCAGCCTGCGCGGTCAGTGCGGCCAGCGCCAGTGCGGCGCCCGCCAGCGGAATCCAGAGGCGTCTGATGCTCGACATGTTCGCTCCCCAGTCAGTGAGTGGGTTCTCGGGCCGCGCGATGCAGCTCGGGACTGGCTCCCGAAATAGGCGACGGCCTGAAAAACCGGAATACGTAGTTTCGGAAGACACGTCGCGAGTCGCGCGTCAGTCTAACAGCAATGCCGCGGCGCCCACGGCGAGCGTCGCGAGCCCGGCCGCGAGCACGGGTGTCTTGAGCGCCCGGCTTCCGAGCAGGCTCGCCAGGGCCGTCTTCACGACGGTGTTGGTCAGCGTGGCGATCGAGATGGCCGTGGCGGCGGTCTCCTCGACGCCGGTGCGCGCGTACTCGGCCATCGACAGGGTGATCGCGTCGACGTCGGTGGTGCCGGCGAGCGCGGCGACGAAGTACATGCCGCGGCCCGGCGCATAGGTCTGGACCAGCTTCACCACGAACAGCACGACCGCGAAGAACGCCGCGAACCGGGCGGCCGCCGTGAGGCTGAAGGGATTCTTGAGCGGCACGCCCTCGGTGCGCCCGGCCGCCCCGCCGCGCCGGCGCAACGCCCAGGCGCACACCAGCGTGACCGCCGTCATCGCCACGAGCGGCAGCGCGAGTTCGGCGAGCAGCGCGCGATTGACGACCAGCACCATGACGAGCACGCGCGCGAACATCACCGTCCAGGCGAGCAGGATGCCGCTCGCGAGCGCGGACGCCGCGGACGCATACGCCGGGTCGCGGCTCTGCTTCGCGAAGGCGAGCGTCACGGCCGTGGACGACACGAGGCCCCCCGTGAGCCCGGTGAGCGGAATGCCGCGATTGGCGCCGAGCAGCCGTGTCGCCACGTAGCCGACCAGCGACAGGGACGAGATCAGCAGCACCAGCATCCACAGCGAGCGCGGATTCAGCGCCCCGAGCGGGTCGATCGGCCGGTCCGGCAGCAGGGGCAGGACGATGAAGGTGGCGATGAGCAGGCGCAGCCCGGCGTAGACGTCCTCGCGGTCGAGCCGGTGGACGAGTCCGTGCAGCGGCTGCTTGTAGGCGAGCACCGCCGCGACCGTGACGCCGAGACCGACGGCCAGTTCGCGATAACCGAGCGTCGTCATGGCGCCGAGCAGGCAGGCGGCGATGGCTGCGAGCTCGGTCGTGAGCCCGAGCGCGTCGGGCTGGGTGCGGGCCGAGAGGACGTAGCCCGCGAGCACGGGTGCCAGTGCCGCGAGCAGCGCTGCGGCCAGGATCCACGGCGAGCCGAGCGCGAGCGTCAACCAGCCGCCGAGGGCGCCGATCAGCGTGAACAGGATGAACGTGCGCAGGCCGCCGATGGTCTGGTCGTCGTGCTCGGCCTTGTGCCGCTCGCGCTCGATGCCGAGCAGGGCCCCGATCAGGAGTGCCGTGGCAAAGTTCCGGACGGCCGTGACGTCGACGTCGAGCGGCATGGACCGCGCAGCCTCAATTCGTCCGCGCCGGCCCTGCGTACAGGTCGATCACGGTGCCGAGCGCGCGCTCGCACACGCGGCAGAAGGGAACCGCGTCGCGCGTGAACATCACGCAGTCGAGCTGCGGGCGGTAGTAGGCGCGTGCGTCGTAGTTCGCGCCCTGGAAGGCGCCGACCCGGCCGGCCAGCTGTGCGCCCCCGAGCAGCCGCGACGTGTAGGCCTGCTCCTCACGGAACAGGGCCGACATCTCGCTCTCCGGGCGGCGCTCGGCGCGGATCTGCTTGCGGCGCGCCTGGAAGTCGCGCTGCCGGGCCTCGAATTCCTCCTTGGGCCAGGGCGAGGGCACGGGCGTGCTCTTCGCCACGAGGTCGCGCCACTTGAGCTCGTCGGCCTTCAGCAGGGCCGTGACGTTCGGTTGCCAGGGCTCGACCACGTGCGTCACCGGCTCGTAGGCGACGGGGGAGGTGTAGTACTCGTCGGCGAGCGCCGCGAAGTGATGGCCGAACTCGTGCACGAACAAATAATCGGCCCAGTCGTTGTCGACTGCGGCGGTGGAGAGCACGCCGAAGATGCCGCCGCCGCCGTAGGTGTCGTTGTTCGCGAGAATGGTCAGGAATTCGTACGGAGCCCAGGCCGCAACGTCGCGCAGCGCCCGGTTGTCGAACGTCAGCACGTAGCGCTCGGAACCGAAGGCATCGTAGGTCGCACCGACCGGCGTGCGCCGGTAGACGCCCGTGGACGGGCGCGAGATGCCCGACTCGGCGGCCGGCGGGCAGAGTCCCCAGACGTTGAAGTCGGCGCGCCGCGACTTGAACGGCTCGTGCGCAAAGAGCGCCTGCGCCATGCGCCGCGCGTCCGGTCCGAACTTGGCCGCGCACTCGGCCGCGGTGTAGCCGTCGCCGATCAGCAGCAGGTCGACCTTGTCCGGCGGCGCCCCGTGGCGCTCGATCTCGAGCAGCGTCTGCTTTGGCGGCGGCGCGCGATCGACGAACATGTCCGCCGGGTCGAGCTTCGTTTGCCATGTGGTGACGAAGGCCTGCTCGGCGTTGCGCTTCTGGACCACGATCTCGACGGGTGACGACGGGGCCGGGAAGCGCAGCGACTCGCCGAACGTGCGGTGCGTCGTCTTCGCCTCCGCCGTGCTGGCCCACTCCTCGTAGATCGAGTCGAAGCCGCGGGAGTAGAGGACGCGGCCGCCGGCGTCGCGGACCTCGAAGCGATAGTTGCCCAGGTTGGTGTCGTCGACTGCGCGCGCGGGGCTGCCGGGCCAGGGCAGCGGTTCCTGCACCACGCGGTCGACCGCGAAGATCTCGGTGCCCTGGCCGCCGGTGTGGAAGAGGTCGAGGCGCAGCGTCGCGGGCTCGGCGGCCCCGGCCGTCCCGGTCATGAGCATTGCCGCGCCGGCGGTGCACAGGACCGCCGCCCGACGCCGTCGCACGCGAGCGAGCACGTCAGCGCCTCCTGCGCGCGCCGGCCACCTTCGTCCGGGCGCTCTTCTTGGCTTTCGCCCGGGGGCCCGCCGTCGGCTGGCGTCCCTTGGCATTCTTCTTGCGCGGACGTCGGGCGGGGCCCATGCGGGCGAGCGCCCGGTGTTCGCGGTCCTGGATCGTCGTCTCGACCTGCCGCAACTGGGTCACGAACAGCTGCGCGGCGCGCGACAGCGACTGCTTGCGCGGATAGAAGAGACCGTAGCTCAGGTGCAGCCAGGGGGCGTCGAACGGGATCAGCACCAGCTTGCCCGATCGCAGCTCGGACTCGATTGCGGACAGCGGCGCGAGTCCGATCGCGTCCCCGGCCAGGACCGCGGCCTTGACCACGGCGAAGCTGTCGATCATCAGGTTCGGCGACAGGTCGCCCGTTTCCCTTTCGATCTTCGCGGCCGTCATGGACTTGCCGATGTGCATCGCGATGCGGTGCGGGACGCGGGAACTCGCCAGCGGGAAGACCAGCAGCGTGTCGAGCGAATGCTCCTTGGCGGCCGCGAGCGGATGGCCCTGGCGGGTGAAGAAGAACACGCGGTGTTCGGCCACGGGCTCGATGGCGAGCCGGCTCGTGTGGCGTTCGGCGCTCGTCGTGTCCGCGATCGCGAATTCCAGCTTGCCGGCGAGCACCGCTTTCGAGAGCTCCTCGAAGTCGCCGACCACGGCGTGGACCCGCAGCCGCGAATTGGCGGTGGCCATGCGGCCGAGCGTCACGCCGAGCGGCAACTCCGCGGCGAACATGTCGGTGCCGAAGGTGATTTCCGGCGCCTGGATTCCGGCCAGTTCCTCGAGATCCCGCGTGAAGTCGCGGGCCTGGGAGAAGATGCGGCTGGCGTGGTCGATCATGAGCCGGCCGGCTTCGCCCGGCTTGAGCGCCTTCGCGGCGGT
>CAZRKS010000079.1:8160-10890 GCA_964600315.1 uncultured Steroidobacteraceae bacterium | reverse complement strand
AAGCTCGCGTTCTGGATCCGCTACACGATCTTCGTGCCGCGCGACCGGCCGCAGGACGCGATCGGCGAACTGTGGGCAATCCATTTCGACGGTGAACGGCGACTGATCCGGGCCGCGAAGTCGGAGATCCCGATCAGCGGGTGCAGTTTCGCGCCGCGCGGGCTCGAGGCACGAATCGGCGAGGCGACACTCACGTCCGGCGCACTGCGGGGCAGCGCGAGCGGCGCTCACCGCGTCCAGTGGGACCTCACGTATCGCGCCGGCGGCCGTCCGTTGGTCTTCCTGCCGGAGCGGGCCTACGAGGCGCCGCTGCCGAAGGCGAAGGCCCTGTGCACGCGTCCGCAGGTCGTGTTCGACGGGTCGCTCGACGTGGACGGCGAAACCATCGGCATCGACGGCTGGATCGGCAGCGAGAATCACAACTGGGGGAGCCAGCACACCGACCGGTACGCGTGGGGCCAGGTGGTCGGCTTCGACGAGGCGCCGGATGCGTTCCTCGAATGCGCCACGGCGCAGTTGAAGCTCGGTCCGTTCTGGACACCGCGGATGACGATCGTGTGCCTGCGGTTCGGCGGCGTCGACTACCGGCTCAATTCCGCTTGGCGGATGCTCCGGGCGCGCGGCGACTGGCGGGATTTCCAGTGGCACTTCGACACGGCGGAGGCGGGCGTGCGCATCCATGGCCGGATGCATGCGGCGGCCGACGAGTTCGTGTCGCTCACGTATTACAACCCGCCCGGCGGCGACCACGCCTGCCTCAACTGCAAGATCGCCGCGTGCGAGGTGACGCTGGAGCGCCCGGACGTGGCACCGGTGACGCTCACGACGCGGCACCGTGCAGCATTCGAGATCCTGACGTAGCGCCGACAGGACGCTGCCGGAGCGACATCAACTGTCGCGGCGCTGCCGGCAGTTTGCGCGCCGATCAACGAGCCGAGCGTCGGAACGACCGCGGACGGCGCATTGACGGCGTGCTTACCGCGTCTTACCATCTCGGCATGGAAACCACGAAGCTGTCATCCAAGGGCCAGATCGTGCTGCCGAAGTCGGTGCGCGATGCGCAGGGCTGGCCGCCGGGAACCGAGTTCGAAGTCGAGTCGCGGCCAGACGGGGTGTGGTTGCGTACGCGCTCGCCGTTTCCGCGCACCGACTTGAATGGAGTCTTCGGGTCGGTGCCGTATTCGGGATCAGCGCGATCGATCCAAGAGATGGACGAGGGGGTCCGCGCGGCGGTCGCACGCCGCCACCGGCGCTCGGTGAAGCGCTAGGCCGGTGCTGGCGGTCGACACCAACGTGATCGTGCGGCTGCTCGTCAACGATGACGAGCGTCAGGCTGCGCAGGCGCGTCGGCTGTTTGCCGATGAGCAGATCTGGGTCAGCGTGACGGTGCTGCTCGAGACCGCCTGGGTTCTCGAGTCGGTCTACGAGCGCAGTGCCGCGGAAACGATAAGGGCCCTGCTGGGCGTGGTCGGGCTGCCGAACGTGCAGGTGGAAGACGCGGCGGCCGTGGCGCGGGCGTTCGACGTCGCGCGCGGAGGTGTTGAACTCGCCGACGCGCTGCACCTGGTGCGCGCACCGGAAGCCGCGGAGTTCGTGACATTTGATCGCAGGCTCGTGAAATCGGGACGCAAGGTGCGTGCGATCCGGCTCGCCCAGGCGGTGCGCTGAGATTGGCCGGCGAACCTGCCGGTCCCGGTGTGGAGCGCACCTCGAGTACGTCGGGTCGCGCCGGTGAGGGCAGCGAGGCCTGCGTGACTCGTTTCGCTGGAACAGCGCCGCATCGTGCTCAGGCGAAGACGAGGGTGCGGAACGCTGGTGGTCTGTCATGGTCTTATCGTGGACGCGGGATGCGGTGTGCTCTGGCGCCCGAGGAGGTTGGGCCGATGGTGAAGTTCCTGCTGTGGCTGCTGCTGTTCGTGGTCTGCTGGCCGCTCGCGATCGGCGCGCTCGTGCTGTGGCCGCTCGTGTGGCTCATCTCGTTGCCCTTCCGGCTGGTCGGCATCGCCTTCGAGGGCCTGTTCGCGCTGTTGCGCGCCATCATGATGCTGCCGGCGCGGCTGCTGGGTGGCCGGCCGGTGGTTCCGGGCTGATTGCGGAGGTCGGCCGTGAGCAAGCAAGTCGTCCGCGGCCAGAATGTGGAGATCGAGTTCGACGGGTCGAAGTGCATCCATTCGCGGCACTGCGTCCTGGACCGCCCCGACGTGTTCGTGCCGAACGTGGCCGGCGAATGGATCCACCCGGATGCCGCAACGCCGGACGAGGTCGTTGCCCTGGCGCGGAACTGCCCGTCCGGTGCCATCGTCGCTCGTCGCTTGGACGACGGTCCGGGCGAGGCGGCGCCGCTCGTCAACACGGTGCGTGTGCTCGAAAACGGTCCGCTGGCTCTGCGCGGCACGCTGTCGATCAATGGTTCGCCGGTCGGTCATCGGGCGACGCTCTGCCGCTGCGGCCAGTCGAAGCACAAGCCGTTCTGCGACGGCTCGCATGCTGCGGCGGGGTTCACGGCGAGCGGCGAGCCCGCGGCCACGGATTCGGCGGCGCTGGCGGTGCGCAACGGGCCCGTCGACGTGGTGCTGCGGAAGAACGGGCCGCTGAAGATCGTGGGGCCCCTCGAGATCATTTCCGGGACCGGGCACACGCTGAATCGCGGACAGGAGTTCGTACTGTGCCGTTGCGGCCAGTCCAGGAACAAGCCGTACTGCGACGGCAGCCACAAGGCGGCCGGATTCA
>CAZRKS010000079.1:0-8060 GCA_964600315.1 uncultured Steroidobacteraceae bacterium | reverse complement strand
TGCGCGGCATCATCGGGTGGCTCGGGGCGTTTCTCGCGGGGTCGGTCGGCTGGTGGCTGGGCTCGAAGATCGGTTTCGCCACGGCCGTGGTGGTGAGCGCAGTCGCCGCAGGCGTGGGCATGTACGCCGGCTACCGCTGGTTCGACGAAAATCTCAGGTAGTCACACGAGAAGCGAATTGTCCGGAGTGGACCATCTCAGGCGACGTCGGTTGATCAGCCTCGCGCGCCAGCAATTCCGCCTGGACTGGCATGGCGTCCACGGCGTGCCGCACTGGGCGCGCGTGCGATGGAACGGCGTGACCATGGCAGCCGTCAACGGTGCGCGGGCGGACGTCGTGGAACTCTTTTCGTTCCTGCACGACTGCCAGCGTCACCACGATGGCCTGGATCGCGCACACGGCGCCCGGGCCGCCGGCTACGTGCTGTCGATGGGGCAGCAGGAACTCGGCCTCGATCCTGCGGGACTCGAGATGCTCGCCTACGCCGTGCGCCATCACAGCGACGGGCTCACCGAGGCCGACGTGACCGTGCAGACCTGCTGGGACGCGGACCGGCTCGACCTCGGGCGGGTGGGCATCACGCCGCGGGCCGAGAGGCTGTGCACGGCGGAGGCGCGCGACCCAATGCTGATGGATGTTGCCTACCGGCGGAGTGTGCGATAGCCCGCTCGCCTGGCGTTGGCGGCCCTGTCCACCGCGCCCCGCCTGCGGTAAGTTTGGGGCGTTTGAACCACTGGATGGACCTGATGCACGTCACATGGCGGGTCGCTGCAGCACTGTGTTTGCTGTCGATCACGGGGCCGGCGTCAGCCTCCCCGGCTGGGCCCGAGACAGGGCGCATCATCGTCAAGTTCCGCAACGGGAGCGCGACGGGGTCGGCGCAGGCACAGGCGGCCGCGGATAAGGTGACGCGGCTCGAGCGACGCACCGGGATTCCCTTCCGCCAGTCGCGCCGCATCAGTGGCGCGATGTTCGTGGTCGAGGTCGACGCCCCGGCGACGCCGGCCACGATGCGCGCGAACCTCGAGCAACTGCAGGCCGACCCGGAAGTCGAGTTCGCCGAGCCTGACGAGCGCCGGTTTGCGCAGGCCATCCCGAATGACACGATGTTCCCGGGACAGTGGTACCTGCAGAACGCCGCGACCGCGCCGAGCGCGGTCGACGCAGTGGACGCCTGGGACCTCACGACGGGCAGCGCGGGCGTCGTGGTCGCCGACCTCGACACCGGCATCCTCTTCGATCACCCGGATCTCGGAGCCGCGGCATCGGCTGGCCGCATGCTGCCGGGTTACGACTTCGTCAGCGACCGCGACAGTGCCAACGACGGCAACGCGCGCGACGCGGACCCTTCGGATCCCGGCGACTGGGTGACGAGCGCGGACGCGGCGACGCCGGCATTCAGCGGCTGCTCGGTGTCCGACAGCTCGTGGCACGGAACGCGCACCGCCGGCATCATCGGCGCGCTCAGCAACAACGCGCGCGGCGTGTCGGGTCTGTTCTGGAACGGCTGGATCCTGCCGGCGCGCGTGCTCGGCAAGTGCGGCGGCCTCGATTCAGACATCCAGGCCGCCATGCTCTGGTCCGCCGGCATCGCGGTGGATGGCGTCCCGACGAACCCGTATCCGGCGCGGGTCGTCAACCTGAGCCTCGGCAGCGCTTCGGGCAGTTGTCCGCAGAGCTATCGCAACGTGATCAGCCAGTTGGCCGCGCGCAGTGTGCTCGTCGTCGTATCCGCCGGCAACGAGGGCGGGCCCGTGTCGACGCCGGCCAACTGTCCGGGCGTCGCGGCCGTCGCCGGCATTCGGCACGCGGGCACGAAGGTCGGGTTCAGCAACCTCGGCCCGGCCATCGCGCTGAGCGCACCGGGCGGCAACTGCGTCAACACCGGACAGGGCGAGCCCTGTCTCTACTCGCTCGACACGACGACGAACCTCGGCATTCGTGGGCCGACCGTCAATGGCTACACGGACCAGTTCAACTTCAACGTCGGCACCAGCTTCTCCGCGCCGATCGTGACCGGCATCGCGGGCCTGATGCTCGCGGTGAACAGCCGCCTGTCCCCGGCTCAGATGATCGCGAGGCTGCAGGAAGGGGCGAAGCGTCCGTTCCCGACCGCGAGCAGCAGCGTGCCCGTGTGCCACGTGCCGGTGAGCTCGACGGACCTGCAGACCGCAGAGTGTGTGTGCACGACCCAGACCTGCGGCGCCGGCATGGCCAACGCGCTGGGCGCAGTGCAGGCCGCACGGCGGCCGGTCGCTGCGATCGCTGTCCCGGCGAGCGTGTTGCCCGGGCAGAACGTCGTGCTGAGCGCGGCGGGGAGCGGCGGCGCGTGCGGTCGCAGCATCGCGAGCTACGCGTGGACGGTCGTCGCGAGCGACGGGCCGCCGCCGGGCATCGTCGGAGCCAACACGGCTACGGCGACCGCCGTTGCGCCGGCCGCCGGCTCGTTCACGCTGCGCCTGATCGTCGTCGACGATGCCGGTCGCAGCGATTCGGCCGACGTCGTCGTGAGCCCGACGTCGGCGACGACCGCGGCGCCGGCCGCTGCCGGCTCGCCCGCGTGCCCGACGCCGATCGTGGTGACACCGCCGACCTCGGTGACCGTGACCCCGGCGGCCGTGACGCTGCTCGCCGGCTCCGGGTCGCAGACCTTCGTCGCGACCGTGACCGGCTCGTCCGACACTCGCGTCGGCTGGTCCGTGAACGGCGTACCCGGCGGCGATGCGACCTACGGCACCATCACGGCGGACGGCGTCTACACGGCGCCCGCCACGCGACCGAGTCCGGCGACGTTCGCCGTCACCGCCGTATCAACGGCCAATGCCTCGGTGACGGGCTCGGCCACGGTCACGATCGCCCGGCCACCGCCGATCGGAGGCGGCGGTGGCGGTGGCGGGAGCGCGGACCTCGCTGTCTTGCTCGCGCTCGGGCTCGGTGCCCTTGCCCGAGGGTGGCGACGCGACTAACGTGGCGGCGCGCCGCTCCCGGCGCGTCCCGTGCCGCGTGCCGATGCTCGAACGTTTCTTCCAGCTGCGCGAGAACGGCACGACCGTCCGCACCGAACTCGCGGCGGGGCTGACGACGTTCCTCACGATGTCCTACATCGTCGTCGTACAGCCGGCGGTGCTGTCCGGGGCGATGTTCGGGCGGCCGACCGGCATGGATTTCGGCGCCATCACGACGGCGACCTGCCTCGCCGCCGCGCTCGCCACGGCGATCATGGGACTCTATGCACGCTACCCGATTGCCCAGGCGCCGGGCATGGGCGAGAATTTCTTTTTCGTCTTCACGGCCATTCCGGCGGCCGCCGCCGCCGGCGCCGCGGTGCCCTGGGCAACGGCGCTCGGCGCGGTGTTCGTGTCCGGCGTGCTGTTCCTGCTGCTGTCGCTCGTCGGCGCGCGCGAAGCGGTGATGAACTCCATCAGCCCGAGCCTGCGCCACGCGATCGCCGCGGGCATCGGGCTCTTCATCGCCTTCATCGGGTTGCAGAATGCCGGTGTCATCGTCAAGGATCCCGGCACGGCGGTGAGGCTGAACCCGGCCTTCGGCTCGCCGGATCTCGTCGTCTTCTTCGCGGGACTGTTCACGGCCGCGGGCCTGCACGCACGCCGAGTGCGCGGTGCGATCCTCTGGGGAATCTTCGCCGCGGGGTTGCTCGCCGTGGCGCTCAGGCTCGGCTTGCCGATGCTCGGCGGTGACCTCGTCCGCTCGCCACTGGTCGCCGAATCCTCGCTGATTCAGCGGTTCGAGATCGCCGACCGCGTGGTCGCGCCGCCGCCCTCGCTCGCGCCGACGCTGCTGGCGATGGACGTGCGCGGCGCGTGCACGCTCGCCATGGCCCCCTACGTCACGATCTTCCTGTTCATGGTGTTCTTCGACACGGTCGGCACGCTGGTCGGTGTCGCACAGCAGGCCGGGTTGATGCGGGATGGCCGGTTGCCGCGCGCACGACAGGCGTTCGTCTCCGACGCCACCGCGACCGTGGCGGGCGCATGCCTCGGCACGAGCACAGTCACGAGCTACATCGAGAGCGTCACGGGCGTGGAGCAGGGTGGCCGCACGGGACTCACGGCGCTCACGGTGGCGGTGCTCTTCCTCGCGGCGCTGTTCTTCAGTCCCGTGATCGAGATGCTGGGTGGCTACGCACCGATCACGGCCCCGGCCCTCGTGCTGGTGGGCGCGCTGATGCTGCGCAACGTCGAGCACGTCGCGTGGGGCGACTTCACCGAACTGCTGCCTTCGTTCCTGGTGCTCACGGGCATCCCGCTCACGTTCTCCATCGCCGACGGGCTCGCGCTCGGGTTCGTCAGCTATCCGCTGGTGAAGGTGCTGGGCGGCCGCGGGCGCGAGGTGCGGGCCGCCTCCTGGATCGTGGCGGCGCTGCTCGCCCTGTATTTCCTGTTCGCACGATCGGCGACGGCCACGTGAGGCACGCGTGAAGACCATCATCGAACCGTTCCGCATCAAGGTCGTCGAGCCGATCCGGCTCACCACGGTCGAGGAGCGCCGGGATTTCCTGCGCCGCGCGGGGTGGAACCTCTTTGCGATCCACTCTGACGACGTGATCATCGATCTCCTGACCGACAGGGGCACGAGCGCGATGAGCGCGGAGCAGTGGGCTGCCGTGATGCGCGGCGACGAGTCCTACGCCGGCTCGCCCTCGTTCTATCGCTTCGAGGCGGCGGTGCGCTCGCTGATGCCGTTCCGTCACGTCATTCCCACGCACCAGGGGCGCGCGGCGGAGGCGATCCTGTTCTCGATCGTCGGCGGGTCGGGCAAGGTCATCCCGTCCAACACGCACTTCGACACGACCCGCGGCAACATCGAGGCGACCGGCGCCGAGGCCGTCGATCTCGTGATCGCCGAGGCGCACGTGCCGGACCTGCCGCATCCCTTCAAGGGCGACATCGATCTCGCGCGCCTCGAACGTCTGCTCGACGAACGGGGCGAGCACGTACCGCTGGTCATGATGACGGTGACCAACAACGCGGGCGGCGGCCAGCCGGTGAGCCTCGCCAACCTGCGCGCTGCCGCGGCGATCGCGCACCGGCACGGCAAGCCGTTCTTCGTCGACGGCTGCCGGTTCGCGGAGAATGCGTGGTTCATCAAGACCCGCGAAGCGGGGCAGGGCGAACGCGCGGTGCCTGACATCGTGCGCGACATGTTCGCCGTGGCCGACGGCATGACCATGAGCGCCAAGAAGGACGCCTTCGCCAACATCGGCGGCTGGCTCGCCCTGAACGATGACGCGCTCGCTGCCGCCGCCCGCAATCGCCTGATCCTGACCGAGGGCTTCCCGACCTACGGCGGTCTCGCCGGCCGTGACCTCGAGGCGATCGCCGTCGGTCTCGAGGAGATCGTGGACGAGCAGTACCTGCGCTACCGGGTGCGCACCAACGAGTACGTCGGCGAGAAGCTGCTCGCGCTCGGGGTGCCGATCGTGCAGCCGGTCGGCGGTCACGCGGTCTTCGTCGATGCGCGCCGGTTCCTGCCGCACATCCCGCCGCTCGAGTACCCGGGACAGTCACTCGCCGTCGCGCTCTACGAGGCGGGCGGCGTCCGCGCATGCGAGATCGGCACGGTCATGTTCGGGCTGCGGCCGGACGGGACGGAGGAGGCGGCCGAGATGGACCTCGTGCGTCTCGCCATGCCGCGCCGCGTGTACACGCAGTCGCACGCCGACTACCTCGTCGAGGTGTTCGAGGAGGTCGTGCGCAACCGGGAGCGGCTGCGCGGCTTGCGAATCGTGTCCCAGCCGAGGCAGCTGCGGCACTTCACGGCGCGCTTCGAGCCGCTCGCCTGAGATCTGGTGCCCGGGGCCGGGGTCGAACCGGCATGGGGTTGCCCCCGAGGGATTTTCTTACCCGCTACAGCTTTCGCTGCTGGACCCGACCATCCACGGATTCGGGTCCATTTGGGGTCTGGACTTTCTCTTCACCGTATCGCCGTCGCCTCGCGGCGGAGGGCGGGTTAGGCAGGGGCCGTCAAGTCTCTACACTTTCCACAGCGGGCGGCGCCTCGCGGGCGCCACCGCGGCCGGGCTTAGCTCGGGATTGCAGGCGCGCGCGGCGGTGCTGTTCCCCCGAATTTGACCCCATTCACCCGGCCGTTTCCGATCCGGGTGCTCAAGCGATCAAGTCCCTTGCGTCTACCAATTTCGCCACCCGGGCCCGGGAAGCTCGCTGGATCATACACGGGATGGTCAGGTGTGGGCGCTGTCCGGTCCCTGGCGCGCGTGCCGCCGCCGCCGACGCAGCCGCCGGTCCCGCCGCAGGGCGCGAAACGTGATGGTGAGCCCGATGGCCGCCGTGGCCGCGACCAGCAGCACGCCGGCGAACCCGGCAATTCGCTCAGTTCGGCTGGGGCCCGCGACCAGCGACCGCACCGGCGCTGAAACCTGCGGTTCCTGCGGTTGCACATCGGGGGGCGTGATGGCGATCTTCTTGGACGACCGGACGGGTGCGACCTGAGGCGACAGGATCTCCTCGGCGGTCGGGCTCGATTCCGCGTCGTCCGCAAGGGCGCGATGGCTCACGACATCGGCGGTCATGGCCGCACCAGCCAGCGCGATCGCGGCGAACAGGGTTCTCATCCATGACTTCATGCGGGAGCAACCTCGAATCTGTCCGTGCCGCGCCCCGCGCCTGGAACGCGCGCGGGCGCGCGGCAACCGCCCCCACCATCCTGCGGCCGAAGCTACTCCCGCCGCAGCCGCGGGTCAACACGGCGGGCGGAAGCTGAGGGATGCGTCAACGGGCTGCGGCTCGGGTGTCGAGCGCGATGCCGGCGATCTCGTAGCCGCGTCGGAAATCCTGCACGTGCCGGGTCATCCACGAGTGGGCCTCCTCGGCATCGCCCTTGCGCAGGGCCTCC
This sequence comes from uncultured Steroidobacteraceae bacterium, assembly GCA_964600315.1. Lineage (GTDB taxonomy): Bacteria > Pseudomonadota > Gammaproteobacteria > Steroidobacterales > Steroidobacteraceae > RPQJ01. Next base: position 1,187 of record CAZRKS010000079.1, on the reverse strand, counting down.
ACGATGCAGCGCTGCGCGACGACGATGCGTGAGCGTCCCTGCGGCACGCGGTCGATCATGCGCCGCAGCGAGGGGGCGAGCAGCTGGGTCACCGGCTGCATGGCGAGCACGAGGACGCGGTTGGCGCTGGTCGCGGCGAGCGACCCGAAGAAGTCGACGACGCCGGCCACGGCGGCCTCCGAGCCGCGTGCCGTCTCGACCTGCGCGATGCAGAGCTCGAGCCGTTCGAGGTTTTCGGGACGGGCGTGTCCTGCTGCGAGGGCGGCGGTGCGCGGCGCGATGGCGCGCATGGCCTCCCAGAGTTCGATGAACGTGACGTCGTCGAGCGCCAGCGCCCGGCTGACGCTCGAAGCGGTCGCGGCATGGCCGGGCCGGGTGACGCGCAGCCGCTTGCTGCCCGCCGCGCGGCCAACGAGCCCTGCGGACTCCAGGCGGCGCACGGCCTCGCGCACCGTGGAGCGGTTGACCGCGAACTGGCGCGCGAGTTCGGTCTCGGAGGGGAGGGCATCGCCCGGGCGCAGGCTGCGCTCGAGGACCTTCCGTTCGATCGCCGCGGCGACGCGGCCGTAGGCCGGCTGCGCGTCGATGGCCTCGAAGAGCGGTTTGGGGGCGCGCTTGGCAGGGGCGCGGGGCGATTGACGTTTCATCGGATTGTCGGACAATATACCGGCCGGTGCCGGGACACAAGCTGCGGAGGGCGCGACCGTGCTGGACTTCGATTTCGGGCTGGGCGAGGACCTCGGGATGCTGCGCGAGACGGTGCGTGCTTTCGCCGCTGCGGAGCTCGCGCCGCGCGCGGAAGAAATCGACCGCAAGAACCAGTTCCCGCGCGACCTGTGGCCGCGGCTCGGCGAGCTCGGGCTGCTCGGCATCACCGTCGAGCCCGAATGGGGCGGCGCCGGACTCGGCTACCTCGCGCACGTCGTTGCCATGGAGGAGATCAGCCGGGCGTCGGGCGCCGTGGGCCTTTCCTACGGCGCGCACTCCAACCTGTGCGTGAACCAGATCCGCCGCTGGGGCACCGACGAGCAGAAGGCTCGCTACCTGCCGAGGCTCGTGAGCGGCGAGCACCTCGGCGCGCTCGCCATGAGCGAGCCCGGCTCAGGCTCGGACGTGATGAGCATGCGCCTGCGCGCCGAGCGGCGCGGCGACCGCTACGTGCTGAACGGCAACAAGATGTGGATCAC
>CAZRKS010000078.1:0-10994 GCA_964600315.1 uncultured Steroidobacteraceae bacterium | reverse complement strand
GCCCCGGGCCGATCCAGGGCGACATGGTGCACCCCTACCTGCGTCGGCGGCAGGGCCTCGAGCCGGTGAGCTACCCGTCGGAAGAGATCCGTGAGGTGCTGGGACGCACGCTGGGCGTGCCCATCTTCCAGGAGCAGGTCATCAAGGTCGCGATGGTGGCGGCGGGCTTCTCGCCCGGCGAGGCCGACCAGGTGCGCCGCTCGATGGCGGCGTGGCGCCGGCGCGGCGGCCTGACCGCCTTCCAGCAGCGACTCATCGAAGGGATGACCGCGCGCGGCTACCCGGAGGCCTTCGCGCAGCAGATTTACCACCAGATCCTCGGCTTCGGCGAGTACGGCTTCCCCGAGTCGCACGCCGCGAGCTTCGCGCTGCTCGTGTACGTGTCCGCGTGGCTCAAGAGGCACGAGCCCGCCGCCTTTGCGGCGGCGCTCATCAACAGCCAGCCGATGGGGTTCTACGCGCCGTCGCAGCTGGTGCAGGACGCGCGCCGGCACGGCGTCGAGGTGCGGCCCGTCGACGTGCGCACGAGCGACTGGGACTGCACGCTCGAGCGGCGCGAGGAAGAGGCACCCGCGCTGCGTCTCGGGCTGCGGCTGGTGAAGGGACTGTCGCAGGCGGCGGCGGAACGACTGGTCGAGGCACGGAGCGCCGCGGCGTTCGCGAGCGTGCAGGATCTCGCCGAGCGCGCCCGCCTCGAGCGCCGTGAGCTGGGGCTGCTCGCGGCGGCCAGCGCGCTCGCCGGCATCGCGGGTCACCGGCACCGGGCGGCCTGGAGCGTGGCCGGCGTCGAGGCGCCCCTGCCGCTCCTGCCGCAGCCGCGCATCGCCGAGGGCATTCCACTGCTGCGTGCGCCGCGGGAAGGCGAGGACATCGTGGCCGACTACGCGCACACCGGCCTCACGCTGCGGCGCCACCCGGTCGCGCTGCTGCGCGCGCGGCTCGAGGAGCGCGGGATCGTGAGCGCGGCGGCGCTCAGGGAACTCGCGCACGGTGCGACGGTGCGCACGGCGGGGCTCGTCATCACGCGGCAGCGGCCGGGCAGCGCGCAGGGCGTGACCTTCGTGACGCTCGAGGACGAGACGGGCTACGTCAACCTGATCGTGTGGCGCGACGTCGCCGAGCGGCAGCGGCGGGCGCTCGTCGGCTCACGCCTGATGGGCGTCGCGGGCGAACTGCAGGTCGAGGGCGAGGTGCGTCACGTGATCGCGCGGCGGATCGTCGACCTGACGCGCTGGCTCGGGCACGTCGCCACGCGCCCGCGGGATTTCCGCTAGGGCTTGGTCGGTCGCCGGCGGTCGCCGATGTCGTAGTCGTCGAAGTCGGAGAGCAGTTCGGAAGTCCGCTTCTGCTCGAGCAGTCGTTCGAGCTTGCGCCACGCAGGCTCCGGGCCCCGCGCTCCGCTGCGCTTGCGCTTGTCGAGGTCCTGCATCATGCGATCGACGTCGAGCGACTCGTCGCCGCCGGACACCTCATCGACGTCTTCCTCGTCGAACTCGTCGGACTCAGGCTTCTCGGCCATCGCTCGACCCGCGCCCCCAACCCGTGCGTACTCGCGGCCTCTTATACTTCGCTCCCCGGATGCGGGCAAGACCGTGCAGATACGGGCGGTCCTGCTCCGCGACGTCAGTTCAGCAGGCTGGCCATCCGGCGCCGCGAACCCGCCGTGAGTTCGTGGCCTTCGCCGAGCACGTCGAACGCGGCGAGGATGCTGCGCCGCGCCAGATCGTCTCCGAAGCGGCGATCGCGGCGCATCAGGTCCAGCCATTCGGCGAGCGCGGTGGCGTAATCGCCGGCGAGGGCATGATGCGCGGCGAGGGCGTGGCGCGCCGCCGAGTCGTTCGGATCGCGCTCGAGGGCGGAACGCAGGGCAGCGACGTCGGGCCGCGCGTTCGCGGCGGCGACGAACCCGGCGCGGGCGCGCAGCGAGCGCAGCGCCTTGTGCTCCGGATCGCGGGCGGCGAGCAGTTCCACCGTGGCCTCTGCGGCGCCGGCGTCCCGGGCGGCGAGTTCCGCCTCGGCTCGGGCCACGAGGGCCGCGGGACTGTCCGTGGCATCGTCCGCGGCGGGGACGAGATGGCGGTCGATAAGGCTGCGGATCGCGGTTTCCGGCTGCACGCCGACGAACTGCTCGACCACCTCGCCCTTGTGGAAGAGCATCACCGTCGGGATGCTGCGAATGCCGAAATGGCCCGCGATCTCCTGCTCCTCGTCCGTATTGAGCTTGGCGAGCGCGATGCGGCCGCCGTAATCGTCGGCGATGCGGTCGAGCAACGGCATCAGCGTGCGGCACGGGCCGCACCACGGCGCCCAGAAGTCCACGAGCACCGGCCGCTCGGCCGAGCCTTCGACGACGGTGGCGACGAAATTCTCGGTCGTGGCGATGAACTTGTACGGGGCGTCGGTCATGAGGCTTCCTGTTGGGCCGGCCGGGCAACGGACGGCAGTTGGCTATAATGGTCGATTCCAGTGCAGCAAGACGTCAAGGAGACCGACAGATGAGTCATCGCACGATCATTTCAGGGGTCGCTGTCGTCCTGGCCGCGGCCTCCGCGCCTGCCATGGCCGAGTGGTCCGGCAAGGGCGAACTCGGTGCTTCGTTCGCGACCGGCAACAGCGACAACGAGTCGGCGAACGCGGCGTTCGTGGTCAAGAATGCGTACGACCAGTGGCGCCACGAACTGGGATTCTCGGGCAACTACGGCAACGACGGCGACCAGACGACCGCCCAGCGCTGGGAACTGCGCGGGCAGTCGAACTATGACTTCACGCCCAAAGCCTACTGGTTCGGTGCCGGCCGCTACGAGGACGACCGCTTCAGCGCCTACGACTACCAGGCGTCGCTCGCCACGGGCCTCGGCTACAAGTTCTTCGACACCGAGGCGACCAAGCTGTGGGTGCAGGGCGGTCCGGGCTATCGCTTCGCCAAGGAGCGCGAGACCGGCAAGTCCACCGACGGGCTCATCTTCCGCGGCGACGCGGGACTCGAGCAGAAGCTGACCGACAACACGAAGGTCATCGACCGCTTCCTGGTCGAGGCGGGATCGGACAACACGTACCTGCAGAACGATCTCGGCCTCGAAGTGATGATGTCCGGGTCGCTCGGGCTCCGCGTCGGCTACCAGGTGCGCTACAACACCGACGTGCCCGCGGGTGTCGAGAAGACGGACACGCTGACGACGGTCGGCCTGCTGTACGAGACCAAGTAGGCGGAGCGGTGGACACGGCCCGCGGGGGGGTGGGACCCGCGGGCGACCGCGATTCGCTAGAATCCGCCGCAAAGAAAGCGGGTGCGAACGCCATGCCGAACGACGCCGGGGAGCGCTCATCGTCGCAGTTCCTGTTCGCGGATGCCGCGGACTTCCTGACGCCGGTCGGCCGCGCGATCAACTCGGAATTCCTGGGCGACGAGCCGCGACTCGTCCGCCATCTCGCCAATGCGGCGCGCTTCGCCGAAGCGGACGCGGCGCAGGTACAGACCGAGGCGGCGCGGCTGGTGGAGGCCGTGCGCGCAGCGCCGGTGTCGCGGGGCGGACTCGACGCGTTCCTGCGCCAGTACGACCTCTCCTCGCAGGAGGGCGTCATCCTGATGTGCCTCGCGGAGGCGCTGCTCAGGATTCCCGACGATGAGACCGCGGACCGGCTGATCGCCGACAAGCTCAGGGCCGGCGACTGGGCGAGCCACCTCGGCGACAGCCAGTCGCTGTTCGTGAACGCATCCACCTGGGGCCTCATGCTCACCGGGAGGATCATCCGCCTCGATGCGGTGGACGTGGCCGCGCCGCAGGGTGCCATCGCGCGCGTGGTCGGTCGCATCGGCGAGCCGGTCGTGCGCACCGCGATGCGCCAGGCGATGCGCATCATGGGGCACCAGTTCGTCATGGGACGCACCATCGCCGAGGCGCTCGACAACTCGCTGCAGGGCGGCAATCGTCGCTACCGCTACACCTTCGACATGCTGGGCGAGGCGGCGCTCACGGGGTCGGACGCGGAGCGCTACTTCGCCGCGTACGAGGGCGCCATCGCTGCGTTGCAGGCGCGTGCCGGCGAATATGCGGACGCGGAGGCCCGGCCGAGCATCTCGGTCAAGCTCTCGGCGCTGCACCCGCGATTCGAGCGCGCCCACCGGGGCCGCGTGCTGGCGGAACTCGCGCCGCGCCTCGCGGACCTCTGCGTCGCCGCTCGCGACGCCGGTATCGCCCTGACGCTCGACGCAGAGGAATCGGAGCGGCTCGAACTCACGCTCGAACTGCTCGAGTCGGTCTGCCGCGCGCCGCGGCTCGAAGGTTGGTCCGGCTTCGGCCTCGCCGTGCAGGCCTACCAGAAGCGCGCGCCGGCGGTCCTGCGCCACCTGATGACGGTCGCGAAGGACACCGGGCGCCTGCTGCACGTCCGCCTCGTGAAGGGCGCCTACTGGGACGCGGAGATCAAGCGCGCCCAGGAGCGCGGGCTGCCCGGATTCCCGGTCTATACCCGCAAACCGAACACGGACGTCGCGTATCTCGCCTGCGCCCGGCTCATGCTCGAACAGGGCGCCGGCCTGCTGTATCCGCAGTTCGCGACGCACAACGCGCAGACCGTCGCGGCCGTGTCGCATCACGCGCGGCGGCTGGGGCGTGAATTCGAGTTTCAGCGGCTGCATGGCATGGGCGAGAGCCTGTACGCGGAAGTGACGCGGCCGGACGGCCTTGGCGTTCCGTGCCGCGTCTACGCGCCCGTGGGCGAGCACGAAGACCTGCTGCCGTACCTCGTGCGCAGGCTGCTCGAGAACGGGGCCAACACGTCGTTCGTGAACCGGATCGTCAACGAGGCGGAGCCCGTCGAGCGGATCGTGGCTGATCCCGTGCGGACCACCGACGATTATGCGCACGCCGCGCATCCGCGCATTGCACAGCCGGCGGACGTGTACCGCCCGGAGCGCCTCAATTCCCGCGGGCTCAATCTCGCCGACGGCGGCGTGTTGCGCGAACTGGCGGACCGCATGGAGCGTGTTTCGCGCCGCCCGTGGGTCGCGGCGCCGATCGTCGACGGGCGCGAACTCGAGGGCCATCCCGAGCCGGTGCGCAATCCCGCAAGTGCGGGTGACATCGTGGGCACGGTGCGAACTGCGACGGCGGCGCAGGTCGACGCGGCGATCAGCGTCGCGGTCCGTGCGCAGCCCGCGTGGGATGCCGAGGGCGCAGAGCGGCGCGCTGCGGCGCTCGAGCGGGCTGCCGACCTCTTCGAGGCGAACCTGCACGAACTGATCGCGATGTGCGTGCGCGAGGCCGGCAAGACGGTTCCCGACAGCCTCGCCGAAGTGCGCGAGGCGGTGGATTTCCTGCGTTACTACGCGGCCCGCGCCCGAGCCGACTTCGGGCAGCCGGTGCGGCTCCCGGGACCGACCGGAGAGAGCAACGAACTCACGCTGCACGGCCGCGGCGTCTTCGTCTGCATCAGCCCGTGGAATTTTCCGCTGGCCATCTTCACGGGCCAGGTGGCCGCGGCGCTCGCGGCGGGCAACTCGGTGATCGCCAAGCCGGCGGAGCAGACACCGCTCGTCGCTGCGCAGGCCGTGCGGCTGCTGCTGCAGGCGGGTGTCCCGGCCGGCGTGCTGCAGTTCCTGCCCGGCGATGGCGCGATCGTCGGCGCGCGGGCCGTGGCCGACCGGCGCGTGGCGGGCGTGGCATTCACAGGCTCCACGGAGACGGCGCACCTCATCCACCGCGCGCTCGCCGCCCGCGAGGGCCCGATCCCGGTCCTGATCGCGGAGACGGGGGGGCAGAACGCCATGATCGTCGACAGCTCAGCCCTCCCGGAGCAGGTCGTGCTCGACGCCGTGCAGTCGTCGTTCAACAGCGCCGGGCAACGTTGCTCGGCGTTGCGCGTGCTCTGCGTTCAGCAGGACATCGCGCCGCGGGTGCAGCGGCTGCTCGCCGGGTGCATGGACGAACTCGTCGTCGGCGATCCGGCATTCCTCGCGACCGACGTGGGGCCGGTGATCGACGCGGCGGCGCGCGATGTCCTCGAGCGGCACGCGCGGGCCGTCACGCCACGCGCGGCTTGGCAGCACCGCCGCGAACTGGGCCCGGCGACGCGCGCGGGCACGTTCGTGGCGCCGCTCGCCGTGCAGATCGACTCCATCGCCGCGCTGGAGCGCGAGGTGTTCGGTCCGATCCTGCACGTCGTCACCTATCGGGCGCGCGACCTCGAAAGCGTCGTCGACGCGGTGAACGGCACCGGCTACGGGTTGACGTTCGGGATCCATAGCCGCATCGACAGCACGGTGCGTCGCGTCGCGTCGCGGGTCACGGCCGGCAACGTTTACGTCAACCGCAACATGATCGGGGCAGTGGTCGGCACCCAGCCGTTCGGCGGCTGCGGACTGTCCGGCACGGGCCCGAAGGCCGGCGGACCGCGTTACCTGCACCGTTTCGCGCACGAGCGCACGCTCACCATCAACACGTCGGCCGTCGGCGGCAATGCGTCGCTGCTGGCGATGGAGTAGGTTCGGCCTGCAGCCCACAGCCCACAGCCCATAGCCACAGCCCTTCCCATGTCCCTCTCGGTACTCGACATCTTCAAGATCGGCATCGGCCCGTCGAGCTCGCACACGATGGGGCCGATGAACGCGGCTTGCGCGTTCGTCGACGACCTCGAACGGCGCGGGCTGCTCGCGCGCACCGTGAAGGTCGGGGCCCAGGTCTACGGGTCGCTCGCGCTCACCGGCCGCGGACACTGCACCGATCGGGCCATCCTGCTCGGCCTGGAAGGGCAGCGGCCGGAGGCGATCGATCCGGCCGTGATGGAGCCGGCGCTGGCACGCATCCGCTCGAACGGGCGACTGAAGCTCGCGGGACGGCACGAGGTCGAGTTCGACGAGCCGCTCGACCTGCTGTTCCATCGCGACCAAGTCCTGCCGCTGCACCCGAACGGCCTGCGCTTCACGGCGCTCGATGGCGCGGGCGAGGTGCTGCATCGCGAGGAGTTCTACTCGACGGGCGGCGGCTTCGTCGTGCGCGCGGCGGAGTTCGGCCAGCCGAGGGAGGAGGGGCGTGCCGTGGCGACGCCGCATCCGTTCGCCTCGGCGCGCGAGCTGCTCGAGCGGGCCCGGGAGCACGGGCTCGAACTGCACGAGCTCGTGCTAGCAAACGAGCGGGCTTTCCGCGACGACCCGGCGACCCGCGCCGCGCTGCTCCGCGTATGGACGGTCATGCACGACTGCATCGAGCGCGGCTTCCGCGCGACGGGGCTCCTGCCCGGCGTCCTCAAGGTGCGGCGCCGCGCCGCGCGGCTGCATCGAGTGCTCGTCGAGTCCTCGGAGACGAAGCCGCTCGACGTCATGGACTGGGTCGATGCCTTCGCGCTCGCGGTGAACGAGGAGAACGCCGCGGGCGGGCGTGTCGTGACCGCGCCGACCAACGGCGCCGCGGGCATCGTGCCCGCCGTGCTGGCGTACTACCGGCGCTTCGAGCCAGGCGCGAGCGACGAAGGCATCGTGCGCTTCCTGCTGGTCGCCGGCGCCATGGGCATGCTCTACAAGCGCAACGCCTCGATCTCGGGAGCGGAGATGGGTTGCCAGGGCGAAGTTGGCGTCGCGTGCTCCATGGCGGCGGCCGGACTCGTCGCGGCCCTGAACGGAACCAACGAGCAGATCGAGAACGCGGCCGAGATCGGCATGGAACACAACCTCGGCCTGACCTGCGATCCGATTGCCGGCCTCGTGCAGATCCCGTGCATCGAGCGCAACGCGATGGGCGCGGTCAAGGCCATCAACGCGTCGCGTCTCGCGATGCGTGGCGACGGGACGCACAAGGTCTCGCTCGACCAGGTGATCGCGACCATGCGCCAGACCGGTCGCGACATGAGCGTCATCTACAAGGAAACGAGCCAGGGCGGGCTGGCCGTCAACGTTCCGGAGTGCTGAGCATGGCGACGACGCAGAGAGTGGTGGTCACGGGGGCGTTCGGTGCGCTCGGCTCCGCCGTTGCGCGGGCGTTCGCCGCGCGCGGCGCGCAGGTCGCGCTGCTCGACCTCTCCGTGGAGCCGCCGCCGGCGCTGCGCGCCGAGTTCGAAGCGGGGCACCTGCTGATCGGCGGCGTCGATCTCGGCGACGTCGAGTCCACGCGCCGGGCAATGCTTGCGGCCGCGCTAAGGTTGGGCGGCATCGACGTGCTGGTGAACGTCGCCGGCGGCTTTCAGTGGCAGAAGCTCGCGGAGGGCGAGGTCGAGACCTGGGACCAGCTGTACAGCATGAACCTGCGCACGGCGGTGGTGAGCTGCAAGATGGCGCTGCCCACCATGCTCGAGCATGGGGCGGGGCGGATCATCAACATCGGCGCGGGCGCCGCTGCGGCGCGGGCCGGCGCAGGCATGGGGCCCTACACGGCCTCGAAGGCCGGCGTGCAGAAGCTGACCGAGAGCCTCGCCGAGGAGGTCAAGGATTGCGGCATCACGGTCAATGCCATCCTGCCGGGAACGATCGACACGCCGCGCAATCGTGCAGACATGCCGGGCGCGGATTTCAGTCGCTGGGTGGCGCCGGCGGCCATCGCGGACGTCGTGTTGTTCCTCGCCTCGGAGGGGGCGGCGGCCGTGACCGGAGCGTCGATCCCCGTGTTCGGACGCGGCTGAGCCTCCGGCGCGGGAAGGTCCGTTCAGTTCAGGTTCTTCGGGTAGTCGAACACAGCGTCCTGCCCGCTCTCCCAGTCGAGCGCACTCCAGTCGTCCAGGTCGAACGTCGCGGTGAACACTGCGCAGGTCGGCATGTTGTCGATGCGGTCGCCGGCCGAGAGCCGGTTGGCGAAGTCCGTAATGCCGGGGTTGTGGCCAAAGACCATCAGATGCTTCGCAGGTCCGCCCAGTTCGTGGATCACTGCGAGCAGGTCGGCCGGCGCGGCGAGGTAGAGGCGCTCGTCCTGGCGCACGTGGCCGGCCGGCACCTTGAGTTCGCGCGCCATGATGCTCGCAGTCGTGAGCGCGCGCACCGCCGGGCTCGCGAGGATCAGGTCCGGCTTCAGCTTGCGGGCACGCAGCCGTCGGGCCATCTCCGGCGCGTCGCGCTGGCCGCGCTTGTTGAGTGCGCGGTCCCAGTCCGCCTGTCCGGGCAGCGACCAGTCCGACTTCGCGTGCCGGACCAGCGTCAGGCGCTTCATTCGCCGAGCACCTCGACGTGGCCGTCGACGACGCGCGTCGCGTAGTGCCGGACCGGCTCGTAGGCGGGCGGCGAGAGCGCCTGGCCCGTGCGCAGGCAGAAGCGTGCGCCGTGCCGCGGGCAGATCACCTGGTCGCCCTCGATCCGCCCGCCCGCGAGGCCTCCGCCGTCGTGGGTGCAGACGTCCTCGACCGCGAGGAACTCGCCATTGACATTGAAGACCGCAACGAAGGTGCCGTCGACCTCCACCGTGGCGTAGTCGCCCGGGGCGATGGCAGTGACCGGCGCGACGCGGATCCAGCTCACATCATGCCCGTCTGCAGGCGCGCCGCCTCGGACATCATCGACTGGTCCCAGGGCGGGTCGAACACGAGTTCGACCTCGGCGCGCTTGACGGTCGGGATGATCTCGACCTTGTCCTTCACGTCTTCGACCAGCACGTCGCCCATGCCGCAGCCGGGCGCCGTGAGCGTCATCGTCACCGAGACCACTCGGCCGTCGGGCTCCGAGGTGACGTCGCAGGAGTACACGAGCCCGAGGTCCACGACGTTGATCGGGATCTCCGGGTCGTAGCAGGTCTTCATCTGGCGCCACGCGAGTTCGCGGACGTCCGCGTCGCTCGCGTTCGGCGGCAGCTGCGGGACGTCGGCCGCCTCCTTGCCGAGCGCATCCGCATCCTTGCCCGCGATGCGGAACAGGTTGCCCTCGACGTACAGCGTGAAGCTGCCGCCCAGCGCCTGCGTGATGAATCCCTGCTGGCCCTCGCGCAGCTTCACGTTGACACCCGCGGGCACGATGATCGCGTCCACGTCGCGGGTGAGGGTCACCGCTTCGTTGTCTGATTGGTACACGGCAGCCTCCGGTTCGGCTTCACTCGGTGCGCACGGGCTCGGTCTGCCGGTGCAGCGCGGCATCGAGCGTGTGCCAGCACAGGCTCGCGCACTTGACGCGAGCCGGGAAATCGCGGACGCCGGAGAGCGCGCCGAGCTTGCCGAGCGCGGCCAAGTCGACGCCCGCGTCGTCCTTGGTCAGGAGCGCGTGCATGGTCGAGAACAGGCGCTCCGCCTCCGGCAGGGACTTGCCCTTGACGCTCTCGGTGAGCAGCGAGGCGGACGCGACTGAGATCGCGCAGCCGCTGCCCTGGAAGGAGACGTCGGTGATCGTCTCGCCGTCGAGCTTGACGAAGAGCGTGAGCCGGTCGCCGCACAGCGGGTTGAAACCCTCCGCGTGCCGGTCCGCGTCCGGCATCGGCCGGAAGTTCCGCGGCCGGCGGTTGTGGTCGACGATCACGTCGCGATAGAGGTCGTTCAGGTCCATCAGCCGAGCATCTCCCGTGCGACCTGCAGCGCCGCGACCAGCCGGTCGACCTCGGCGCGCGTGTTGTAGAACGCGAATGAGGCGCGGGCCGTGGCCGGCACGCCGAAGAACTCCATGACCGGCATGGCGCAGTGATGGCCGGTGCGGATCGCCACCCCCTCGCTGTCGAGGATGGTGCCGAGGTCGTGCGGGTGGATGTCCTGCAGCGTGAAGGAGACCACGGCGGCCTTCTCGGGCGCGGTGCCGACGATCTCGAGCCCCGGGATCGCGCCGAGCCGAGCCGTGGCGTACTCCAGCAACTCGTGCTCCGCGGCGGCGATGCGGTCGAGGCTGAGGCCCTGCAGGTAGTCCACCGCCGCACCGAGCCCGATCGCGCCGGCGATGTGCGGCGTGCCGGCCTCGAACTTGTAGGGCAGGTCGTTGTAGAGCGTGCGCTCGAAGCTCACCGCGAGGATCATGTCGCCGCCGCCCTGCCACGGCGGCATCGCCGCCAGCAGCGCCTCGCGACCGTACAGCACGCCGATGCCGGTGGGGCCACACATCTTGT
>CAZRKS010000077.1:0-11093 GCA_964600315.1 uncultured Steroidobacteraceae bacterium | reverse complement strand
CGAGCCGGCCGAGCAGGAAATCGCGGGTGATCGCCTCGTCGAGCGTCGTCGGCGTCAGGCTGTAGGAGCCCGGCAGGTCGAGCACGCGGTAGTGGCGGCGCGAGGGCCCGACGAACGCGCCTTCCTTGCGCTCGACGGTCACGCCCGCGTAGTTGGCGACCTTCTGCCGGCTGCCCGTGAGCCGATTGAAGAGTGCGGTCTTGCCGCTGTTCGGGACCCCGACCAGCGCGAGCCGCAAGGCGTCGAGCGCGTGTGCCTGCGCCGTCATCGTCGGCTCAGCGCCTGTCGACCGCGACCATCACGGCCCCGGCTTCGCGCCTGCGGAGCGCAAACGTGGTGTTGCCGAGACGCACGGCGATCGGGTCGCCGCCGGGCCAGATCTCGGCGACCACCTCGACCGTCTCCCCGGGGATGAAGCCGAGTTCGAGCAGGCGGCGGCTGACGGTGGAATGGGTCTCGTCGCCCAGGCTCTGGGCGTCGTCCTTGACGGCGGTGACCACGCCGCGGGCACCCTTGCGAAGCGCGGCGAGACTGACAGGAGACATGCTGGGTTCGGGGGAGGTTGGGCGACGGCGAAAGTCTGTCGGTAATGAGAATCGTCCGCAACAGGGGAAACCCGCAATCCAAGGACCACGACACGTTCCGGGCGCCGCCGCACGGGCGGGCGCCCGGCGACCCGTACAATTGGGCCATGACCGCCCCGGAATCCGCCGAGCGCCGACGCGACGACCCGGCCCGACTCGAACAGTGCGCGCCGGCCGTGATGATGGTCCGGCCCGCCGGTTTCGGTTGGAATCCCGAAACCGCGGCCAGCAACCGGTTCCAGCAGGTGGCGGGAGGCGAGCTGCCCGGGACGGCGAGTGAACGTGCCCGCCTGGAATCTGACGGGCTCGCCGCCGCGCTGCAGGCGCGCGGGGTCGCGACCCATGCGCTCGCCGAGCCCGCCGGCCGGCCCTGTCCCGACGCGGTCTTCCCGAACAACTGGGTGAGCTTTCACCACGACGGCACGGTCGTGCTGTACCCGATGCTCGCACCGAGCCGCCGGCTCGAGCGTCGGCCGGAACTCCTCGCCGAGTTCGAGGAGCGGGGCGGCTACGCGGTCACGCGCCTCGTCGATCTCACGCACCACGAACTTTCCGGGCGCTTTCTCGAGGGGACGGGCAGCGTCGTGTTCGACCACGCGTCGCGCGCGGCCTATGCGTGCCGCTCGCCGCGCACCGACACCTTCGTGCTCGACGAGCTGTGCGGCGAACTCGGCTATGAACCGGTCGTCTTTGACGCCACGGGCGCGGACGGGGTCGCCGTGTACCACACCAACGTCCTGCTCTCGATCGGGCGGCGCGGCGTCATTGTCTGCGACGAGGCCGTGCCCGCGCAGCAGCGCGAAGCGTTGCTTGAGCGGCTGCGGGCGAGTGGCCGGACGGTCGTGACGATCGATCGGCAGCGCATGGCCGCGTTCGCCGGCAACGCGCTCGAACTCGCGACCCGCGACGGCGGGTCCGTGCTCGCGATGTCCCGACGGGCGCTCGACAGCCTCGGTCCGGGCACGCTCGAACGGCTGCAGGGGTGCGTCGGAGAACTCGTCGCGGTGCCGGTGCCGACCGTCGAGGCGCTCGGTGGCGGCTCCGTGCGCTGCATGCTGGCCGAGGTCTTCCTGCCGCCGCGAGAGTGACCGGCGGCGACCAGCGGGCCGGATTCGAGGCTAGAATCCGCGAACGGAGGCCTGCGTGCTGGAACTCGGCGTCAAGACTCTCATTTCCTACCTGCTCGGGTCGCTGCTCGGGAGCCTCGTGCTCGGCCGCCTCCGGGGCATCGACATCCGCAACCAGGGCAGCGGCAACGCGGGGGGCACCAACGCGCTCAGGACCCAGGGCTGGGCCTTTGCGCTCGGCGTCATCGTGATCGACGTCGGCAAGGCCCTGCTCGCGGTCGGCGTGCTGCCGTCGCTCGACCTGCCGTGGGTCGGCATCGATCCGTCGCTCGACCGCGGCTGGCTCGCGGTGGCCTGCGCGGCCGCCGTCGTGATCGGCCACGTCTACCCCGTGTGGTTCGAGTTCCGCGGCGGCAAGGGTGCGGCGACCCTCGTCGGCGCCGTGGCGGTGCTGGCTCCCGCGGCGTTGGTGCCGATGATCGTCGTCTGGCTCGCATGCGTGATGCTCACCGGCTACGTCGGGCTCGGCACGATGCTGGGGACGGCGGCCGTGCCGGTGTTCTTCGCGGTCGCCCGGCCGGGCGACCTGCCGCTGCTGGCCTTCGGCGTGGCAATGGCAGCGTTCATCGTCTACACGCACCGTTCGAACCTCGCCCGCATGCGCGCCGGCAACGAGAATCGCGCGCGGCGTCTGTGGCTGCTTCGGCCGCGTTGAGCGGCGGCGCGTCCGCCGCGCTGGTGGCGCTGCTCGCGGACGGCCAGCTGCATTCCGGCTCGGCCCTTGCCGCGAGCCTCGGCTGCAGTCGGGCGGCGGTGTGGAAGCGGGTGGCCGAACTGCGCCGGCTCGGCATCGAAGTCGAGTCGGCCGCGCGCCGCGGCTACCGGCTCTCCGCGCCCTGCGAACTGCTCGACGCGGACCGCATCCGCGAGGCGGCCACCGCCGCGGGCTCCACGCTGCCGGGCGACGTGGAAGTGCTGTTCGCCGTCGACTCGACCAACGAGTACCTGTACGGCGCCGAGCCGGTGCGTGCGGGCCGGGCGCGCATCGTGTTCGCGGAGATCCAGCGCGCCGGCCGCGGTCGCCGCGGGCGTACGTGGCTCGCGCCGTTCGGCTCGGGACTCACGTTCTCGATCGGCTGGACCTACGCCGACCTGCCCGCGGACCTCTCGGCGCTGAGCCTCGCCGTCGGCGTGCAGGTGGCCGACGCGCTGCGGGCGTCGGGCGCGGCCGAGACCCTGCTCAAGTGGCCGAACGACATCGTCTGGCGCCACCGCAAGATCGGCGGTCTGCTGATCCAACTCAAGCTCGAGGCCAGTGGCGCGGCGACGGTGGTCGTCGGCCTGGGACTCAACGTCGCGCTGCCGGCCGCAGCGCGCGAGCACCTCGCCCGCTCGGGGGCGGCACCGACGGCCGACCTCGTTGACGCGACGGGCGGCCGGCTGCCGGGACGCAATGCGCTCGCGGGCCGGCTGGCCGGTGCGATCTGCAGCGGCCTCGAACGGTTCGGACGCGAAGGCTATGCCCCTTTCGCGGCGCGCTGGAGCGAACTCGATTCGCTCGCCGGCGCGCAGGTGCAGGTCGCACAGGCGGCTGGCTCGGTCGAAGGACGCGCGCTCGGCGCCGACCGTGACGGGGCGCTGCGCGTCGACGTGGACGGACGCGTCGAGCGCTTCCTCGCGGGTGACGTCACCTTGCGACCGGCCGAGGCGCCGCCCTCGTGAGGCTGCTGGTGGACATCGGCAACTCGCGCGTCAAGTGGGCGACGCTCGAACGCGGCCGGCTCTCGGAGCAGCGCGCGGCCGCGCACGCCGCCTGGACGGTCGATGACTGGCGCCGCAACCTCTTCGGCGTGCCCGGCATCGACCGCGTGTTCGCGGCCAGCGTGGCGGGCGGGCCCAGTGCGGCGGCGCTCGACGCGGCGGCGCGCGGCGCGACCGGACGGGCGGCGTCGTTCGCCGCGACCAGCGCCGAGGCCGGCGGCGTGCGCAACGCGTATCCGGACCCCCGGTTGCTCGGCGTCGACCGCTGGCTCGCCGTCGTCGCGGCATTCCGCCTCGTGCAGGGGCCTTGCTGTGTCGCCGACATCGGCACGGCGGCGACCGTCGACGGCGTGGCAGGCGACGGCCGACATCTCGGCGGCTTCATCGTGCCGGGGCCGGAACTGATGATGCGCTCGCTGTGGAAGGGCACGGCCGATCTCGCGGCGCACAGCGCATCGAGCGGCGTCGCGGCGGGCGCGCTGTTTGCCGACAACACGCGCGACGCCATCGAGCGCGGCTGCCGGCTCGCGGTCGCCGCGCTGGTCGATCGTGCGGTGGCGGAGATGTCACGCCAGCTCGGCACCCGGCCGGCCCTGCTGCTCACGGGGGGCGGCTCCGACGCGATTGCCGACCTGCTCGCCACGCCGGCCGAGCCGTGTCCGGATCTCGTGCTGCGCGGGCTCGCCGTCCTGGCGGGGGAGGCGGTCACCCGCTGAACTGCCGGCGGCGCGCCCGGTCAAAAGAGTCAGACAGCAGCATCATTCCCCGGCGGGTTGCGGTTTTCACGATCCCGGCAGCCACGTGTGCCCGGTAGAATGCGCGAGTTCTGGATTCCTCCCGGGGAGTGCCCGGGTTCGAGCCTCACGGCAGGAGAGTGCAATGAAGACAGGGCGTGTGATGGTCTGTGCGACGGCGGCGCTCGCCATGGCGGGCTGGAATCTCGCGGCGCATGCGGATGCGGCGGCGGGCAAGGCCAAGTTCACGGCGGCGTGCGCCGAGTGCCACGAAGCCTCCGACTTCGCGGGCGAGGACGTGAAGGGCCTCACCGACACGATCAAGAAGATCTCGGCCGGCCAGATGAAGCACAAGGCGAAGATCACGCTCTCGGACGCGGAGATCGCCGACGTCGCCGCCTACATGGCGAGCGGCGGCAAGTAATTCGACGGGCGATGCCCGAGTGTGGCGGGCCCGCTCCTCGACGGAGGAGCGGGCCCGGTCTTTTCTGGCGCTCGGCCCCTATCCGGCCGCGCGTCGAAGCACTAAAGTCCGCATCCGCTCCCCCCACCGGAAACGCGAGCCGGCCCACGTGCGCGCACTTTTCCTCCTGCTGCTGCTGGCCAACATCCTGTTCTTCGCGTGGACGCGATGGGTGGCGCCGCCGCCGGCACCGCCCGGTCGCGCGACGCCGAGCAGCCCCGGCCCGGCGTCGATCCGCCTGCTGCGCGAAGCACCGCTCGCCCAGGAACTCTCGACCGTGGTCGAAGGCGCCGGCCTGTCGGAGGTGTCGGGCGCGGGGGTCGAGTGCGTGAGCGGCGGACCGTTCCGGGACCAGGCCGCCGCCGAGGCGGCGCTCGCACATCTCGGCAGCCTCGGCTACGCCTCGCGTCTGCGGGCCTCGCGCGACGAAGTGCGGGTGGGACAGTCGGTCAGCGTCGACAATCTCGCGACGCCGGAGGACGCGGCCAACGCGCTCGCCGCGCTCAAGGCGGCCGGCCTGAAGGACGTTTCCCGGGTTGCCGACGAAGGGCAGGGCACCCGCATTTCGCTCGGCGTGTTCGGCGACCCGGCGCAGGCGCTCGCGGCTGTGGCGGCCGCGCGTGAGGCGGGGTTCGCCGCCAGCGTCCAGGACAGGATGCAGACGCAGGACGTCTACTGGCTCGATGTCGACCGCCAGGCCAATGCCGGCCTGCCGGGGCCGGAGGCGTTTCAGCCCGCCGCCGGCGAGCCGGTGAGCCTCGAACTGCGGCCTTGCCCGGCCCCCGCCGGCCCGGCTGCCGCCGCCGCGCCGCCGCCGCCCGCACCGACAGAACCGTGACCCCCGTCCGCCCGGCGGCGGTTAGAATCGTCCCTCCGCCGCCGGCTTAGCTCAGTTGGTAGAGCAGCGGTTTTGTAAACCGCTGGTCGGGGGTTCGAGTCCCTCAGCCGGCACCAACGACAGCCCACAGCACATCGAGGAACAGCTAATGGCGCTCTGGAAAGATCCCTCTGTCAAGGACCCTGCCGCGCCCGGCGCGGCTGAGCACACCCCGCCGGCAGTCGAGCCGGCGGTGCGGCCCGTGGAACGCCCGGCCCCGGCGGTGACGCCGCTCGCCGCGGTCGACTCCGCGCGGCGCGCGGCCGAGCGCGGTCCGGCCAAGGAATCGCTGATTGCGGCCGACGTCACGATCGAAGGCAAGATCGAGGGCGCGGGCCACGTGCGCATCGCCGGCCGCTTCAAGGGCGACGTCAACGTGCAGGGCAACGTCACGATCGAGCAGGGCGCGCACGTCACCGGTCAGGTGAACGCCGCCACCGTCGTCGTGAGCGGAGAGGTGCAGGGCAACATCCACGCCACCTCGCGCGTCGAACTGCTCGAGAGCGGCGTGATCAACGGCGACGTCAAGGCGGCCGTGCTCACCGTCGCGGCCGGCTCGCGCATGCGCGGCCAGGCCGATTTCGGCTGGGGCGAGCAGGGGCCGGGCGGCAAGTGACGGCCGGGCCTGCCTGATGCTCCCCGGGCGCCCAGGCGGCGGCGCGGTCGGCCGGACGCGCACGTGCCCGCACTGCAAGGCGACGATCCTCGAGAGCGCCGCCGTCTGCCCGCAGTGCCGACATCACCTGCGGTTCGGCGTCGCGCCCGTCGCCCCGGCCCGCGCCGAGGGTTTCTCCGCGCTGCGCGTGGAGGGGTCGATCGAGCACCCGCAGCGCGGCGGCGACTGGGAGTACTCGGTCGTGCTCACAATCCGCAACGAGCGTGGCGAGGAGATTTCACGCCAGGTCGTCGGCGTCGGCGCCTTGCGCCCGACCGAGTCGCGCACGTTCTCGCTGTCGGTGGACGTGCTGACGCCGGGCGGGCGCGTGCGCTGATGCGGGGAACCTCTCGCGGTCTGGGGCATCTACTGATTTGACCGCGCCGGGCGGGTTTGCCAGTCTGGCGCGCGTCCAGCGCCGTCCCGCTGGGGGGAGGTCACCGAGATGTGCCTGGCAGTGCCGATGAAAATCCGGTCCGTGGACGGTTTCGAGGCCGTCTGCGAGGCCAAAGGCATCGAGCGGGCCGTGAGCCTGTTCATGCTGCAGGGCGAGGAAATCGCGCCGGGCGACCACGTGCTGGTGCACGTCGGCTACGCCATCCAGAAAGTGAGCGAGGAGGAGGCGCGGCTCGCCTGGGATCTCTTCGACGAGATCCTCGAGCATGCATGAACTCGCGGTGTGCCAGGCGCTGATCGAGCAGGTCGAGCGCGTGGCCCGCGAGCACGACGCGCGCCGCGTGGTGTCGGTGGTGATCACCGTCGGGCCGCTCTCCGGCATCGAGCCGCAGCTGCTCGAGCACGCCTATCCGCTCGCGTCCGCCGGGACGCTGGCCGAAGGCGCGTCGCTCGTGGTCGAGACGGCGCCGGTGCGGGTGCGTTGCCGCTCCTGCGGGGCTGAAACCGGGGCGGCGCCGAACCGGATCGTCTGCGGGGCCTGCGGCGACTGGCAGGTGGACGTGACCGCCGGCGAGGAGATGATCCTGAAGCGCGTGGAGATCGAGTCGGAGCCCGCGGGCGTCCACTAGGAGGCGTCGAACCATGTGCCGAGACTGCGGTTGTTCCCTCGGTCCGTCCGCGAGCCGCGCCCCGTTCGCCGCTCAGCCGGGCGGCGCCGCGGGCAAGGTCGAGACGATCGAAGTCATCACGGCGATCCTGAGCGAGAACGACCGCGTCGCGGCGCACAACCGCGAGCACTTCGACGGCCACGGCGTGCTCGCGTTGAACCTGATGTCCTCGCCCGGCGCAGGCAAGACTGCGCTGCTCGAGGCGACGATCCGCGCCCTCGGCGGACGCCTGCAGATCGCGGTCGTCGAGGGCGACCTCGCCACCGAGAACGACGCCGAGCGCATCCGTGCCTGCGGCGTGCCCGCCGTGCAGATCAGCACCGGCAACGCCTGCCACCTCGACGCGACGATGGTGCACGACGCGGTGCACGGTCTGCCGCTCGCGGGCCTCGACGTACTGTTCATCGAGAACGTGGGCAACCTCGTCTGCCCGGCGAGCTTCGACCTCGGCCAGCACCGCAACGTCACCCTGCTGTCCGTGCCGGAAGGCGACGACAAGCCGGCCAAGTACCCGGTGATGTTCCGCGCCGCGGACCTCGCGCTGATCACCAAGACCGACCTGCTGCCCTACCTCACGGAGTTCAGCCCGCAACGCGCCCACGCCGCGCTCCGGCAGATCGGCTTCGGCGGCGAGACGATCGAACTCACCAGCCGCGGCGGCGCGGGCTTTGCGGCCTGGCTCGGGTGGCTCGATCGCGAGGTCGAGGCCCAGCGGCAGCGCATGCGGCGCGGCGAGACGGTGCGACCCCGGGTCCAGCCCGAGGGCACGAGTCTGCACGCGCCGGTTCCTCCGGCCGCGCGTTGAGGAGGGTGCCATGACGACGGCGACCGAGTGGCTCGACCGCATCCGCGCGCTGCCGCTGCCGCCGCGGATCAAGGTCATGAACGTCTGCGGCGGACACGAACGATCGATCACGACCGCCGGGTTGCGCAAGGCGATCCCGGCGAACATCGAACTCGTCCCCGGTCCGGGCTGCCCGGTCTGCATCTGCCCGGAAGAGGACATCTACGAGGCGATCCAGCTCGCGCTGCACGAAGGCGTGATCCTGGTCGCTTACGGTGACATGCTGCGCGTGCCGGTGAATGCGCCGAAGAGCGAACCGCGCTCGCTCGAGCAGGCCAAGGCGGCCGGCGCCGACGTGCGCCCGATCGCGAGCCCGCTCGAGGCGGCGCGCATCGCGCAGTCGAACCCGTCGCGCACGGTCGTGTTCCTCGCGGCCGGCTTCGAGACGACCACGGCGCCCGCGGCGGCGCTGCTCGCGCAAGGCGCGCCGGACAACCTGCTGTTCCTGATGTCCGGCCGGCGCACCTGGCCGGCGGTGAAGATGCTGCTCGATTCCGGCGAGCCCGGCTTCGAGGCGCTCGTCGCGCCGGGCCACGTCTCCACGGTCATGGGGCCGGAGGAGTGGGAGTTCATTCCGCGCGACCACGGCATCCCGACCGCCGTGGCCGGATTCACCCCCGATTCGCTGCTCGCCGCGCTCTACTCCGTGCTGCGGCAGCGCCTCGAGGGGCGCTGCTTCCTCGACAACTGCTATCCGCAGGTCGTGCGTCCCGGCGGCAATGCCACGGCGCAGCGCTTCATGGACGAGACGATGGACGTCGTCGACGGCAACTGGCGCGGCATCGGCTCGATTCCACAGTCCGGCTATGCGCTCAAGGCGCATTACGCTGCACACGACTCGCGGGTGCGCCTGCCGTCGTACACCGACGTCGCGCGCAAGCGCGCCGGCGAGATGCCGCCAGGTTGCGACTGCGCCCGGGTCGTGCTCGGCCGGATCTATCCGAACGAGTGCCGCCTCTACGGGCTCGCCTGCACGCCTCGGCAGCCGGTCGGACCGTGCATGGTGTCCGACGAGGGCGCGTGCCGGATCTGGTGGGCGAACGGCGTGCGGGAAAATGTCTGGGCCGGACGCAAGGCGTCCGGGGCCGACGGGGCGTGAACGCGCCGGCCGGACTGCGTATCGCCCGCCGGTTCGTCATGACCGGCCGGGTGCAGGGGGTCGGTTTCCGTCCGTTCGTCTATCGCCTCGCGCAGGAGCACGGGCTCGACGGCCACGTGCGCAACCTGCGCGGCGATGTCGAGGTCGTCGTCTGCGGGGCGCCGCAGCAGGTCGGCGAGTTTGCCGTCGCGATCGTCGCACGGGCGCCGCCGCTCGCCCGGCCCGCCATTCGCGAGGTCACGGAGGCCGCGCCGCCGGCCGCACCGGGCTTCGAAATCGCGCCGAGCAGCGCGGCCGACGCGCCACAGGTGTCGGTGCCGCCGGACTTTTTCGCCTGCGACGACTGCGTGCGCGAACTCGCCGATCCCGCGGACCGCCGCCACCGCTATCCTTTCATCAACTGCACGCAGTGCGGTCCGCGCTACACGCTGATCGAGTCCCTGCCCTACGACCGCCCCAACACGAGCATGGCGCGCTTCCCGCTCTGCGACGCGTGCCGTCGCGAGTACGAGAATCCGCTCGACCGGCGTTTTCACGCCGAGCCCGTCGCCTGTCCCGTCTGCGGCCCGCACCTCGAGTTCGTCACGGGGGATGCTGCGCCGGTGGTCGGCGACGAAGCGGCACTCGCCGCCGCGGTCGAAGTGCTGCGCTCGGGGCGGGTGCTCGCCGTGCGCGGCATCGGCGGCTATCACTTGCTGTGCGACGCGCTGAGCGAGACGGCCGTGCAGAGGTTGCGCGAGCGCAAGCGGAGGCCGCACAAGCCGCTGGCGGTGATGTTTCCGCCGGCGGGCGACGACGGGCTCGCGGCCCTGTGCGCGGAACTCGAGCCCGGCGAGCCCGAGCTCGCGGCACTTCGCGATCCGGCGCGACCCATCGTTCTCGCGCAGCGCAGAACCGGCTCGCGGCTCGCGCCTGCGGTGGCGCCGGGGCTCGCGGAGGTCGGCGCGTTACTGCCCTACAGCCCGCTGCATCACCTGCTGCTCACGGCCTTCGGCGCGCCGGTGGTCGCCACCTCGGGCAACGTGAGCGGCGAGCCCGTGCTGACGGATCCGTTGGAGGCGGCCGCGCGCCTGCGCGAAGTGGCCGACGCGTTCCTGCACCACGACCGGCCGATCGTGCGTCCGGCGGACGACTCGGTGATGCGCGTCGCCGCAGGGCAGGCCCGTCCGATCCGGCTCGGCCGCGGAACGGCGCCGCTCGAGCTCGAACTGCCCCAGCCGCTGCCGGAGCCCGTGCTCGCCGTCGGCGGGCACCTCAAGGTGGCGGTGGCGCTCGCCTGGGAGCGGCGCGTCGTGGTCGCGCCGCACATCGGCGACATGGGCACGCCGCGCAGCCTGCAGGTGTTCGAGCAGGTGGTGGCCGACCTGCAGCGCCTGTACGACGTGACCGCGCGGCGCTGGCTCTGTGACGCCCACCCCGGCTACACCACGACTCGCTGGGTGCAGGCGCGCGGCGGCCCGCTCGCGCAGGTGCTGCATCACCACGCGCATGCCTCCGCGCTCGTGACCGAGCACGGCCTTGCGGAGGAGGCGATAGTGTTCGCCTGGGACGGCGTCGGCTTTGGTGCTGACGGGACGCTCTGGGGCGGCGAGACGTTTGTCGGTCGGCCGGGGGCCTGGCGTCGCACGGCGAGCCTGCGACCGTTCCGGCTCCCGGGGGGCGACCTGGCCGGACGCGCGCCGTGGCGCAGCGCCGCCGCACTCTGCTGGGAGGCCGGTCGTGACTGCCCGGTCCCGATTCCCGATGCCATCGTGCGCGAGGCGTGGGAGCGCGGTCTCAATGCGCCGCAGTCGAGCGCGGCGGGGCGCGTCTTCGATGCGCTGGCTGCGCTCGTGCTGGGCGTGGCGGAGACGAGCTTCGAGGGGCAGGGACCGATGTGGCTCGAGGCCTGTGCGCGCCCGGCGGGCGATTTCCCGCGGCTGCCCGTGGCTGCGGACGCCGGGGG
>CAZRKS010000076.1:0-11428 GCA_964600315.1 uncultured Steroidobacteraceae bacterium | reverse complement strand
CTGGTTCAGGCGCGGGTCCATGCCGGAGGTGATCTTCACGCCGCGCGTGAGCGTGAGCCGGATGTGCACGCCGTCGTGCATGCGGTTCGCCTCGAGCGTGCGCCGGATCTCGGCGACGATCGTCTCGCGCGACGGGATCGACTCGAACGCGAGAGCGCGCGCCGAATTCACCAGCCGGTCGAGGTGCTGCTCGAGGCGGAAGATGCGGCCCCGATAGAGGCGCAGGCCCTCCCAGACCGCGTCGCCGCCCTGCACCACCGAGTCGAACGGGCTCAGGGCCGGCTCGTCGCGGGCGCACAGCCGGCCGTTGACGTTGAACACGAGCTCGCGATTGCGCGCGTCGAACTTCTGCAGCATCGGGACTCCTCAGGGCCTCAGGCGGTGCTGGTGCAGCTTTGCGTAGAGCGGCCGGCACTGCCGCTCGAGTTCGGCGAGCCGGCCAGCCAGCGCGGCTCGCGACTCGACCTCGGCCGGCTCAAAGCCGGTGGAACGCTCGACCCGCTCGTACCAGTGTTTCGCCCAGACACCGTCGGTCGCGCGCGGACCCGGCGGCCACGACAGCATGCGCGGCGAGAACTCGACGTCGAGCGCCGCGCAGAGCGCGCGCAGCATCGCCTCGGGACCGGCCAGCAGGTCCGCGGCGTCGACGACGGGCGGCAGGCGCCCGGTGCGGCGCATCACGTCGTCGAAGATCTCGACCTGCTGCGGCAGCCCGGTCGCGAGCAGGTCGAAGTCGCCGAGCTTCTCTCCGAGCGACGCGAGCATCGGCCGCGGGTCGCGGATCAGGAAAGCGTGGGTCATCGCGCCCAGCCACTCGCGTCCCATGTGCGGCAGCAAGTGGTGCGACATCTGCTTCTGGTAGAGGATCGTGATGCCCGAGGGAACCGGCGCGCGCAGCGAGTCGACGACGCGCCGCCAGTCCTGCTCCTGCGCGGCGATCACCTCGTCACGCCCGGGGTGCTCGAGACCGGTGTGCACGAGGTAATGAGCGTAGAACGGCTCGTCGACGACGAGCGTGTCCTCCCGGTTGCCCCACGAGCGCATGAACGCGGTCGAGACGTTGCGCGGTCCCGACCACATCGCGAGGCGCAGGACCTCGCCGGGACGATGCAGCGGGGCCACCGGCCGATCCGGTCAGGGCGCCGGCGCCGGCTTGCGGAAGCGGAACAGGAACTGGTCGGTGCGGCCGCGGATCGCTTCGTCGAACACGAGCAGCGTGTGATCGTCCGCCGCGTGCGCGAGCAGGTCGCTCGAGCCGTCGAAGACGAAACCCGCCTTCTCGAAGTCGCGCCGGACGAGCGCCGGGTCGATGCGGTGCAGCGAGTCCACGACCTTGTCCGGATCGCCGCCCGGGTTCGCGACGTGGTCCTGCACCACGACCACGCCGCCCGACTTCAGCGCGGCGTGCAGCTTCGCGAGCAACTGCAGCGGGTCGGTCGGCGGCCACGAGCCGTCGGACGGCCGCCAGTAGAGATCGTGGTAGGACATGATGAAGAGCGCGGCGTCGAGACTCCCCGGCACGAGCGCGAGATCCTCGATCGTCGCGGTGACCTGCCGGACGTTCGGCAGCCGGTCGCCCGCGTAGCGCGCCTCGATGCCCTTCGCCGCGAACTTCGCGTACGGCGGGTTGTTGTAGGCGATGACCTGGCCCTTGGCGCCGACGACGCGGGCGAGGAGTTCGGTGTAGTAGCCGCCCGCCGAGAACACGTCGATGACGTGCTGGCCCGGCGCGACGCCTGCGAACTCGAGCACCTGCTGCGGACTGCGCCGCGCGTCCTGCTCGCGATCGGCCACCGGCCGGTCCGGGCTCGCGATGGCGGCCGCAATGGCCGAGGGCGCGGCCGTGCCCGGCGCGTCGGAGGCCGCGAATGCGCAAGCAGACCACGCCATCACGGCGAGCGCGGACCGGGTCAGCAGAATTGCGATTCTCATTGGTGTATTCCCCCTGCGAAGCGGGCCGACGTGCCGCGCATCAAGAGTATGCCCTGTAGAGCATGCGCACCGCGACGACGATCAGGAACAGGCCGAACGCCGCGGACAGGTGCCGGCGGGCGATCGCGTGGGCGAGCTTCGCGCCGAGCGGCGCGACCCACCAGGACATGGGCGCGATCACGGCGAACCCGGGCAGGCTCACGTAGCCGAGGGTCAGCGGCAGCGCGGCCGCGTCCGGCGCCGGCGCCACGAGGTAGCCGAGCGTCGCCGGCACGCTGATCCAGAAGCCGAGCGCGGCGCCCGTGCCGACCGCCTTGTGCATCGGCTCGCCGCAGAGCGTCATGGTCGGCACGCTCAACACGCCGCCGCCGATGCCCATCATCGCCGCGATCGCGCCGATCGAGGCCGGAATCGCCGCACTCGCGGCGCCCGTCGGCACGGACTTGCGCAGCACGAGGTGATCGAGCGGCAGCACCATCTTGATCGCGGCCAGCAGCACGACGGAGCCGAAGACGCCCGCGAGCACCCGCGCCTCCACGCGCGATGCGAGCAGCGCGCCTGCCAGCGCTCCGGCGACGATCGGCACCGACCAGTGGCGCACGACGGCGGGGTCCACCGACCCGCGGCGCGCGTGCGAACGCGACGACGAAATCGAGGTCGGGATGATCGTCGCCATGGAGGTCGCCACGGCGACGTGCAACGAGACGCTGGACGGGACTCCCGCGAGTTCGAGGGCGGCGTCGAGCACCGGGACGATCACGATGCCGCCGCCCACGCCGAGCAGGCCGGCGAGCAGGCCGCCAAACGCGCCTGCGGCGAGCAGCACGGCCAGCATCGGCAGCCAGTGCAGGATCGTACCGGTCACTGTGCGACCCAGCCGCCCTTCATGACCCACACCGGTGCCTCGAGGACGCGGACGTCGTCGAGGGGATTGCCGCGCACGGCGACGACGTCCGCGTACGCCCCGGGCCGGAGGGTGCCGATCTGCCCCTCCATGCGCAGCAGCTGCGCGTCGACCAGCGTCGCCGAGCGGATGGCCTGCAGCGGCGTCATGCCGGCCTCGACGTAGAGCGCGAACTGACGGCCGTTCAACCCGTGGGGCTGCACGCCGCTGTCGGTTCCGTAGGCCACCGGGAGGCCCGCCCGGATCGCCTTGCGCAGGCTCTCCATCTTGAGCCCCAGCACCTGTCGCGCCTTGGCGAGCTGGTATGGCTGGTACCCGCCGGCGGCGCCACGCTCGAGCATGTAGCTGTTGGTGTACGGATTCGGCACGAGGAAGGTGCCGTGCTGCCGCGCGAGCGCGATGGCCTCGTCGTCGAGCATCGAGGCGTGCTCGACGGAACGGACGCCGGCGCGGATCGCGCGCTTGATGCCTTCGGCGCCATGCGCGTGCACGGCGACGTCGCGCGTCTTGTCGCGCGCCGCTGCGACCGCCGCCGCGATCTCCTCCTCCGTGTAGTTCGCCATGGTCGGGTCTGTGCCCGCGGACATGACGCCGCCCGTCGCCAGCAGCTTGATCCAGTCCGCCCCGTACTTGACGTTCTCGCGCACCTTCTGGCGGATCGCCTCGGGGCCGTCGGCTATCGCCGCGTAGCGCTCGACCCGGATGTCGTCCGGCAGGTCGTTGTGATCGCCGTGGCCTCCGGTCGGCGAGAGCGATTTCACCGCGACCAGCATACGCGGTCCCGGTACGCGGCCGTCGGCGATCGCGTCGCGCAACGCGACGTCGGCGAAATCGCGGCTGCCGAGATCGCGCACCGTCGTGAAGCCGGCGAGCAACGTCTCGTGCGCGTTCGCCACGCCCTCGATCGCCGCCCGCGGCCCGGTCTGCACGAGTGCCTGGAACGGCGTGAGTTCCTCGCCGCCGACGAGGTGCGTGTGCGCGTCGATGAGCCCCGGCAGGAGCGTGACGTCGCCGAGGTCGTGGGTCACGGCCTCCCCTGGCGCACGCGGCGCAATGGCGACGATGCGGCCCTCCTCGATGCGCAGCACCTGCCGCGACAGGATTCGACCGGTCTCGACCTCGAGCACGCGGTCGGCGGCGACGGTGACGGTTTCGGCGCGGGCGACGAAGACCGGCAGCAGGGTGAGCAGCAGGCAGGCGACTCGAAGCATGCGCGTGTCCATCGTGGAAAACCGCGGCAGTCTACAGGGATCGCCGCGGAGGCGGCGCGCGGCCGGGAGGCGGGGGTATAGTCGCGGGACAAACACGGCCGGCCCCGACCGGCCCGCGACGGGGACACCATGACGGAAACCAGCGGCGGCGAAGTCCTGGCGCGCATGCTCCAGGCGGAGGGCGTCGAGAAAGTCTTCGGCATCATCGACGGCACGTACTTCGGCTTCTACTCGAGCCTGCACCGGCTCGGCATCGAGATCGTCACACCGCGGCACGAGACCTGCGCCGCGCACATGGCGGGCGCCTACGCGCGGCTCACCGGCCGGCTCGGCGTCTGCATGGCGAGCAACGGTCCGGGCGCGGCGAACATCCTGCCCGGGCTCGCCGTGGAGAATGCCGAGGGCAACCGCGTGCTCGCCATCACGAGCTGCCGCCGCCCGCAGATCGTCTACCCCGACCGCGGCGGCGCCTACCAGGCGTTCGACCAGGTGGGTGCGATCCAGCACCTCGCGAAATGGAGCGCGGCGGTGGTGTCGTTCGACCGCGTCGCCGAGCTCGGCCGCACGGCGCTGCGCCACTGCTGGGAGGGCCGTCCCGGGGTCGTGCACCTCGACGTGCCCGAGACGATCATGAACGGCAAGGTGAAGGCCGACGTGCCCACCTGGCAGCCGCACCAGTACCGGCGCACGGAGCCCGTGACGCCGTCGCCGGCGCAAGTCGAGCGCGCGGCGGAGCTGCTGGCCGCGGCGGAGCTGCCCATCATTCACGCGGGCAGCGGCGTGATCCACGCCGGCGCCTACGACGAGCTGCGACGCGTCGCCGAGATCCTGCAGGCGCCCGTCACTACGAGCTGGGCTGCGCGCGGCGTGCTGCCGGAGACCTGCGCGACCGCGATCCCGATGCCCTACGTGAAGCTGAACCACGTGGTGCGCAACGATGCCGACCTCGTGCTCGTCGTGGGCTCGCGCCTCGGCGAAACGGACTGGTGGGGCAAGGCGCCGTACTGGCGGCACCCGTCCGAGCAGCAGATGATCCAGGTCGACATCGACGGCCACGTGCTCGGCGCCAACAAGCCGGCGGCGCTCGCCGTGCTCGCCGACGCGAAGCTGTTCCTCGCGGCCCTCGCGGAGGCGCTCGGCCCGCGCACCGGCCGGATGAATCTCGACGCGCGCCGGCGCCGGCTCGCGAAGTACCACGAAACGATGCGGGCCGAGCGGGCGCAGCTCGACGAGAAGCTCGCCGACCTCGCGGTGCCGATGAACACCGGTCACGTGGCGCACACTTGCCAGCAGGTGTTCCCGGAAGGCTCCGTGCTGGTCGCCGACGGCGGCAACACCGCCGTGTGGGCCATGATGTTCCATCAGATGCGCGTGCCGAACACGATCCTCTCGACGTTCAAGTTCGGCATGCTTGGCGCAGGCGTCGCACAGGCGCTCGGCGCGGCCGTCGCGCGGCCGGGACAGCCGGTGTGCTGCATCATCGGCGACGGCGCGATGGGCTTTCACCCGCAGGAGGTCGAGACCGCCGTGCGCAACGGCCTGCAGGTCGTGTACGTGGTCATCTGTGACCGGCAGTGGGGCATGGTCAAGATGACGCAGCAGCTCGCGCTGAAGCCGGTCAAGACGTTGATCCGCAAGTCCCTCGGGCCCGACGAGACCATCAAGGCGGATCTCGGCGAGATCCGCTTCGACGAGCTCGGCCGCTCCATGGGAGCGCACGGCGAACGGGTGTCGGATCCGCGCGAACTCAAGGCCGCGCTCGAGCGCGCGCTCGCGAGCGGCGGTCCTGCGGTGGTGCACGTCGACGTCGACCCGGTGAAGCACATGTGGGCGCCGGGGCTCATGCACTTCAAGGACATGCACCAGGAACCGAAGGGCCGATGAACGGCATCGACGCGGTCCGGCTCAACTTCACGCCGGGGTCGCTGATCGCGCTCGACGTGATCCTGGCCTGCGTGCTGTTCGGCGTCGCGCTCGACATGAAGGTCGAGGACTTCAAGGGCATTCTCACCTCGCCGCGGGGCACGCTGATCGGCCTCGCCGCGCACTCGCTGCTGCTGCCGGCGCTCGCGTTCCTGCTCACCCTGCTCCTGAAGCCCGCCCCGAGCATCGCGCTCGGCATGCTGCTGGTCGCCTCCTGTCCGAGCGGCAACATCTCGAACTTCCTGGTCAACTATGCGCACGGCAATCCCGCCCTCTCGGTCACCATCGCCGCGTTCTCGATGCTGGGCTCCATCCTCTTCACGCCGTTCAACCTCGCCTTCTGGGGCGCGATGAACCCGGCGACGCGCGCCATCCTGCAGGACGTGTCGCTGAGCCCCTGGCAGGTGTTCGGCACCATCGTCGTGCTGCTCGCGATCCCGACGGTGCTCGGCATGGGCATCGCGCATCGCTATCCGCGCTTCGCCGCCCGCGCGCGCCGGCCGTTCCGCATCCTGTCGCTCGTGTTCTTCGCGGTGTTCATAGTCGGCGGGCTGGTCGCGAACCTCGAGTTCTTCCTGGACTACGTCCCGCAGGTCGCGCTGTTCGTGTTCCTGCTGAACGCGCTGGCGCTCGCGCTCGGCTACTTCACGGCACGCCTCGCCGGGCTCGACGAGGCCGACCGCCGCGCGGTGTCCTTCGAAGTTGGCATCCAGAACTCGGGCTTCGGGCTGGCGCTGGTGTTCAACTTCTTCGGCGGCCTCGGCGGCATGGCGATCGTCGCCGCGTGGTGGGGCATCTGGCACCTGCTGGCCGGGACGACCCTCGCCTCGTGGTGGCGGCGGCGCGTGCCCGCCGGCCGGTGGGCCGTCACATGACGCACCGAGTGCTGATCACCGGCGGCGCCGGCTATCTTGGCAGCACGCTGGTCGCGGCGCTCGCGCAACGTCGCACGACCACCGGCGATCCGGCCTGCATCGTGGCGACCGACGTGCGCGAGGTGCCGCCCGACCGGCGACAGTCGGGCGTCGAGTACGTCGCGCTCGACGTGCGCGCACCGGGCCTGACGGAGGTGCTGCAGCGGCACGCCATCGACACGGTCGTGCACCTCGCCGCGATCGTCACGCCCGGGGCGAAGTCGAACCGTGAGCTGGAGTACTCCGTCGACGTGCTCGGCACGCGCAACGTGCTCGAGGCCTGCGTCGCGGCGAGCGTCGGGCGGATCGTCGTCACCTCGAGCGGCGCGGCCTATGGCTATCACGCGGACAACCCGGAGTGGCTGACCGAGGACGACCCCGTGCGCGGCAACGAGGCGTTCGCGTACTCGCACCACAAGCGACTCGTCGAGGAGATGCTGGCGGACTACCGGCGCGACCACCCGCAGTTGCAGCAGGTCGTGTTCCGCGTCGGCACGATCCTCGGCGAGACGACGCGCAACCAGATCACGGCACTCTTCGAGCGGCCGAGGCTGCTCGCGATCCGCGGCTCGCGGAGCCCCTTCGTCTTCATCTGGGACCAGGACGTGGTGGGCGCGATCGAGCACGCGATCTTCGCGGGCCCGGCGGGCATCTACAACGTCGCTGGAGACGGCGCGCTCAGCCTGCAGGAGATCGCCGCGCGGCTCGGCAAGCGCTGCGTCACGGTGCCGGCGGGGCTGCTGCGGGCGGCGCTCGCCGTGCTGCACCCGCTCGGGCTGTCACGCTACGGGCCGGAGCAGGTGGACTTCCTGCGCTACCGCCCGGTGCTCGACAACCGGCGGCTGAAGGAGCGTTTCGGCTACGTGCCGAAGCGCACCTCGGCCGAGGTCTTCGAGTTCTTCCGCAAGGCCCGCGGGCTGGGGCCGCCCTGAGCATGCGGCGGCGCCAGTTCCGGGGAGCCACGGTGCTCATCACCGGCGCGGGCGGCGGCCTCGGCCGGGCGACGGCGGTCGCCTTCGCGCGCGAGGGGGCCCGCATCGCCGCGCTCGACAAGGACGCGGACGCCCTCGAGAGCCTGCGCGGCGAACTCACGGCCGCGGGCACGGCCTGCCTCGCCCTGCCCTGCGACATCACCGACGCCGCGGCCTGCGCCCGGGCGGTGGAGACGACCGTCCGGCACTACGGCGGGCTCGACGTGCTGGTGAACAACGCCGGCATGAGCCATCGCAGCGGCTTCGCTGCGACCGAGCTCGCGGTGATCCGGCGCGTGATGGAGCTGAATTTCTTCGGCGCGGTGTACTGCACCAAGGCTGCCCTGTCGCACCTCGTCGCGCGCCGCGGCCTCGTGGTCGCGATCTCGAGCGTCGCGGGCTACACCCCGCTCGTCGCGCGCACCGGATACGCCGCGAGCAAGCACGCGCTGCACGGCTTCTTCGACAGCCTGCGCACCGAGCTCGAGCCGCAGGGCGTGGAGGTGATGATCGTGTGCCCGTCCTTCGTCGCGACGCGGATCGACCGCAACGCCCTCGGCGGCGACGGCGGGCCCGTCCGTCACGCCCAGCTCACGGTCGGGCGACCGCTCGAGCCGGCCGAGGCAGCGGCGCAGATCGTCGCGGCCGCCGCGCGCAGGCGCCGGCTGCTGTTCATCGGATCGACGGCGCGCCAGGCCTGGTGGCTGAGCCGCTTCGCCCCGCGCCTCTACGAGCGGATCATGGCACGCCGGCTGCGCGGCGAACTAGAATCGGACCCGGAACCCGCACGACCGAAGCCCGACGGGGAGCAGGCATGAAAGTCCACGTGAAGCACACGCTCAAGACCGACGTCGCGACCGCGTTCAAGCTCGCCACCGACCAGAAGCACCAGGAGGCGATCTACGCGCAGCTCGGCGGCACCGAAGTCGCGATCCGCCGTGAGGGACGCGCGCCGAACGTCAAGCTCCGGATCTCGCGCAAGGAGCCGGCCAACCCGCCGGCGGCGATCCGCCGCATCGTCCCCAGCGTCAACGACGTGACCCACACCGAGGAGTGGACCGCCGACGGCGACGGGCACTTCGCCCAGGTCCGCGTCGAGATCAAGGGGGTGCCGGTGAAGATCGTCGGCACCAAGGGCCTGCAGCCGGAGAAGGGCGGCTGCCAGATCGAGTGGAATTTCGACGTGACCTGCGGCATCCCCCTGGTCGGCGGGCTGGTGGCGTCGTTCGCAGGGGCGGAGACCCAGGCGAAGCTCGAGCGCGAGTTCAAGATCCTGAAGACGATGGTGTGAACGCGGCGGGTCGGTCGCCGTCTTGTTGCAGCGCACCTAGCCAATTGCGAAATGCCCGCGGCGCGCGCCGGGCGTAGCATCGAGACATGCCGAAGCTCTCGGCGATCGACCAGGCGTTCCTGTTCCTCGAGACAGACGAGCGGCCCATGAACGTGGGCGCGCTGCTCGTGCTCGAGCCGCCTGCGGCGGGGCGGGCGCGATTCGCCGATCGCCTCGTGGCGCGCATGCTCGAGTGCCCGGTCGGGCCGCCGTTCAATTACCGCGTGAAGCCCGCGGCCATCGGGCCGTTCCTCGCGCTCGAGGAGGACGACAGCGTCGATCCCGCCCGACATCTGCACCGCCACACCCTGCGCAAGGGCAGCGACCTGCAGGCCCTGTTCGCGCGTCTCTGCGACCTGCATGTGCAGCGCCTGCCGCGCGACGAACCGCTCTGGCAGGTGCACGTTTTCAGCGGACTGCCGGACGGCCGGGTCGCGCTGTACTTCAAGACGCACCACGGCATCATCGACGGCATCGGATTCATCCGCATCGTGACGGCCCTGGTGTCCGAGTCCGCCACCGACCGCCGTCCGCACGCGATCTGGGAAGGCCTGGCCGCCGCCGGCGCAGTCGGGTCGGCACCTGCGGGCGCGGCGACGCCGCTCGCGCGCGCCATGGAGACGGGCCGTACGCTGCTCGATCTCGCGCGACTCTCCTGGCGCCAGGGACGGCGCGCCGTCGGCGTCGGCCCCGGCCTCGCGCTGCCGTTCGTCAGCACGCCGGGCGTCCTCGAGACGCCGCCGACGTCCCATCGCTCGCTCGCGCACTGCCGCGTGTCGCTGCCGACCGTGAAGCACATCGCCGCCCGCGGCGACGCCAAGGTGAACGACGTCATGCTCGCGGCCCTGGACCTCGCCCTGCAGCGCTACCTCGCGGAGCGGGGCTCGCGGCCGGACCGCCCGCTCGTGGCCGACGTGCCGGTCGCCCTCCACGACCATGGCGGTGCCGGCAACCGCATCACGATCCTGCAGGTGCCGCTCGGCCGCCCGGGCGCGGCGCCCGCGGAGCGACTGCGTCAAATCGTGGACGAGACCCGGTCGATGAAGCAGGAGGTGCGTTCCATCGCCGGCGACAGCCTCGCCCTGTACTCGATCTTCGTGCACACGCTCGCGAGCACGATCGAGTCGCTGCGACTCGACGGCCTGCCGATGCTCGCCAACCTGGTGATCTCGAATCCCGCGGGCCTCGAGCGGCGCGTCTACTTCAATGGCGCCGCCGTCGAACTGGCGCTGCCGATCTCGGTCGTGGCGCATCACCAGGTGCTGAACGTGACGGTGACCACCTACGTCGACGAATTGCACGTGACTTTCATCGCCCTGCGCGAGGCGGTGCCTGGCCTCGAGCGGCTGGCGCGTTACACCGTCGATGCGGTGGCGGAACTGGCCGCGGTCGTGGCGCCGCGGGCACGGCAACGCCGACGGACGGTCGCCCGGCCGGCGCGCCGCACGAGGGGCGCGTAGGGGATGCGGCCGGGGCGGGAAGAAAAAATCGAGGTGCTCTGACGACCGTTCGCGGGGAGCACCCGAGGCTCAGTCACACTCAAGGCGCCGCTGGCAGCGGCTTTTTCTTCTCAGGGGACGGGCTGCGCCGCACGGCGGCCGTGGGCAGCAGGAAATTCGACAGCGACGGGATCAGGATCAGCGCACCGAGCATGTTCCACAGGAACATGAAGGCGAGCAGGATCCCCATGTCGGCCTGGAACTTGATGGGCGAGAACGACCAGGTGATCACACCCGCGGCCAGCGTGAAGCCCACCAGCGCCACGATGCGGCCCGTGAACGCTAGCGCGGAACGGTAGGCTTCCACCAGCGGCATCCCCATGCGCTGCCCGTGCAGCTGCACCGAGAGCAGGTAGAGCGCGTAGTCGACGCCGATGCCGACGCCGAGCGCGATCACCGGCAGCGTCGCCACTTTCACGCCGATGCCGAGCGCCACCATCAGCGCCTCGCACAGCACCGAGGTGAGCGCGAGCGGCAACAGGGCGACGAGCACGGCACGCCAGGAGCGGAACGCGATCAGGCAGAGGACCGAGACGGTGCCGTAGATGTAGAGCAGCATCTTGAGCCAGGCGTCGCGCACCACCTGGTTCACGGCCGTCTCGATGCCGGCGGAGCCTGCGGCCGGCAGGAGTTCGATGTCCGCGAGGGGATGTTCGGCGATGAACTGCTCGACGGTGGACGCGACCTTCTCGAGCGTCGCCGCCTTGTGGTCCTTGAGGAACGCGATCACCGGCATCACCGAGC
>CAZRKS010000075.1:9802-11473 GCA_964600315.1 uncultured Steroidobacteraceae bacterium | reverse complement strand
GGTAGACGAACTGGTGCAGGTCGCAGAGGTACTGCGTGAGCTCCCAGGTCTCCGGAAACGCCGGGGTGACGAGCTCGATCAGCGCCTCGGAGTAGTCCGTCGTGACGTGCTCGTTGGTGAGCGCCGACCCGAGCGCCCGCGGATGCGGGCTGTGGGCGATGAGGCCCTTCGGCGTGACCCGCAGGGACTCCTTCTCGACGCCTTTCAGCCCGCCCTGAAGCGCGCTGGCCGCCCGGCGATTGACCAGGGCGGCGATGCGGCGGTCGAAGGTGCGTGAGGCGGACATGGGCGGCGCAGGACGGGCTCGGCGAAGGGCCTCGTAGGGTAGCAGACCCTTCGCAGCGGACGTCGCAGCGCGCGTCGGGGGTGCCTCCGAGGGGGCGCGGCGGTCCGACTCCTCGGGTGTCGGACGCCTTTACAGGTCGGCTCCGTCGGGCCGGCGGCCGCACGGCGGCAAACTTGTGAACCAGTTCCCATTCCGGGGTGCCCCAACCCTCCTTATGTCTCGAAGTCCAAGCCTTATGTCCACGCCGGCCGGGTTATGTCTCGAAGGCTGCGGGCGCATGGCGCGGCGGACTATACAGGCCACTCGCCGAGGCCCTGCCCGACGATCCGCAAGAGCTGGAAAATCAGAGACTTAAACGGTTGGCACGGTCTGTGCTTGTTCGGCTCACCGCAATTCGACTGACAAGGACCCCTCGGATCATGAGCTACAACCAGAAGAAGAGACTCGCCCGGCCGACGAACCTCGTCGCAGGGATCGCTGCGACCGCCGCCCTCGCGATGTCCTCCGGAGCGCAGGCCACGGCGGTGGACTACAACGGCGCGCTGTTCGACGTCTTCGTCACGGGCGGCAGTGGCGCGACCTGGAGTTTCCGCTACGTCGCGGACTTCACGTCGAGCGAATGGAACACGACTGGCCGGGGCAACCAGGCCTATATCGCCGCGGTCGGATTCAAGGTGTCCGGCTACAGCCCGGCCACCAGCGGGATCACGCTCACGGGCACCGACGCGCCCGGCACCTGGCTCACCAGCTACTACAACCTGACCAACGACGGCTGCCAGGGTCCTGGTAGCAAGGACAACGCCTGCGCCTACGTCCAGGGCTCGAACCTCGGTGGCGGTGGCAAGATCGCGCCCACCAGCGGCACGTATTACTGGGATTTCACCATCGCATTTGACCAGGTGGTCCCGCTGTCGGCATTCGCCAACACGTCCAACCCGATCCGGGCCTGGTTCGTCGGTCCGGACGGGGCCGACTGCGTCGGTAACAATTCGACCGGCGGAGGCGCCAAGAACGGCAAGAAGTCGGGCTCGGGGACGAACTCGACCGTCTGCGACAAGGTCAATGGCGCCGGCCTGATGTCGCTCGCCAACTCGTTCACCGTGTGCCGCGACGGGGACTGCGACGAGCACAGCGTGCCGGAGCCGGGTTCGCTGGCCCTCCTGGGACTCGGCCTGCTGGGGCTCGGGCTCACGCGGGTGCGTCGGGATTCTTTACATTCGATCAGGGCAGCCCGGCCTGCGCGGTCCGCCCGTCGTTCTTTTCCATAATCAGATCAGGTAGTTGAAATCTCTGGCACGGATCCTGCAGGAATTGGGCAAGCGCGGCACCACCGCGACGAGTTACGTCGGAATCGACTGCTGCCACATACGCATCACAGGATGTCA
>CAZRKS010000075.1:0-9702 GCA_964600315.1 uncultured Steroidobacteraceae bacterium | reverse complement strand
CGCCAGCCTGGTTTCGTATCCGGGCGGCGGGGACCCGTTTGCCTTCTATACGGGCGAGTTGAACAACGGGGGAGCCATTTGCGCAAATGACGCGTCCCCGGGCACCAAGATGTGCGCGTGGGCGGGTGCGAACAAAGGCGTGGGCCTCGTCGGCGCGGGCACCGACCTGACCTTCGTGTTCCAGTTCGACGCGGCCACCGTGTACGACACGCTGCACCTCAAGTACCAGTACATCGACACCAAGGGCAAGAAGGTCGGCAGCCTCGGCTCGTTCGACATCGACGTCGAATGCCGTGACTGCGAACAGCAGGCTCCTGAGCCTGGCACGCTCGCGCTGCTCGGCCTCGGCATGCTGGGACTGGGCCTGTCGCGCCGGCGTCGCGCCTGACGGAGAACTCGCCGTCGGTCGCCTCGCGCCCGAAAGCGTAAGAGGCAGTTCGAGACGAAGCCCCGCTCACGCGGGGTTTCGTTTTTTTGCTGCGCGCGCGTCGGAGCCGTGCCGCCTGCGAAGACGAGAGCGCCCCGCCGAAGCGGGGCGCTCTTGCCGTCAGGAAAGCCGGGGCGCTGCCCGGGCTACTTCTTGCCGGTCTGCTTCTTGAAGTTCGCGGTCACGGTCTTGTCCGCGTTCATCGTCACCGTGCAGCTCGTCGCGGTGCCGCTGCACGCGCCCGACCAGCCGGTGAACACCATGCGTGTCGCCGGCTTGGCCGTCAGGGTCACGGACGTCGTGCTGCCGCTGTAGTTCGTGCTGCAGGTGCTCGTGCAGGTCTTCACCGGCGTGCTCAAGGCCACCGAACCGCCGCTCACGTTGACCGTGAGCGTGTTGGCGGGCTCGACGACCGTCACGTTGTCGGAGTCCGAGGCGCTCTTGCCGGTCGAGCTCTTGGCATTGCTCGTGACGGCATAGGTGCCGAGCGCGTATGGGTTCGGCACGCCGACCGTGAGCGTCGTCGCCGACTGCTGGCCGGGGCTCAGGGTGAGCGCGCTCGTGCCGAAGGCCTTGCTCCAGCCAGTGGGCACCGCCGAGTCGAGGCTGAAGGTCTCCGACCCGCAGCCCGAACTGCTGTTGTTCTTGACGGTGACGTTGAACTGCGCCGACGAGCCGTACTCGGTCGCGACGCCGGTCGGCGAGGCGGTGATCGTCGGCGCGGCGGGCGTGCAGACCACGCCGGAGTAGTTCACCGCGACCGTCATCGCGCCCGCCGTGATGCTGGTGACCGTCACGCTCAGGTTGCTGTTCTGGTCGGTCCAGGTCGTGCCGGCGGGCAGGGCGGCATCGCCGAAGCTCGTGGTGCCCGTCGTGAAATCGAGCAGGTGGCTGCGGCCACCCGTGGTCGAATCCTGGTAGTGGATCAGCGCGCCACCGAACAGGCTCGCATTGAGCTGCGAGCTGTAGATACCGGTGTTCTGGCGGCTCTCGACCCACAGCCAGGCGTCGTTGCCGGTGCCGCGGCGGATCTTGAGCGCCCGGGTCGCTCCGCCCCGCGCCTCGTAATTCGAGACCGTATAAGTGCCGCTCGACTCGACGGTCTGGTAGCCCGACCCCGAGCTGAGCCAGCCGAGCTGGTTGGCCGCGTGCGACGACGCGTAGAAGCCCAGGTTCCAGGAGCCCATGGTCGAATGCATGTCGCCGTATTCATTGATGGTGCCGGCGTCGCTCAGCGCGCCCAGCGTCGAGCCGCCGAAGTCGCGGCTCGAGGCATGCGACATGCCGAGGTTGTGGCCCATCTCGTGCGTCGAAAGCTCCACGCCGCGCGTGCGCGTCTGCATCGTGTCCGCCCGCTGCCAGGCGACGGACGCATTGAAGGTCCCGTCGTTCGAGCTCATCGTGCGGCAGCCGACGTTCGCGACGCCCGCCCAGGTGCAGGCGCCGTTCTTCGGCAGCACGATCTGGATGTGCGAGTAGCGGCGGAAATCGACCGAGCTGTCGAGGGCCTTGATGACCTCGTCGCGCACGCCGTAGTAGTCGCAGTAGCTCGCGCCCGTGCTGTCGGTGTTGTAGTTGCTCGACAGGCTGACCGGGCCGACCACCGCACTGTTCGTCGTGTCGACCGAGGCCTTGCCGTCGGAAGCCTGCTGCCAGAAGTCGTCGACCGACCAGTCGGTCGTGCTCTGTGCGGCGCCGGCATAGGCGTTGCCGAGCAGCACGCCGCGCACGAAGTCTTGAGTGGTCACGCTGGGCAGGTTGTAGGCCGGCAGGTCCACCAGCACGGACAGCACCGCCTGTGGGCCGCTCGGCCCGCAGGAAGCCGTGGTGCCGTCGACGGTCGCGCCGGCGTCCTGGAACGCATCCTGCAACTGCACTTCGGAGGCGACGACCGACTTGCCCGAGCGGATGCCGCCGACGGTCAGCTTCTGGCCGCTCTTGAGTCCTGGGGGCTCGCGGCCGGAGAACTTGACGTCCAGCACTTCCGTGCCGCGGTGCAGCCTGAAGACGTCGCGGTGTGACTTGAGGTCGGCACCGTCCTCGACGAGGTACTCGAGCTCGCCCGACCAGCGGCCACGCTGCTCGAGGCTCGCGGCGGCCTCCGGGAACGACGCCGCCAGCGATTCGAGCACCGACGCCGGGAACGCGAGCTTCTCGGCGGCCGTGGGATCGCTCGCCATCAGCGCGCGCATCACGGCGGCGCGGTCGCCCAGCGCCTGCCGGGCCTTCGTCTCGGCGGCGGCCCGCACGCTGGCGTGGTGCGCCTCCGACTGGATCTTCAGCACATCGCCGTTCATGCCGCGCAGTTGCGCGGCCTGCGCGCTCTCGGCGGCGGCGGACTGTGGGACGAGAACTGAAGCCGCGGCGCTCGCGAGAATGGCGACGACGGTTGCGGAAAGCGTCGTGCTGCGGCGGCTCGAGGTGTTTGCGCTCATGTTCTACCTGCCCGAAGGCGACTGGAGACGGACCTGTTCCCAGGCACCCATCGGACAGGCAGGCTGCAAATGCAGAGCGCAGGTCACTGCGCCGGACGCGTGACGGCAGGCGATACCGGGTCGCGCTGACGCGCTCCCTGATGACGGCTCCCCTGCCGGCAACCCCGCTAGCGTTGACTCTTGCGAGCCGTTAGCCCGGAGGCTTTGCGTCCCCACCTTTCGAATGGGTTTGCCCTTGCGCGCGATTGTGAACTCGTCCGCCAGAAACGCCAGCGACACGGTTCACAGAAACGGCCGTTCCACGCCTCTTGTTCGAGTTGCAAGACAGGCCGTTTCCGCACCCAAGGACCGCCGTCCCGCCCGGGGCGGAACGAACCGGGCGCGGATCCTAGCCGCATTTGCCGCCGATTTCACAACTATTTGTGCGCCGCAGCAGGTGATGCCTTTTTGATCAGTCACTTATGAGCAGGACCTGATATGTCGGCAATGATCTGGGCGGCCACGCGGCCCTGCGTTACGTTAAGTCCGCGCGGACATTACGTAAAATCGACGTGCGCCCGGGGTGTGGCGCGCGCGCCGCCGCCGGGCCCGGCACTCCAGTGCGCGCCGATGGTCGTAAGATTCGGGGAAACTCGGGGACTGGCGTCTGCCTATGCGCACCTCCCAACGGGCATCACGTCGCTACGCCGGCGCCGGCCTCGTGTCCTTGTTCGCCATGGTCGCGCTGTGCGTCGCAACCGCTCCGCCAGCGCTCGCCGAGGACACGATGCGCTGCGGCACGCGCCTCGTCAGCACCGGCGACGGCAAGGACAAGGTGCGCAAGCTCTGCGGCGAACCCTCGGACGTCAGCGTGGTCGGCATGCAGAGCACGCCGCGTTACTACTACCGCTACTACGACCGCTACGGCCGGCTCGACCGGCGC
This sequence comes from uncultured Steroidobacteraceae bacterium, assembly GCA_964600315.1. GTDB lineage: Bacteria > Pseudomonadota > Gammaproteobacteria > Steroidobacterales > Steroidobacteraceae > RPQJ01. The sequence goes on along the minus strand of CAZRKS010000075.1, from coordinate 5,918 downwards.
TACTACGACTCGTTCTACGAGCCCGCGTGGATCGACGTGCCGGTGGAGATCTGGACCTACAACTTCGGCTCGAGCCGGTTGCTGCGCAAGCTGCGCTTCGTCGGCGACGAGCTCGACGAGATCCGCACCGATGGTTACGGCTATTGAGCGCAGGAAGCATGGCGGATGGCGCAGCCGCGCCGCGGCACGGACGGGCGGCGCTGCGCTCGCATTGGCGATCGCCACGCACGCGATGCCGGTCGGCGCGGACTCGATGCGCTGCGGCAGCCGCATCGTCAAGGACGGCGACTCGATCGAAAAGGTGCTCGAGACCTGCGGCGAGCCGGCGCAGCGCCAGCGCACCTGGATCGAGCGCCAGCCGCGCTACGAACTCGGCGGCCAGGAATACTCGTTCCCCGGCACGGACGAGGTCCCCGTGGATACGTGGCTCTACGACTTCGGTCCCAGCAAGCTGATGCAGAGGGTCCGCTTCATCGACGGCAAGGTCGACTCGATCGTGACGCTCGGCAAGGGCACGCGCGAGTATTGAGCTACTGCCGCGCAATCCAGCGGTCGATCTTGGCCTCCAGCACGGCGAGCGGCAGCGACCCGCTCTCGAGCACCTGGGTGTGGAACGCGCGGACGTCGAAACGCACGCCGAGCTTGCGCTGCGCGCGCCGTCTCAGTTCGAGGATTTCGAGCTGGCCGACCTTGTACGCGAGCGCCTGCCCGGGCCAGGCGATGTAGCGGTCGACCTCGGCCGCGATGTCGGCCTCGCCGAGCGCGGTGTTGGCGCGGAAATAATCGATCGCCCGCTCGCGCGTCCAGCCCTGCGAGTGGATGCCGGTGTCGACAACCAGCCGCACGGCGCGCCACATCTCGGTGCTGAGCGCGCCGAATGCGCTGTAGGCATCGGTGTACAGGCCGAGGTCGCGTCCGAGCGACTCGGCATAGAGCGCCCAGCCCTCGGTGAACGCAGTCTCGTAGCCAAAACGGCGGAATCGCGGCAGCCCGGTCGCTTCCTGCGCCAGCGAGATCTGCAGGTGGTGGCCCGGCTCGGCCTCGTGCAGGAAGATCGCCTCCATCGCGAACGTCGGACGCGATGCGAGGTCGTAGGTGTTGACGTAGAAGACCGCGGGACGCGAGCCGTCCGCGGTCGCCGGCTGGTAGGACGCCGCCGCCTCCGACGGCGCCCGGAATGCCTCGACCGGCCGGATCTCGAATTTCGCCTTCGGCTGCACCGCGAAGAGCAGCGGCAGCGCCGACTCGACACGCTGCCGCACGGCGCCGTACCCGGCGAGCAGCTCGGACGGCTCGTTGTAATGAAAACGGGGATCAGCGCGCAGGACATCGAAGAAGCTGCGCAGGTCACCCTGGTGGCCGACCTGCGTCTCGAGGCGCTCCATCGCGGCGCGGATGCGGGCGACCTCGGACAGGCCGAGCTCGTGCACCGCCTGTGGCGTCATCGGGGTGCCGGTGTGGAATCGCACGAGGCAGGCGTACCAGGCCGCGCCATTCGGCAGCGCGCCGAGCCCGACGCTCTCGCGTGCGTGCGGCAGATATTCCTTCGCGAGGAACTCGTGCAGGCGCCGGTAGGCCGGCAGGACCTTCGTGGCCAGCGCGTCGGCATATCCTCGCGTGAATCGCTGCCGGTCGGCGACGCTCAGGCCCGCCGGGAAATTCAGGATCGGCTGCCAGAAGACACTCTGCTTCGGATCGGCCACCGCTAGCGTCGCGAGTTGCGGCAGCGTGCGCTCGACCACGATCTTCGGCTGCACGACTCCTTTGGCGATGCCCGTGCGCATATTCGCGATGGACTGGTCGACCCAGACGACGAAACCGTCCATGCGCGCGAGGAAGTTGTCGTAGTCCTGAGCGCTGCGGAACGGCTGGATGCCCTGGCCGGACCCGGCGACGGCGAACAGCGACGCGAGGCTCGAGAACTGCTGGACCGGCAGCAACTCGCTCGGGAAGCGATAGCCGTCGATGCGGATCGCGCGGCCGTACTTGAACGCCTCGTAGGTGACGAGGTCCTCGCCGCTCAGCCGGCGCGGGTCGATCTCTTTCAGCCGCTCGAGCGATTCCTGCTCGATGCCGAGCGAGTCCGCCATCCACGCGAGACTCACGTAGTCGCCGAACTTCGCGTCGAAGCGGTGGTCGCCTTGCGCGGTCGCCTCGAGAGGATTCAGTTCGAGATACTGGTCGTAGTAGCGCTCCGTGATCTCGTAGAGTCGCGCGGCCGTCTCGTTCGACGCCTGCAGTGCCGGGGCCCGGCCCGCGACCTCGGGCGGCCGGGCGTCCGTGCCAGCCGGCCGGCTGCAGCCGGCGATCGCCAGCGTCGCCGCCAGCAGAAATCCGGTGAAAGATCCGGTGACCGGCACCGAATTTACTTGCGGGCGGCGATCCATCGCTCGACCTTGGTCTCGAGCACGCCCATCGGCACGGCGCCGTCACACAGCACCTCGCGGTGGAAGTCGCGCAGGTCGAACCTCTCCCCGAGCTCTTGCTCAGCCCTGCGGCGCAGCGCCTGGAGGCGCAGGTCGCCGACCTTGTAGCCCAGGGCCTGGCCCGGCCACGCGATGTAGCGCTCGACCTCGGACACCACGTCGGACTCGGCGAGCGTCGAGTTGTCGAGCATGTAGCGGATCGCCTGCTCGCGGGTCCAGCCGAGTGCGTGCAGGCCGGTGTCGACCACGAGACGCATCGCACGCAGCTGTTCGTCGTTCAGGCGCCCGAACCACTGGTAGGGGTCCGTGAACATGCCAAGCTCGCGGCCGAGATATTCGGAATACAAGGCCCAGCCTTCGACATAGGCGGTGTAGGTGCCGCCGAAGCGGCGGAATTTCGGCAGCCCCGTCAGCTCCTGCTGGATCGATCTCTGGAAGTAGTGGCCCGGCGCCGCCTCGTGCAGCGAGAGCGTCTCCATGCCGAATTTCGGCTGCGCCTTCAGGTTGTAGGTGTTGACGTAGAAGATGCCGGGCCGCGACCCGTCGGCGGACGCGCCCTGGTAGTACGCGCCGGCAGCCGACTGCGCCCGGAACGCCTCGACCTCGCGCACCTCGTAGTCCGCCTTCGGGAACACCGAGAAGAGCTTCGGCAGCGCGGCGTCGATGCGCCGCTTGAGGTCGCGATAACCCTGCAGCAGGTCCGCGCCGTCGGTGTAGTAGAAGCGTGGATCCGATTCCATGTGCGCGAAGAACGTGGGCAAGGCACCCTCGAAGCCGACCTGCCGGCGCACGGCGTCCATCTCGCCGAGGATGCGCTGCACCTCACCGAGCCCGATGCGGTGGATCTCCTCCGGTGTCAGGTCGGTCGTGGTGTGACGCTGCACGTAGAATGCGTACCACGCCTGGCCGTCCGGCAGCGCGGTCCACGCCACCGAGGTGCGCGCCTTCGGCAGGTATTCGTCGCGCACGTAGTCGCGGACGCGGCGGTACGCCGGCAGCACCTTGTCCTCGATCGCCGCCCGGTACGCCGCCCGCAGCCGCTCGCGATCGCCCGCCGGCACCGTGCCGGGGAATTCGCGCACCGGCCCATAGAACGGGCTCGCCTCCGCCCGCGCGACGACGAGCCCGTCGAACTGCACGACCACCTTCTCCATGACGGCGCGCGGCTGCACCACGCCCTTCGCGACGCCCTCGCGCATGTTGGCGATCGACTGGTCCAGCCACACGACCAGGCCGTCGAGACGCTCGAGCCAGTTCTCGTAGTCCTGCACCGTGACGAACGGCTGCGCGTTCGTCCCCGAGCCGAGCGCGGGCATGACGGTCGGCAAGCCGCCGGTCTGGGAGATCGGCAGCAGGTAGTCCGGGAAGCGCTCGCCCGCCTGCTCCTGCAGCCGCTCGCGCAGGAAGATCTCCCAGGAAACGCGATCCTCGCCGGACAGGGTCGCGGGATCGAACTTGCGCACTTCCGCGAGGTAGCGCTCGTTCATCTCGTGCCGGCGGGCGCGGTACTCCGGTCCGATGTCGTTCGGCAGCCGGTCGTTGTAGCGGTTGTCGCCGATGTAGGTGGCGGCGACCGGATTGAACTGCAGATACTCCTCGAAGTAGCGCTCGAGCAGCGCGTTCAACTGGCGGCCGGCCACGGCGCGCGCGGCGTCCACTGCGCCCGGCGCGTCCGGCGGCGGCGAACCTGCGAGTGTGAATCCCGGGCCGAGGACCAGAGCGAGCACCACGGCGTAGGGACGGCGGATCTTCATGAGCGGCACCCTGCGGCAAGGGGCGCGATTATAGGCGTTCGGTTCTGGTCCGGGTCTCACTCGAGCGCCGTACCTGCGCGGCCATTCGCCCCTTTGGCCCGATGCGGTTGCGGACTGATATTCTAATGAGTCTCGCCCCCGATCGATGCCAGCACACGGAGTCGCGCATGAGCACGCTGCAACTGAGAGCCCGGGATGGCCACGCACTGTCCGCCTACGTCGCGAAGCCGGAGAGCCCGCCGCGCGGCGCGGTCGTCGTCGTGCAGGAGATCTTCGGTGTGAATTCCCACATCCGACGCGTCGCCGAGCAGTACGCCGCCGAAGGCTATCTGGCGATTGCACCCGCGATGTTCGATCGCTTCGAGAAGGGGGTCGACCTCGGCTACGACGCCGCGGGCCTGCAGGCGGGCATGGCGCTCGCGACGCGCACGGCCCCCGACACGACGCTCGCCGACTTGGGCGCCGCGATCGACGCAGTCGCGCACGCGGGTAATGTCGGCGTCGTCGGCTACTGCTGGGGCGGCCGCACGGCCTACCTCGCCGCGTGTCGCGCCAACATTGCGGCAGCCGTCGCCTACTACGGCGGCGGCATCACACAGCTGCTGCCGGAGACGCCGCGCTGCCCGACGCTGTTCCACTACGGCGAGCGGGACACCTACATCACGCTCGCCGACGTCGAGACGGTGCGTCGCGCATACCCGGCCGGCGTCTATCACCTCTACCCCGCCGGGCACGGCTTCAATTGCAGCGAGCGCGCCGACTTCGATGCCGAGAGCGCGCGGCTCGCCTTCGCGCGCACCCTCGAGTTCTTCCGCCGCCACGTCGGATAGGAGACCCGCCATGAGCTTCGCCCTGAAAGATCCCGCCCTCCTCCGCCAGCAGTGCTACGTCGACGGCGCGTGGATCGACGCCGACTCCGGCGGCAAGGTCGAGGTCGCCAATCCGGCCACGGGCGAGGTGATTGGCACGGTGCCGAGCCTCGGCACGGCCGAGACGCGCCGCGCCATCGAGGCCGCCGCCGCGGCGTTTCCCGCCTGGGCCGCGAAGACGGCCAAAGAGCGCGCGGCGGTGCTGCGCCGCTGGCACGACCTGATGCTCGCCAACGTCGACGACCTCGCCGTGCTGATGACGGCCGAGCAGGGCAAGCCGCTCGCCGAGGCGCGCGGCGAGGTTGCTTACGCCGCGTCGTTCATCGAGTGGTTCGCCGAGGAAGGCAAGCGCGTCTACGGCGACGTGATCCCGGGACACCAGGCCGACAAGCGCATCGTCGTGCTGCGCCAGCCGATCGGGGTCGTCGCCGCCATCACGCCGTGGAATTTCCCGGCCGCGATGATCACGCGCAAGGCGGGGCCCGCGCTGGCCGCCGGCTGCACCTTCGTCTGCAAGCCCGCGATGCAGACGCCGTATTCGGCGCTCGCCATGGCCGAGCTCGCGCACCGCGCCGGACTGCCGAAGGGCGTATTCAGTGTCGTCACGGGTTCCGCGAGCGTGCTCGGCGCCGAGATGACCTCGAACCCCATCGTGCGCAAGCTGACCTTCACCGGCTCCACCGAGATCGGCAAGAAGCTGATGGCGCAGTGCGCCGGCACGCTCAAGAAAGTGTCGCTCGAGCTCGGAGGCAATGCGCCGTTCATCGTGTTCGACGACGCTGACCTCGACGCGGCCGTGCAGGGCGCGATCGCGAGCAAGTACCGCAACACCGGCCAGACCTGCGTGTGCGCGAACCGCCTGCTGGTGC
>CAZRKS010000074.1:0-11512 GCA_964600315.1 uncultured Steroidobacteraceae bacterium | reverse complement strand
CGATCGGGCTCGACTACGTGTCGTGCTCGGCGCCGCGCGTGCCGATCGCGCGGCTGGCCGCAGCGCACGCTGCGATCACCGGCGGCGGAGCGATGGACAAGGCGGCCTAGCCGAGGCCACTACCGGCGCGCGACCGTCAGCATCCAGTCGACGGTTGCGCTCGCCGGAGCAGCACCCGGCGCGTAGCGGAAGGTCCGCACCCAGTCGGACAGCGTGGACTGCACGCAGTCGGGACCGTCCGCCCGCGTCACGCCTTCGACCTCGCCACCCGCCGTGACGACGTACTCGGCGCGATAGACCGCGCCCGGAACGGCCGGGCAATCGGCGGGCAGCGCGAACTCGCCGGCCGACAGCAGCGCCGGAGGTGCCCCGGCTCCGGCAGGTGCGCGCGTCGAGTGACCGGCGCAGCCCGCGACGACCGCAGCGCCCGCAGCGAGCGCGCAGGCCCGGATCGCGACGCCGAGCGCGGTCACGGGACGCCCGTCCTCAGTGCGGACCGAGGAGCCGCGCGATCTCGTCCACCGTCAGGTAGCCGTCGCCGTCCTGGTCGAGCTGCGCGAAGCGCGCCGCGACGCGCGGGAAGGCGACCTGCGCCTCCGCGAGGTCCAGCTTGCCGTTGCCGTCCTTGTCGGCCGCCTGCAGGCGCGCCAGCAACTCGGTCCGCAGCGCCGCTGGATCGCGCAGGCGCTCGAATTCACCCTTCGAGATCTGGCCGTCGTCATTGGCGTCGAGGAAGTCGAAATGCTCGTACACGCCCGGCAGGCCGGCCCGCGCCTCCTCGAGGCTGATCTGGCCGTCGCCATTGGAATCGGCTGCCGCGATGCGCTCGACGGCTCGCTGCCGGAACTGCTCGCGCATCGCCGCCGCCCAGACCGTGATCTCGTCCCGGCTCAGCTGCTGGTTGTGATCGGCATCGATCTCGTCGAAATGCTTCAGCAGGAAGGACTCGCCGGCACCCGCCGAGGTCACCGCCGACGGCGCCGTCACGACGGCCGCCGCCTTCGCCTTGTTCTTCTTGCTGGATTTCGCGTCGGCGCTACCCGCCGCGAGCAGCGCCGCGCACACCGCAAGCGCCAGGACCGTTCCACGTGCCATGGTCATCGTGTTTCTCCGGATCAGGGGATGAGGTTGCCGATTGGACGCCCTTGCGCCGCAAAGGTTCAGGCAAGGCATGAATTCTACCGCCCGCGCGGTCGACCGGGCGATCGTGAGCCCGAGACCGGTGCCGTCGCACGCTCACCGCCGCTGTCCGGCAGCCGCATCGGCTACGTCACCAGCGCAGGCGTCACCGCGATCAGCAGTTGCGCCAGGAAGTAGAGCGGCAGGCCCCAGGCCCGGTTCAGGAAGGACCGGGCCACGAAGCGATCCCGCGCGACGGAGATGTCCGACGCGGTGAACGCCAGTGCACCCACCGCCACCTGCCACGGACCACCCGCCGCCGTCACACCGCACGCGAGCGCCGCCATCAGGCTGATGACGATGAGGTAGGCGCGCACCGCCGTCACCAGGTCCCGCGGCACGCGCCCGCTCAGCCAGCGCAGCACGACGGTCATCACCGCGGCCAGCAGCAATGCGCCGACCGCCAGTCCGGCGGCGGAGAGAGGGCGGGTCAGGAAGGCTGCGCCATAGGCCACGTGCCCGAGCAGGAAGGCGAGTACGCCGCCCCGGAAGACGCCCGGCCGGTCGCGCGGAATCAGGAGCAGGTCGCCCAGCAGGCAGAGCACGAGCCCGGCGAGCACGCAGCGGCCGTAGATCGATCCGGGCGCGCCGGACTCGAGCGCCAGCCAGACGAAGGCTGCGGACGCGACCGGCTTCGTGAGCCAGAGCCCCGTCTGCGATCCTCGCCCTTCGGCGACGAGCAGCCCTGCAACGGCCGACGCGCACAGGACGACGGGTGCGCTCACCTCACTCGGCTTCCTCGGTCTTCACGGCCACGTATTCCTCGTAGCGAGGCTCCCACATCTTGCGTCGCACGGCGTCGATCAGTTCCGGCGGAGGGGGCTCGGTGACGGCCGCGCCGCGCGACGTCGCGATGACGGACGCGGCCACGGCCGCGGACACCTCCCGCAGTCGCGACACCGCGGGAAACAGCAGCCCGCTGTCGAGTTCCGCATTCGACACCAGCCCGGCGAGCGTAAAGGACGCCGACGTGAGCATCGGGTCGGTCACCGTGTGGATGCCGGCGAGCAGCACGCCGAGCCCGAGACCCGGGAACACGAGTACGTTGTTGCCCTGGCCGATGCTCACGCGGCGGCCGTCGAGTTCCACGGGCGCGAACGGGCTGCCGGTCGCGACGAGCGCCCTCCCATTGGTCCAGCGCAACACGTCCTCGGGCGCCGCCTCGCTCAGGTCCGCCGGGTTCGAGAACGGCAGGATGACCGGACGCTCGCAGTGCTCCGCCATGGCGCGCACGACGCTCTCGGTGAAGCAGCCGCGCTGGCCCGACGTGCCGACGAGCACCGTCGGCCGGAACGCGCGGACGACGGCCTCGAGGCCGCGGTCCGCGGAACCGCCGAGCCCGAGACGCGCGGCGGCGTCCGCCGGCAGGGCCAGCGCACGCTTGTAGGCGTCGCGCTGCTCCTGGTCGGCGACCAGCAGGCCGCGACTGTCCAGGGCCAGGACGCGCTCGCGGCACTCGGACTCGCCGAGCCCGGCGAGCTGCATCGCCGCCTTGATCTGCCGGGCGATGCCGAGACCCGCGGCTCCCGCGCCGTGCACGACGACGCGTTGCCCCGCAATGCTCGTACCGGTGACCCGCGTCGACGACAGAATGCCCGCGAGCGCCACGGCCCCCGTGCCCTGGATGTCGTCATTGAACGACGGCAGCCGCGCGCGAAAGCGGTCCGCGACGCGCAGCGCGATGTCCTTGCGCAGGTCCTCCCACTGCAGCAGCGCCCGCGGAAAGACGGCCGCGACCGCCTCCACGAACTCCTCGACGAAGTCGTCGTACTCCGCGCCGCGCAGCCGCGGCTCCCGCCAGCCGACGTAGAGACCATCGTCGAGCAGCGCCGGGTTGTCGGTGCCGACGTCGAGGCTGACCGGCAGCACCGCAGCCGGCGGAATGCCTGCCGCCACGGTGTAGAGCGCGAGCTTGCCGATGCAGATCGCCATCCCTCCCGCGCCCTGGTCGCCGATGCCAAGGATCGACTCGTTGTCGGTGGCCACGATCAGCCGGACCGGCAGGTCGCCGGCGGCGTCGCTCAGCACCCGGGCCATGCGGCCACGGAAATCCGGCGTCAGCCACACGCCGCGCGCCCGGCGGAACACCTGGCTGAAGTTGCGCGTCGCCTCCGCGACGGTCGGCGTGTAGATGATCGGCAGGTAGCGCTCGAGGTGGTCGGCGAGCACCCGGAAATAGAGATGCTCGTTGCGGTCCTGGAGTGCCGACAGCTTCAGGTAGCGGTCGAGCGGCGTCGGCGCGCGTTCGAGTGAGGCGACCGTGCGGCGGACCTGCAGGTCCATGGAGATCTGCCGCGACGGCAGCAGCCCGTTCAGCCGGAAGCGCTCGCGCTCGTCGGCGCGGAAGGCGGTGCCCTTGTTCAGCAGCGGATCGCGGATGAGTTCGCGCCCGAACCGGGTCACCCGCACCGGTTCGGACTGGGACGGCCAGGGGGACTGCAGGTCGAAGTCGCTCATGGGCGCCAGCTTGCCCGCCCGCCGCCGTCATTGCCAGCCGCTATGCCATCCGCTATAGGCGGCGCCGTCGACGCCAGATACAGTCCGGCGACATGGACCACGTCGCGTCGTACTATGCCGCCACCGCTCACACGGCCCCGTCTCGGGCGCCGCTCGCGGGGGACGAACGCGTGGACGTCTGCGTCGTCGGCGCAGGGATCGCGGGCTGTTCGGCCGCTCTCGACCTCGCGGTCCGCGGCTACCGGGTCTTGGTGCTGGAGGCGCAGCGCGTGGGCTGGGGCGCCTCGGGACGCAGCGGCGGACAGGCGATCGTCGGCTTCGGCACGACCCAGGCGAGCCTCGTCGACGAGGTCGGGCTCGCGGACGCGCGACGTCTCTGGGACCTCTCCGTGGAGGCGCTCGCCCTGCTGCGGCAGCGCGTCGCCGAGCACGCGATCGACTGCGACCTCGCCTGGGGACACGTCCACGTCGCGACCAAGCCGCGGCAGCGCCGCGAGCTGCTCGAGCATCAGCACGAGCTTGCCGCGACCTGGGGCTATGAATCGACGCGTTTCCTCGAGCGCGCAGACGTCGAGGCGCTGCTCGCCACCCGACGCTATTGCGCAGGCCTGTACGACCCGGGCAGCGGGCACCTGCACCCGCTCAACTACACGCTCGGGCTGGCACGCGCCGCGGAAGCGGCGGGCGCACGCATCTGCGAAGCCACACCGGCCGTCCGCATACGTCCCGGCCGCCCGGTGCAGATCGCGACGGACCGTGGCGCGATCACCGCCGACTGGGTGGTCCTGACGCGGGGAGCCTACGTCGGCGGTCTGCGAACCACGGCGGATGCGCGCATCATGCCGGTCGGCACGTACATCGTGTCGACGGAGCCGCTGGGCGATCGGCGCGCTCGCGAGCTGATACGCGAGAACGTCGCCGTCGCCGACGTCAACTTCGTGCTCGACTACTTCCGCCGCTCTGCCGACCATCGACTGCTCTTCGGCGGCCGGGTCAGCTACTCGGGCATCGACGCGAGGGACACCGGACGGGCGACACGTGCGCGGATGTTGCGCGTGTTTCCGCAGCTTGCGGACGTCCGGCTGGACCACGTGTGGGGCGGATACGTCGACATCACGATGAGCCGCGCGCCCGACTTCGGCCGCATCGGGCCGAACCTGCTCTACCTGCAGGGATTCTCCGGCCACGGCATCGCCCTCTCGGGCATGGCCGGGCGCCTCGCAGCCGAGGCCGTCGCCGGACAGGCCGAGCGATTCGACCTGTTCGGCCGCCTGCGTCACCGCCCCTTCCCCGGCGGACGCGCGCTGCGCACGCCGGCGCTCGTGCTCGGCATGCTCTGGTACAGAATGCGCGACTGGCTATGAACGAGCGCGCGCAACTTGCGTCCCTGCTGCAACTGCGGGCCGGACCCGGCGCGGCGCGCCACATCCGCGAGCATGGCCTTGCACCGGCCGACATCGCCTGCGTGCCCGCCGCGGCCGGGGGACCGAAGGGCCTGGCGCTGCTCCCGCTCGACCGCCTGCTGTACCGCGAATGGCTGCACGATCTCGCGTCGGTCGAGTTCGTCGGTGCGTCGATCGGCGCCTGGCGCATGGCGGCGCTCGCGTCGCCCGATCCGATGGCGGCAATGGCGCGCCTCCAGCACGGCTACGTGCACGACCAGAACTACACTGAGCGGCCCTCGCCGGACGAGGTCGCCGCCGCCTGCCGCCGGGTTGCCCGCGACCTGCTCGGCGGCCGGTCGCTCGCTGTGCGGCCCGGCGTCACGCTGACGATCGTGACCTCGCGGGCGCGCGGCCCGCTGGCCGGCACCGAGTCGAAGCTCGCGTTCGGCCGCGCCGTCCTCAGCAATGCGATCTCCCGCGACCGGCTCGCCGCCCACCTCGAGCGGGTGATCTTCGTGTCGGGCGCGTCGTTCCTCGCGCAGCCTTTCGATGCGTTCGGCGTGCAGAGCATCGAACTCGGGGACGGCAACTCGGAGGACGCACTGGTCGCCTCGGGAACGATTCCGCTGGTCTGCTCGCCGGTGCGCGACATCGGGGGCGCGCCCCCGGGGAACTACTGGGACGGCGCGCTGATCGACTACCACCTGCTGTTGCCGTACCTCCGGCTGACCCGGTCCGGGCCCCGGCCGCGGATCGTGCTCTACCCACACTTCAACGACTTTGTGACGCCGGGGTGGCTCGACAAGCACCTGCCCTGGCGCCGCAAGCCGACGGGCCACCCGTGGCTCGACGATCTCGTGCTCATCGCGCCCTCGGCGGCCTTCCTCGCCACGCTGCCCAATCGCAAGTTGCCGGATCGAAAGGACTTTTATCGCTATGGCCGCGACCACGCCGCACGCATCCGCGACTGGGACCGCGCCATCGGCGAATGCGGGCGCTTCGCCGACGCCGCGCTCGCCTGGCTCACGCGGCCGGACCCCACCCTCCTAAAGCCGCTCTGAGCCCCGGTATGATGTTCTGATGTCCGGCCTCGCCCCACGCTGCGTCGCCCTCGTTCGCCATCCGTCCGTGGCCGCCCCGGCCGTGCGCCGGATCGACGTCGAACTGGCGTCTACCGCCGAGGGCGGGTTGCGCCTGCGGTATTTCCTCGACGGCGACGTAGGCGCCATTGCAGTGCCGCCGCCGACCGCCTCCCGGAGGGCCGGCGAACTCTGGAAGCACACGTGCTTCGAGGCCTTCGTCGGCGGTCAGGGTTCGCGCGCCTACTGCGAGTTCAATTTCTCGCCCTCCACCGAGTGGGCCGCCTACGGATTCTCCGGTTATCGGGCCGGCGGAGCGCCGATCGAATACACGACCCCTCCCACGCTCGCCGTGAGCGTCACCGAAGATCGCATCGCGCTCGAGGCGGTCATCCCGCTCGAAGCGCTGCTCGCCCTGCCGGGCGACGGCACCCTGCTGCTCGGGCTCGCGGCGGTGATCGAGGACCACAACGGCGGCTTCTCGTACTGGGCGCTCGCCCACCGCGCCGAGAAGCCCGACTTCCACAGCCCGGCCGGGTTCGTCCTGGAGATCGAGCGGGCGAGCACGTGGTGAAATTCGGGATCGACCGACTGCTCGAGGAGCCGACGCTGCGCCGGCCACTCGCGGGCCGTCGCGTCGCGCTGCTGGCGCATCCGGCGTCGGTGACGCGGGACCTGGGCCATTCGCTCGATGCCCTCGCCGCCCTGCCCGATCTCGACCTGACGGCCGCGTTCGGCCCCCAGCACGGGCTGCGCGGCGACAAGCAGGACAACATGGTCGAGTCGCCGGACTTCGCCGATCCCGTGCTCGGCATCCCGGTGTTCAGTCTGTACGGGGCGGTGCGGCGGCCGACCGACGCGATGCTCGACACGTTCGACGTCCTGCTCGTGGACCTGCAGGATCTCGGCTGTCGGATCTATACGTTCATCACGACGCTGCGCTACGTGCTCGAGGCGGCCGCACGGCACGGCAAGAGCGTCTGGGTCCTCGACCGGCCGAACCCGATCGGTCGCCCGGTCGAGGGCCTCGCGCTGCGTCCAGGCTGGGAGAGCTTCGTCGGTGCCGGCGAGATGCCGATGCGCCACGGACTGACCCTGGGCGAGATGGGTCGCTGGTTCCTCCGTCGGTTCGCATTCGACTTGGACTACCGCGTGATCGAGATGCAGGGCTGGCATCCCGGGCAGGCGCCCGGCTACGGCTGGCCGCTCGGCGAACGCACCTGGGTCAATCCGAGCCCGAATGCGCCGAACCCGTGGATGGCGCGCTGCTACCCGGGCACCGTCCTGCTCGAAGGCACGACGCTCTCGGAGGGTCGCGGCACGACGCGGCCGCTCGAACTCATCGGCGCGCCGGACCTCGACGTGCCGGCCGTCGTGCGCGAGATGCAGCGGCTCGCGCCGCAATGGCTGGCCGGCTGTCGGCTGCGCCCGTGCTGGTTCGAGCCCACCTTCCACAAGCACTGCGGCCGCCTGTGCGCCGGGCTGCAGTTGCACGTCGAGGACGGCGCGTACGACCACGGGGCGTTCCGGCCGTGGCGCGCACTGTCACTCGCGTTCAAGGCCCTGCGGCGGCTGCGGCCGGATTACGAGCTGTGGCGCGACTTTCCCTACGAGTACGAGCACGGCCGGCTGGCGATCGACCTCATCAACGGCAGCGAGTTGCTGCGTGCGTGGGTCGACGACGCGGCAGCCGCGCCCGCGGACCTCGAGGCGCTGGCGCGGGCGGACGAGCAGGCGTGGGCCCTCGAGCGCGAGGACGTGACGATCTACCGCTGACGGAGCGCCTGCCTTGGACGTTGAATCAGGACGATTCGACCTGCTGGTCGTCGGCGGCGGCATCAACGGTGCGGGTCTGGCCCGTGACGCGGCCGGCCGCGGCCTCCGCGTCCTGCTCTGCGAGCAGCACGATCTCGGCGCGCACACCTCCTCCGCGAGCACCAAGCTGATTCACGGCGGGCTCCGTTACCTCGAGTTCTACGACTTCGGGCTGGTGCGCAAGTCGTTGCGCGAGCGTGAGATCGTGCTCGAGTCCGCACCGCACCTCTGCCGGCCGCTGCGCTTCGTCCTGCCACACGACTCGCACCTGCGGCCGGCGTGGATGATCCGCGCCGGGCTGTTTCTCTATGACCACCTCGCCCGCCGCCGGCGGCTGGCGGGATCCGCCAGCATCGACCTGCGTCGCCACCCGGCGGGCGGGCCGCTCGAGCCGCGCTACACGCGCGGCTTCGTGTACTCGGACGTCTGGGTCGACGACGCCCGCCTCGTCGTGCTCGCCGCGCTCGACGCGCACGAGCGCGGAGCCGTGGTGCTGCCGCGCACCCGCTGCACGCGCCTGGAGCGGCACGCGGAACACTGGGTCGCCACGCTGCAGCCCGTCGACGGCGGCGAGTCTCGCATCGAGGCGAGCGCGGTCGTCAATGCTACGGGCCCGTGGGTGGACCGGTTCCTCGACGAGTCCACCCCGATCGCCGCGCGCCGACATCCGCGACTGGTGCGGGGCAGCCACATCGTCGTGCCGCGGCTCTTCGCGCACGAATTCGCCTACCTGTTCCAGGGCGGGGACGGACGGATCGTCTTCGCCATTCCCTACGAAGGCGACTTCACGCTGGTCGGCACGACGGAGGCGGAACACGAGGGTGACCTCGCGACACCGCAGATCGCGGCCGCCGAGGTCGACTACCTGCTCGCGATGGCGAACCGCTGCTTCGCTGCCCGCCTCGGGCGCGGCGACGTCGTCTGGACCTTCGCCGGCCTGCGGCCGCTGCTCGCGGACCCGCGCGACCGCGCCACCAGCGTGACGCGGGACTACGTGCTCGACATCGATGGCGAGGGACCGCCGCTGCTCTCGATCTACGGCGGCAAGCTGACCACGTTCCGCCGGCTCGCGGAGGACGTGCTCGACAGGCTGGCTCCGCTGCTCGGCTGGCCGCAGCGTCACTGGACGGCGGGCGCAGTGCTGCCGGGTGGCGACCTGCCACAAGCGGACCTGGCCACTCTCGTGGAGGAGTTGCGCACCTCGTATGGTTGGGTGCCGGAGGCGCTGCGCGTCCGCTACGCGCACGCCTACGGCACTCGCGCGCGGCGTGTGATCGGCCCGGCGGACTCGCTGCGGGCCCTGGGAGACGAGGTGCTGCCCGGCCTGTACGCGAGCGAGATCGACTACCTGCGGCGCGAGGAATGGGCGGCGACGGCGGAAGACATCCTGTACCGCCGCAGCAAGCTCGCGCTGCACCTGCCGGCCGACAGCGTCGGGCAGCTCGACGCATGGCTCGCAACCCATCCCGTCGCTCGCTCTGGCGATGCCGCGTTGTAGTACGCTCCGGCTATCCGAGAGGTCCGCCGCATGCGCCGCTTCGTGCTCGCCCTCGACCAGGGAACGACCAGTTCGCGATCGATCCTGTTCGACCACGACGGCAGCGTCGTCGCCACCGCGCAGCGCGAGTTCACGCAGCACTTCCCCCGCTCGGGCTGGGTGGAGCACGACGCGGAGGAAATCTGGGCCACCCAGGCCGCGACCATCGCCGAAGTCCTCGCGCGGGCGCACGCCGGGGTCGAGGACCTCGTCGCGCTGGGCATCACCAACCAGCGCGAGACCACCGTGCTGTGGGACCGCGCCACGGGCCGACCGGTGGCGCCGGCGATCGTCTGGCAGGACCGCCGCACGGCCGATCTCTGTGCGCGCCTGAGGTCCGACGGACACGAACCGGAGATCGCGCGCCGCACGGGCCTCCTGCTCGACCCGTATTTCTCAGGAACGAAGCTCGCCTGGCTGCTGGACAGCGATCCTGCGCTCCGCGCGCGGGCGGAACGTGGCGAACTCGCGTTCGGCACGATCGACGGCTGGCTCGCCTGGCAGCTGTCGCGCGGCGCCCAGCACGTCACCGACGCATCGAACGCGAGCCGCACGCTCCTGCTCGACCTCGCGACCGGGGACTGGGACGACTACGCCCTCGAGTTGCTGCGCATTCCGCGCGCACTGCTGCCGCAGATCGTGCCCTCGAGGGTGCCGCCCGGGGCGGCGTTCGCCGTGCTCGGCGGCCGGGAGGTGCCGCTCGGCGGCATCGCCGGCGACCAGCAGGCGGCCCTGTTCGGCCAGGCGTGCTTCGCACCGGGCATGGCGAAGAACACGTACGGGACCGGTTGCTTCCTGCTCATGAACACCGGACGCCACGCGCTCCATTCCGCCAACCGCCTGCTCACCACGGTGGCCTGGCAGCTCGACGAGCGGCATTACGCGCTCGAGGGCTCGGTGTTCGTCGGCGGCGCCGTCGTGCAGTGGCTGCGCGACGGTCTCGGGGTGATCGAGAAGTCGTCCGACGTCGAGTCGCTCGCCGCCTCGGTTCCAGACAGCGGCGGCGTCTATCTCGTACCGGCGTTCACCGGGCTCGGCAGCCCGCACTGGGACGCCTACGCCCGCGGCACGATGGTCGGGCTGTCGCGCGGGACCACGCGGGCGCACATCGCCCGCGCCGCGCTCGAGTCCATCGCCTTCCAGAGCGCCGAGGTGCTGGACGCCATGCAGAAGGATGCCGCGCAACCGCTCGTCGAACTCCGGGTCGACGGCGGCGCGACCGCCAACGACCTCCTGATGCAGTTCCAGGCAGACCTGCTCGGCGTCCCGGTCGTGCGGCCGAAGGTCACCGAGACCACTGCGCTCGGAGCGGCGTATCTCGCCGGCCTCTCGGTCGGCTTCTGGCAGTCCACCGACGAGGTGGCCCGCAACTGGCGGGCGGATCGCCGCTTCGAGCCGGCCATGCCGCGGGTGGAGGCGGCGGCGCGCCTGCGGCAGTGGTCGCGAGCGGTCGAGCGCGCGCGCCGCTGGCAGGTCGACGATTGAACGTGCGCCGATGAGCAGGACGATCGCGCTGGCGACCCCGGTATTCTTCGCACTGATCGCGCTCGAGGTTGCGGTGGGGCGCGCCCGCGGCCGCAGCAACTATCGCCTGAACGACGCACTGAACAGCCTGAGCCTCGGCGTGATGAGCCAGGTGGTGGGCCTCTTCACCCGGGCGCTGACGATCGGGCTCTACGTCGTCGCGTACGACGCATTGGCGATCCGGCCGCTGCCGGCGGATGCCTGGTGGGTCTGGGCGCTCGGCATCGTCGCTTACGACTTCTGCTACTACTGGAATCACCGGGTCGGCCACGAGAGCGCGGTCTTCTGGGCCGCGCACGTCGTGCATCACCAGAGCCAGGAATACAACCTGTCGACGGCGCTGCGGCAGACGAGCTCGGGCATGCTGCTCGGCTGGATCTTCTACCTGCCGATGGCGATCGCCGGATTCCCGCCCGAGGTCTTCGTCGTCGCCGCGATCGTCGACCTGCTCTACCAGTACTGGATCCACACCGAGCAGGTGGGCCGGCTCGGCTGGTTCGACCGCTGGTTCGCCTCGCCGTCGAACCACCGCGTGC
>CAZRKS010000073.1:0-11565 GCA_964600315.1 uncultured Steroidobacteraceae bacterium | reverse complement strand
TGGCCTGCGCCGTCTGCACCGCCGCGGCGGCGGCGTCGCGCTGCCCGATCGCGTCATCCAGGTCTTTCTGGCTCAAAGCCTTGCGCTCCGCCAGCGGCCGCACCTGGGCGAGGTTCTGCTCTTCGATCTTGAGCCGCGCCTTCTGCTCGGCGAGCGCGCCCTCCGCCGCCTTGAGCTGCACCATGAAGGGCCTGGGATCCTGCTGGAACAGCACCTGGCCGGCCTTCACAGTCGAGCCCTCCGTGTACACGCGGCGGTCGAGGAAGCCGTTGACCCGGGCGCGGATCTCGACCTGGTGGGAGCTCTCGGTCTGGCCGACGTACTCGGCGCTCACCGGCGTGTCCTGCGGCGCGACCGTCATGACGGTCACCTCGACCGGCCCCGACGCCTCCGCGGGCGGCTTGTGCTTGCCGCAACCAGCGGCGAATGCGAGCGCGAGCAGGCAGATCGTCAACCGGCACATCCTTGGGGCTCCTCGAAGGGCAGCAATGCTATGATTCTCAGGCGCCGGCGGCCTGTCTCGACAATTTCGGACATGCCGTCGAGCCACTCTTCATTACCACACAAATGACGCCGCCCAGTCGACGAGGCCGTCCGCGGCCGACACGGTCTCGCGCCGGCCCGCCGCTCGAGATCGAGGGCCGGCGCCGGGTCAGCGGGTTCGTGGCGTTCCCCGGGATTCTGCGCGGCCTCGACGTGGACCCCGAGCCGGTCCTGCGCTGCGCCGGCCTTGCGCCGACGGCGCTCGACGACCCGGATGCGATGATCGCGTATGCCCAGATCGGCGCACTGTTCGGGTGCGCGGCGCTCGCCACCGGGATGGAGCACGTCGGACTATACGGCGGTGCCGGCTGGCGGCTCGAACATCTCGGGTTGGTCGGGCAACTGGTCCGGAACTCCGGAAACTTCGGCGACGCAATGCAGTCGGCTGTCCTGAACCACTGGCTGAACGGGGCCGGTGGGGCGCCGTTCATGTTCCGCTCGGAGGCGCTGGTCGAGATCGGGTACGCACTGTACGCGACCGGCGTGCCGCACAGCGACCATGTGTACGACGCCGCGCTCGCGGCCTGGACCACGCTCATCCGCGAACTCTGCGGCTCCGGCTGGGCGCCGTCACAGGTGTTTCTCCCTCGTTCGCGCCCCGCCAGCACGGCGCCTTACCAGCGCCTCTTCGGAGTGCCGGTCACGTTCAATTCGGAATACGCGGCGCTGCGCTTTCCCGCGGCCCTGCTCGCCGCTCCCGTCGCCGGCGCGGACCCGGTGCGGCTCGCCTCGCTGGGCCAGGACCTGACCGCCATCGGCCCGGAGCCGATCGCGCCGCGCTCGCACCGGCTCGTGCGGATCATGCTCGCTCGTGGCGACACGAAGGCCGAGAGCCTCGCCGCCACGCTTTCGCTCAGCCGGCGGACGCTGGACCGCCGGCTCAAGGCGCACGACCTCTCGTTCCAGACCGTGCTGGACGGCGTCCGATACGAGGCGGCGCGGCAACTGCTCGAGATCTCGAGCGTCGACATCGGCTCCATTGCGCGGGCGCTCGGGTACACCGAGCCGAGCCCTTTCACCCGCGCCTTCAGGCGCTGGTCGGGGCAGACGCCGTCCGAGTGGCGCCGCCACCGCAAGCGGTCGCGCCGCAGCTGAGCCCGCGCCGCCGAGGCTGCTCAGCCTCATTGTGAAGGCCCGGAGCGGACCCGCTCCAGCAGCGGCCGGCCCTGCGCCGGCGAGAGCGGCACGGTGGCCCGCTCCCGCGCCCGGTAGCGCGCGAGCTCCGCGTGGACGGCGGCCTCCTCCTCGGAGGGCACGATCCTGGTCATCGGCGCCTCCATGCCGAGGAACCCGTACTTCGACTCGCCATAGCGGTGGTAGGGCAGCAGTTCGTAGTGAAGTTCGTCGCCGATGGACTTCAGGAACTCGCCGATCGCGCGCACGTCCTCGACCGACCCGTTCACTCCGGGGATGAACGGCGTGCGCACGACGATGCGGTCGTGGGGAAACACGGCGCAGAGCTTGTGAAAATTGCGCAGGATCAGGTCATTCGGCAATCCCGTGAACCGCCGGTGCCGCTCCCGGTCCAGGCACTTGATGTCGTAGTGAATGACGTCGAGGAACGGCAACAGGCTCTCCAGCACCGGCCAGCGGCCCATGCCGGAGGTCTCGATGGCGGTCGAGAGGCCCCGACGTCGCGCTTCCATCAACAGGGCACGCGCAAACCTGCCCTGCCTCAGGACCTCGCCGCCGGACAGCGTCATGCCCCCACCCGAGCGTCCGTAGAACGCCGCGTCGGCCTCGACGATCGCGAGCACCTCGTCCACGGTCATGCGCCTGCCGGCGATCTCCATCGCCTGCGACGGACAGACCTCCGTGCACCGGCCGCAACTCGTGCAGCGCGCGAAGTCCACGACGACTCGCCCTTCGGGCCCGGCACGGAGCGCCTTCTCCGGGCACCCTGCGATGCAGTGGCCGCACTGCGTCACACCGATGCACTTCGACGCGCGGTACAGGAGTTGCGGTCTCGCGCTCAGGCCCTCCGGATTGCTGCAGGCCTTGCAGCGCAGCGGGCACCCCTTCAGGAAGACCGTCGTGCGGATCCCGGGGCCGTCATCGGTCGAGAACCGCTGGAGGTTGAAGACGAGTCCCGTGACTGCGTTCATGGCCATCCCAGGTCAGCTCATGCGTTCCTCGGTACGCGCGATGATCTCGGCCTGCTGCATCGGCGACAGATCCACGAAATACGCCGAGTAGCCCGCGATGCGCACGACGAGGTTGCGGTACTTCTCGGGATCCCTCTGCGCCGCGAGCAGCGTCTCGCGATTGAGGACGTTGAACTGGAGGTGCCAGAGCTTGAGGTCGCACCAGCTGCGGATCAGCTGCATGAGGCGCCGGGTGCCTTCCTCGCCCGCCACGGTCTGCGGCGTGAACTTCATGTTGATGAGGTCGGCCGCCTTCTCCTTGTAGCCGAGGCAGCGGGCCCGGGCCATGGAACGCAGGGACACCGTCGGCCCGTTCACGTCCCTGCCGTGCGATGGCGAGATGCCTTCCGACAGGTACTCGCCCGCGGGACGACCGTTTGGAGTCGCCGAGACCGCGCGGCCCATCGGGACGTGGATCGTCACGGGGATGCAGCGCAGCATGAACGACTGCCCGTGAGGCTTCGGGTGACGATGGATGAAGTCGAGGATGAAGCGCTCGATGTCATAGCCGATCTGGTCCACCCAGTCGATGCCGTTGCCATATTTCGGCGCGTTCAGGCACAGCTGGCGAAGCGCTTCCTGGCCTTCCCAGTTGCCCTCGATCGCGCCGAGCAACTGGTCCCAGGTGACCCGCTTCGTGTCGTAGACGAGGTGCTTGATGGCGGCGAGCGAATCGACCGCCGTGCCCTTGCCGGTGGACTCGATGCACGAGAGGTCGATGCCGCCTGGGATGTATTCGCCGTGGCGGTGCAGGTCCATGCACTCCCGGCTCGCGAGGTCGTGCAGCATCGAGGCGAACGGTGCCGCGAAATGACGCGGCTTCAGCTGCAGGGCCACGTACTGCTGCGTCATGATGTGGCGCACGACGTTCTCGAGCTGTGCGCAGAAGGCGTTCCAGAGTTCGTCGAACGACTGGAACCGCCGCGGATCGCCCGTGGACCGGCCGAACTGCAGGTCTTTCCAGACCTTGATCCGGCCGTCGCGCAGCGTCATCTCGACGACCGAGCCGTAGTTGATCACCGCATTCCCGGTGACCTGCGTCTCGCGATTCACGAGCCGCGACTCGATGCAGCCCGAGCCCGCGTAGTCGAGCGCCTCCTCCACCGTCGCGCCATTCGCCAGGTAGAAAGGCACGATCTGCTCGTCGTTCAGCACCTTGGGCGTGCCCTTGCCATCCTTGATCGCCTCGGCCACCGCATGCAGGAAGCGTTCGGGCGTGCCCGCGTGGATGCGGGCCGCGAGTTCCGGGTAGCTCGACTGCAGCGGTCGCGCCGAGTCGAGCATCACGTACGTCAGCTCATTGGTGGCATCACGCCCGGCCGGCGTCTGTCCGCCGATGGTGATCTGCTCGAAGTGCGCAAATCCCTCCATGCTGGCTGCTGCCGACGGCGACATCTTCACTTCGGTGCTCTGCATCATGTTGAGCCAGACGCACTGCAGCAGTTCCTCGGCCTGCGCGCGCGTGAGACGGCCTTCCTCCACGTCCCTGCGGTAGAACGGGTAGAAATACTGGTCCATCCGGCCCTGGCTCACCTGGCCGCCGATGTTCTGCTCGAGGCGCGAGAACGCCTGCGCAAACCACTGCGCCTGCAGGGCCTCGCGGAAGGTGCGGGCCGGGTGCTCCGGGACACGCGCGCAGACGGCGGCGATTTCCTCGAGCTCGCGCCTGCGCTGCGGATTGGCCTCGCGCGAAGCCATTTCTGCGGCGAGTGCCGAGTAGCGCCGCGCCCAGATCACCATCGCGTCGCAGGTCAGCACGACCGCCTCGAGGAACGGCCGCTTCTGCGCGACGTCGCACGGATCGTCGAGCGCCGCGATGCGCGCTTCGGCTTCGGCCTTGATGCCCGAGCAGCCCCGGTTCAGGATCTTGGCGAAGTCGTGCGCCCAGTTCTGGGAGTGGCGCCAGACCGCCGTGCACATGCCGACGCCGGTCGCGCTGGAGGCATTGTTCCGGTCGGGTCCGAAGAAGAAGAACCGCGTCTCCTCGGGCAGCGCGCGCACGAAGGCATGGCCGAAGTCGCGGCCGTTCCAGAACGGATAGAGCACCTCGCGGACGGCGCGATGGTCGTCCTCGGTCATGACGACCGCACCCTTCTGGCCCTTCTGCGCCCTGCACGCTTCGGACGCCGCCTCGAGCAGGCTGCCGTCGAGTTCGCCGTAGACGAGGCCATAGCGGCCGAGCCAGGTGTTCGGTCGGCCGACGATCAACTCGTCCTCGAAGATCGTGACCGGGAGGTGTTCGCAGACGTGCTTCAGCGCCTCGGCCCAACGCAGGACGAGCGGCCGGCCCTCGGACCGCGCGAACGACTCGGTGAAGATCAGCGCCCGGTCGAGCGTGACGCGCGGACTGCCGAAAGCGCGGATCGCCTCAAACAGCCGCAGCACGCGTTCACTGATGTTGCCCTGCAGGGCGCGACTGCCGTTCTCGATCGCGAGTTCCTGGGCCGACAACGTCGTGCCGGACGCGACGGGCTGCAACTCGGAGGTGACCGCGTTCATTGCGCATGCTCCTGGGCCGGGACGGTGGACGTCTGACGGCAACGATGCGCCCGCGCCCGATCGCGCGCTTCACCGCCGGTTGCGCCGCATCCGCAATTGGTAGCGGCCCGCCACGCCGCTCGGCTCACGGCACGAGTTCGTGGATCTGCCGGCGCCGCCAGATCACGTAGGGCAGGAGGGTCAGTGCCGAGACTACGATGTAGGAGAGGACCGTGACCTTGACCGCCGGTGGCGCCGAGTTGACCGCGACCACCAGCAGCGCGAGCCCTGGATTCCTGGCCGCTGCGCTGATGCCGACGGCCGTGCGCGTGGTCGGGTCCGGCCCGCCGAGCCCATGCCCCACCGCGATGGAACCCAGCGTAATCAGCACCGTCGCGGCCGCGACGGCTGGCCCGGCCCTGAGCATCGCGCCCCAGAAGCCGACGATCGCCAGGACCGCGAGACCGACGACGAGGAATCTCCAGACGCGGGCGAGGCGCGGCTCGAGCCAGTGCGCCCAGTCGCTCCGCAAGCGGCCGACGGCCACGCCGAGCCCGAGCGGCAGCAGCTGCGCAACGAAGACCTGCTTCATCAACTGCACCGGCGGCACGCTCGCACTCGCCGCGTACACCTGATCGAGCAGGGCGATCGAGGCGGGCAGCGACACGACCGCCAGGAGCGCCACCGTGACCTGCAGGCCCGGCGCAAACGACCGGTGCGCACCCGCCCCGAGGGAGCGTTGCAGCGCGACGGGCGCGCCCGGCGAGACCGCCATCACCATGAGGCCGACCTCGGCCGGCCGAGGCAGCTCCAGCAATCGCGTCACGGCCAGCGCAATGGCGGGCACGGCGACCAGCACGGCGAACAGCGATCTCGCCATCAGACCCGGCCGCCGCCAGAGCCAGAGAAATTCGCCGGGCACGATGCCGAGCCCGACGTCGAACATGACCGTGAACACCGTCGCCAGTGCGTAGGCCGACAGGAGCCACTCCGGGACCAGGCTGTCGGTCATGCGGAACGACGCTTGCTCAGGGCCCGGGCGCGCGACCCGACGCGCCACCGAGGCCCTGGGGGTCCGGCACGCGGGCGAGCGCGAGGTCCTCTGGCAGCCGGTAGAGCGCCACGAGCGTGCGGTCGAGCAGGTCGAGTTGCTGGTGCAACGCCGCGTGCCGGGACGGCGGCAAGGTGCGGATCAGGTTCTCGAGCGTCGCCCGCATCCTGCGCGCGATCTGCGTATTGTTCGCGCCGCAGGCGCGGATCTCGTTGCAGGAGATGTCGACGAAGTCCTGCCAGTTGGGCGTCCGCAGGATGACGCGCGCCTGCCCGGCGACGTCGTGCAGCGTGTCATCGTGCAGGCGCCGGCGGCCGACGAAGCGCAGCAGGCGGTGAATCTGGTCCATGGCGAGGACTGCAGTCGTCGGATCGTTGATCGCGGGCGAGAGCGCCTTGAGGGCAATGTCGACGAGGATGCGGAACGAGAACATCGGGTCCTGTTCCATGGTGCGCTCGGGTCCGAAGGCCACGAGTGCGCGCAGTTCGTCGTCATCGAGCGACGCCGCGCCGCCGTACAGGTTGAAGAGCGGCTCGTCTGCGGCGACGAAATCACCGACCTGCGGCACCATCTCGATGATCCCGCCCGCCTGAGCGGCGGCCGCCACGAGTTCATCGAGATCCGCCGCCAGCACGATCTGCGATCGTTGGGACTGGACGACGACCCTTGACGGCGCTCCCGTCGCGCCGACCCGGGTCTTCCCGGGCAACGGATCGTCCGTCGCGGCCTCGCGAGGATAGATGTCGCGGATGACGTTCATCCCCTCGTCGCACACCAGGGAGACGATCCGCACCGGGCGCAGCAGGCGGGCCGTATAGTCGATCAGGAAGAGGAACGACGCGAGGCAGGCGATGCCGAGGATTCCTGCCGCGAGCGTCGTCAGCTGAAAGACGGTGTCGGCCGTGCGATTCAGGGAACTCACCGCGAACATGAGGCTGAAGACGTTCAGGCCCACCGCGTACTTGATCACGCGGTCCCGGAGCAGCGTGGTCGCGATGATGCGCGGCGTGAGCTGGCCGCTCGCCACCTGGAGGGCGACCAGCAGGGAGCCGAACGTGAAGATGATGAACGACAGCGTGAGCGTGATGACGGTCTGGAACAGCGCTTTCGCGCCGTCCACGCCCAGCCCTGTGAGGTTCCAGCCGGTGTCGCGGTCGATGACCTGCAGCAGGTAGAAGACCACCTGCTCGAGCGCCACCGCGAGGATCGGCACGACCCAGAGGGCCGAGCGTGCGTAACTCACCGCCCGATAGAGTGTCCCCCAGGCGAGGTTCCCCTCGAGTCTCGCGAGGATCCCACGGCGGGCGGTGCGCTTGCCGGACTGGCCCGCGCCTGGCGGGCGTTGGAATCGAGATCGCTTCGTCACCGGATCCCCCTGACCGTGCAAGCGGACACGCGGTAGTATTGCGCGGCTTCGTCACGGGGTGAATCGGCATGTTCGGCAGACTGCGAGGTTCGTTCGTCGACAAGTATCTCGACCCGGCCACCAGCATGGGCGAGATCCTGTTCGGCCTGATCATGACGCTCACGTTCACTCTGGGCGCCGGCCTCACGATGCAGGAGGAAGGCCGCGAGGGCGCCCGCCAGCTCCTGATCGCGACCATCGGCTGCAACATCGCCTGGGGCGTCATCGACGGTGTCTTCTACCTGCTCGGTCAGCTGTTCGAGCGCGGGCGACTGCGGCGCCTCGCGGTGCGCGTGCGCGATGCGATCCAGCCCGACCGGGCACTGACGCTGGTGTCGGGCGAACTGGACGGCATCCTCGGGAACGTCACGACGGACGACGAACGGCGGAACCTCTATCGGCGCATCGTCGAGCGCCTGCGCACCGCCCAGATGGCTCCGAACCGCATCACCCGCGACGACGTGATGGGGGCCATCGCCAGCTTCTGGCTGGTGTTTTTCGCCAGTCTTCCGGCGGCCCTTCCGTTCCTGTTCATCGAAGACGCCTACTTCGCCTTGCGCGTCTCGAATGCGGTCCTGCTCGGCCTGCTCTTCTGGGCGGGCTATTCGTGGGCGCGATACACTACCGCTCGACCCGCCTGGACTGGCCTCGTGTTCCTGCTCATCGGCGCCGCTCTGGTCGTCATGGCCATCGCGCTCGGCGGCTGACACGTTGCGGCCCGAAAACCCTCGAGAACCCTTCATGACATCGATGCCCGCACGACGAGCCCGAATTGCCCACGCAGCCGCACTGGGGCTGGCCGGCGCGCTCGCGTCGACGGCCGCCGAGGCCTCGTTCCTCTCCGGTGAGGCGCTCGACACGGCGGCGAACGTTCTTTCCTGGGTCGTCCTGGTCGTCGTGCCGATCGTCGGCATCGTCATCTTCTGGCTGATCCACATCCTGCCGGAGAAGATTGCAGAGCAGCGCCGCCATCCGCAGGCCAAGGCGATCCAGACGCTTTGCCTGCTGTCGCTGGTCTTCGGCGGGCTGCTCTGGCCCGTCGCCTGGCTCTGGGCGTACACCAAGCCCGTCCTGCACAAGCTCGCGTACGGCACCGACGTCGACGAGGCGCACGGCGAACCCTCCGGCGAGGCGCCGGAGATGGCCGCGGCCTCGCCTGGCGCGAGTGGCGCGACCCAGTCCGAGATCGCGGCGCTCAGGCAACAGCTGTCCCGGCTCGAGGAGAAGGTCCGGCAGGAGGCTCGTGGCTGATGGACATCCTGCTGCTGCTGATCTACTCGTTCTTCGTCTGGCTGATCTTCATCAAGTACAAGTGGCTGCCGTGGAACATCACGAGCCAGGTGATCGTGGTCACCATCCCGATCATCGCGCTCACGGTGCTGATCCTGCTGCTCAACATCGCGGCACCGTCCTCCGCCGACGTCCGCGTGATGAACTACATCGTGCCGATCAACCCGCGGGTGGCCGGCAAGGTGATCGAGGTCCCCGTCGAGCCGAACCGGCCCGTCAGGAAGGGCGACGTGCTGTTCCGGCTCGACCCGACGCCTTTCGAGAACCAGGTGCGGTCCATCGACGCGAATCTCACGCAGCTCAAGGCGAAGCTCGTCTCGGCCAACGCGAACGCCCGCAACCTCGGTGAACAGTTGCAGCAGGCGGTGAGCCAGCAGGGGGTCGCGACGTCGCAGCTTGCGCTGGCACGCAAGCGGGTCGAGCAATTCCAGGAATTGGCGAAGACCGGGGCCGGCAACCGCTTCGACCTCGAGCAGGCGCAGGCCGACGTCGCGAAGTACCAGAACGACCTGCAGTCCGCCGGTGCGGCCGTGGCCCAGGCGCGCGAGAACCTCGCCGCTAAGACGCCGGCGGGGGTGCAGCAGGAAGTCGCGCAGGTGCTGGCGCAGATTGCGCAGGCCGAGGCGCAGCTCGCAGACGCGAAGTGGCAGCTCGGCGAAGCCGTGCAGTACGCGCCGGCCGACGGCACCGTCGTGGCCCTTGCGTTGCGCCCGGGCGTGATGACGGTGCCTTTCCCTGCCCTGCCCGCGATGACCTTCATCGAGGACGAGCAGTGGGTCGTCGCGTTCTACGCCCAGAACGAGGTGCGCAACGTCGAGCCGGGGAACGAGGCCGAGATCGCGCTCAAGACCTATCCCGGGCAGATCATCAAGTGCAAGGTGGACTCGGTCATCTGGGCGACGGCCCAGGGGCAGCTGCCGATCAGCGGCATGCTGCCGAACACCGGCTTCGGCCCCGCTCCCGACATGCGGCTGGCCGTCAAGCTGAACCCGGACGGCGAGGACGCGAGCCTTTTCCTTGCGCCGGGCGCGCGCGGAATCGGGGCGATCTATACCGAGCACCACCGGGCCATCCAGATCCTGCGCAAGGTGTTCATCCGCGTGAGCACCAAGCTCGACTGGCTGGTCCTCAAGCTGCACTGATCACAGCCATGGCTCGCCGCGACATCACCATTGCTGCCGCCTGCCTGTGCGCGCTGGCAGCCTGTGCCGTCAAGCCGCCCCCGGCCCCTGACGCCGTCCGCAAGGACGCCCTCCCGCAGACCGACATCCGGGCGGCCTGGTCCAACGCAGGGGCCGACGCAATTGCGACTCCGGCCGCCATCGGCGACAACTGGCTCGCGACTTTCAGGGATCCGCAGCTTGCCGCGCTCGTGAACGAAGCGATCGCGAAGAACCCGGACCTGCGTGCGGCCGGCGCACGCGTCGAGCAGGCAGCGGCCTACGCGAAGTCGGCCAATGCGGCCCTGCTGCCCTCGCTCACCCTGCTCGGAACGGGCGGCGTCAAGGCGGGGGGCGGTTCGGACCTCACCTCGGCGCTGCAGGGCATCATGCTCGGCGCCTCATGGGAGCCCGACCTCTGGGGACGCCTGCGCTACGGGCGCAACGCGGCGGACGACACCTATGCTTCGGCGCAGGCCGACTACGAGTTCGCCCGGCAGTCACTCGCGGCACAGATCGCCCGCGGCTGGTTCACGGCCGTCGAGACGAAGCTGCAACTCGACGCAGCGCGATCCGTCGTTTCCGCGGGCCAGGCCCTCGTGTCGCTCGCGCAGGACCGACAGCGCGTCGGCAGCGGCAGCGAGAAAGACGTGGCGCTGGCGCGGGCCGGACTCGGCACGGCCGCAGACTCGGTCGAGCGGGCCCGCCTCGCGCACGAGCAGTCCATCCGTGCGCTCGAGGTCCTGCTCGGACGCTATCCAGCCACCGAGTTACAGGTGGCGACCGAGCTGCCCGCCCTGCCCGGCCCGGTGCCGGTCGGCATGCCCCTCGCCATGCTCGAGCGACGCCCCGACCTCATCGCCGCCGAGCGACGCGTCGCCGCGGCGTTCAACCGCGTCGGCGAGGCCCGGGCCGCGCAACTGCCGACGATCCGCCTGAACGCGAGCATCTCGGCGCTGAGCAGCGACGTGCTGCAGTTGCAGAGCGACTACGAGAACCCGAGCGGCGGCGCAGGCGGCACGCTGTTCGCGCCGCTGTACCGCGGCGGTGCGCTGAAGGCTCAGGTCGAACTGCGGACGGCCGAGCAGAAGGAAGCCGTGGCCAACTATGGCAGCCAGGTCCTGCGCGCGCTCAACGACGTCGAGAACGCGCTGTCCTCGTCGCAGGTGCTCGCGCTGCGCGTATCGATCCTCGGACAGGTGCTGAAGGACCAGGAAAGGACGCTCGAGCTGGAGCAGGATTCCTATCGCGTCGGGCGCGGTGACCTGCGCGCGGTCCAGCAGCAGCAGCAGCAGGTGCAGGCGGCGCGCATCGCCTACCTAGGCGCGCGGAGCGCCGAACTCTCGCAGCGCGTCAATCTGCACCTCGTGCTGGGCGGCAGTTTCGCCGAGCCCGTGGCCGTCGCTTCGACCCGCTGATCTCTCGTCATGATGCGCGGAGGCCGGCGCGACGCCGGCCCGCCGTCGGGCTGACGCCGAACTGCTGCCGATACCA
>CAZRKS010000072.1:0-11581 GCA_964600315.1 uncultured Steroidobacteraceae bacterium | reverse complement strand
GCGGGATGAAGCCCTCGGCATTGCCGCCGAGGTCGACGAAGATGCCGTTGCGGTCCACGCGCTTGACGAGCCCGGAGACCAGCGTGCCGACCCGCCCCTTGTACTGGTCGACGACCTGCGCGCGCTCGGCCTCGCGGACCTTCTGCACGATGACCTGCTTGGCCGTCTGCGCGGCGATGCGGCCGAATTCGATGGACGGCAGCGGCTGCTCGACGTAGCCGCCGACCTCGGCGTCGGGCGTGACGTCGAGCGCGTCCTCGAGCCGCCACTCTTTCTCGGGGAACTCGAGTTCGGTCGAGTCGTCGGCGAACACCTTCCAGCGCTGGAACGTGTCGTAGTCGCCGGTCTTGCGGTTGATCGCCACGCGCACGTCGATGTCCTCGCCGTACTTCTTGCGAGTGGCGGAGGCGAGCGCCGCCTCGAGCGCCTCGAAGATGATCTCCTTGTCGACGCCCTTCTCGTTCGAGACCGCGTCCACGACCATCAGGATTTCTTTGTTCATCTGTCGTCCTCCCGCCGCGCGGGGTTCAAGCCTCGGGCGCCAGGTGCGCCTTGCGAATTCCGGTGATCGGCAGCGCGTAGCGGCGGCCGTCCACCTCGACCTCGATCGTCTCCGCGCCCGCCGAGCGCAGCGGGCCCTTGAAGCGACGCCGCCCGTCCAGCGGCTGCACGACCTCGACGAACACCACCTCGCCCACGTACGGCGCGAAATGGGCCGCCGTCCTGAGCGGCCGCTCGAGGCCCGGCGAGGACACCTCGAGGGTGTACTGCCCGGGCACCGGGTCGGCCGCGTCGAGCAGCTCGCTCACGGCGCGACTCACCCGCTCGCAGTCGTCGAGCGTGATCCCGGCCTCGGCGTCGATGTACAGACGCACGAAACCGTTGCCCCGTCCCGGCGAGTACTCGAGGTCCCAGAGCACGTAGCCGAGGTCCCTCACCACCGGTCCCAGCAATGCCACCAGCGTGTCCCTGAGCATCCGGTCGTCCTTCCGTAGCGCGCAGAAACAAAAAATGGGCCGGCGGCCCATTCGTTTTTCACGTGCGAGCCGTGCGATCGGCCCGCCGCAAATGAAAAATCCCCACTCGGGGGACTTCTCAGGCGAATCTCCCGCCGGACCGGTCGGCCCCGCTCCGGGAGCCTGCCTGCTCGGCCAAGAATCCACGCCAATCAATGAGTTGGACGGGCGCGGGATCCAAGGAGCCGGGATTCTATAGCAACGGGTCGCGCGCGGCTAGTCTGGCACCCGGACGGACTTCAGCCGAGCACGGCCACGAGGCTCTCCGCAATGCGTTCGACGTTGGCGTCGCTCACTCCAGCCACGTTGATGCGACCGTCGGGCGGCACGTGGACGTGGTGCACGGCGCGCAGGCGCCCGGTCGCCTCGGCGTCGAGGCCGGTGAGCGAGAACATGCCGCGATGACGCGTGACCCACGAGAAGTCGACGTCGGGCCGGCGTGCCGCCAGCCGTTCCGCCAGCAGGGCGCGCAGCGACTTCATGCGCGCGACCATGGCGGCGACCTCGGCTCCCCACTGCGCGCGCAGCGCGGGGCTGCCGAGCAGCCGGGCGACGACCGCCGCGCCGTGGTCCGGCGGCATCGAGTACATGCGCCGCGCCGTGCGCGCCTGGTGCGTCGCCAGCGCCGCGGCCACCGCAGGCGTCGCACCCACGACCGCGAGGGCGCCCGCCCGCTCGCGGTAGACGCCGAAGTTCTTCGAGCAGGAGACGGCGAGCAGGAACTGCGGCACGCGCGCCGCGAGCAGACGGAGGCCGAACACGTCGCTCTCGAGGTCGTCGCCGAAACCCTGGTAGGCGAGGTCCACGAACGGCACGAGGCCGCGTGCCTCGATGACGTCGGCGAGCGCGGTCCACTGGGCGCGATCGAGATCCGCGCCGGTCGGGTTGTGACAGCAGGCATGCAGCAGCACGACCGATTCCGGCGCGAGGCGCGCGACGTGCGCCAGCATGCGCTCGAAGTCCACGCCGCGGGTCGCCGGGTCGTAATACGGATAGCGCTCGAGCGTCAGCCCCGAGGTGCCGAGCAGCGGCTCGTGGTTGGCCCACGTCGGGTCGCTCACGTGGACCACCGCACCCGGCCGGGAGGCACGGATGAGTTCGGCCCCGAGACGCAGCGCCCCGCAGCCGCCGACCGTCTGGATCGTGGCCGTCCGCTCGCGCAGGTTCCTGGCCGCCGGCCCCAGCGCGAGTTCCACGATGCGCTCGTTGAATTCGAGGTTGCCGGCGGGCCCGACGTAGGTCTTGCTCGACTGTTCGGCCAGCAATTCCCGCTCGGCGGCCCGCACCGAGTCCGGCACCGGCGTGCCGCCGGCCTCGTCGCGATACACGCCGACGCCGAGGTCGATCTTGTCGGGCGAGGGATCGTCGCGAAACGCGGCGGTGACGCCGAGGATCGGATCGGGCGGCAGTCTATCGAGGTTGGCGAACAGCATTCGCCGGATTCTCGCACGGCTCCCGGCGCGACGGCACGACCCGCTGGTCGATCGCGCCGAAGATGCTCGCGCCCGTCGCGTCGAACATTTCGACGCGCACGCGGTCGCCGAAGGCGAGGAACGGCGTCGTGGGCCGGCCGTGCTCGAGCTGCTCGAGCATGCGCCGCTCGACGATGCACGACGAGCCTCGGGAGCGATCGTAGTTGGACACAGTGCCGGAACCGATGATCGTGCCGGCCCCGAGCCGGCGCGTGCGGGCGACGTGCTCGACGAGACGCGGGAATTCGAAGGTCATGTCGACTCCCGCCTCCGGCCGGCCGAAGAGCTGCCCGTTCAGGTGCGAAACGAGCGGCAGGCACAGCTTGCCGCCGTCCCACGCCGCGCCGAGTTCCTCGGGCGTCACGGCGACGGGCGCGAACGACGTGGCGGGCTTCGACTGGTAGAAGCCGAAGCCCTTGCCGAGTTCGTGCGGGATCAGGTGGCGCAGCGACCAGTCGTTCACGAGCATCAGCAGCCGCAGGTGCCGCCGCGCCTCGTCGGCATCGGTGCCCATCGGCACATCGTCCGTGACGACGGCGACTTCCGCCTCGAAGTCGATGCCGAACTCCTCGCTCGGCACCGGCACGTCGGCCGTGGGCGGGATGAAGTCGTCGGAGCCGCCCTGGTAGACCAGCGGCTCGGTCCAGAAGCTCGGCGGCATCGATGCGCCGCGCGCCTTGCGGACCAGCTCGACGTGATTCACGTAAGCCGAGCCGTCCACCCAGTGGTAGGCACGCGGCAGGGGCGCGAGCACGGCGGTCGACTCGAACGGCACCACTCCGCGCGCTCGACCGTCCTCGAGTTCGGCCGCGACGGCCTCGAGGCGCGGCGCGACCGTCGGCCAGTCATCGAGCGCGGCCTGCAGCGTCGATGCGATCTGCGGCACCGGCAGCGCGCGCGTGAGGTCGCGGCTCACCACGATGAGCCGACCGTCGCGCGTGCCGTCACGAAGGGTCGCGAGCTTCACGGCTTCAGGCCCCCTTCCAGCTGTCCACGTACCCGACCCATTCCGCCACGCCCGCCGCCGCGCCTATCTCGAGGGCGTCGCGCGTGTCGATCATCACCGCGTACTCGTCGGTCGCGGGCTTCTCCTGCCGGAACATGCGCGCGAGGGCCTTGGGATGCGGCCCGTGCGTGAAGCCGCCGGGGTGCAGGGTCATCATGCCCGGGCGGATGTTGTCGCGGCTGAAGAAGTCGCCGGCGTGGTAGAACAGCACCTCGTCGTAGTCGTCGTTGTTGTGGAAGAAAGGCACCTTGAGCGCCCCGGGATCGGTCTCGAAGGGGCGCGGCGCGAACGTGCAGACGACGAAGCGGCTGGCGAGGAACGTCGTGTGGGCCGAGGGCGGCAGGTGATAGCGATGGCTCATCACCGGGCGCAGGTCGCGCACGTTGATGCGCACGACCGAGAGTTCGCCGTGCCAGCCGATCACGTCCAACGGGTTGAAGGGATACGTGATCACGGAGAGTTGGTTGCGACGCTTGACCTCGACCTCCCACGCGATGTCGTCGCTCTGCTGCGCGGCGAAGGCGGCATCGAGCCGCGGCGTGTCGAGCAGCGCGGGGTCGAAGAGCGCGTGGTTACCGAGCAGCCCCTTCTCCGGCAGCTGGTAGCTGGCGTTGGTCGCCTCGATCATGAGCAGATCGAGCGGCCCGGCGCACTCGATGCGCCATAGCGTGCCGCGCGGCAGCACGACGTAGTCGCCGGCCTCGATCGCGAGATGCCCGAAGTCGCAGTACAGGTCGCCGGCGCCCGCGTGGACGAACAGCAGGTCGTCGCCATCCGCATTGCGGGCCAGGCGCGGCATCGACGACGCCAGGCGCCAGTAGCGGATGCGGCAATGCGCGTTGGCGAGGACCTCCGCCGCCAACCACGGGCTCGCGGGCGACGGCGGCAGGCGCGTCAGGTCGAAGGCCCGCGGCTTGAGCGGTCCGCTGAATGCGCTCCAGCCCGTGGGCGGGTGGCGATGGTGGAAGAACGCGGCCGGGCCGAAGAAGCCCTCCTTGCTCATCTCGCGCTCGTAGGTTCCCTCGGGCAGGTCGCAGTGCGCCTGCCGCGACGCCGTGCCCTCGACTCTGGAGACCGGGATGTAGCGTTTCATCAGATCACGCCCCGCCGTTCCTGGTCGAGCTCGATCGACTCGAACAGGGCGCGGAAGTTGCCCTCGCCGAAGCCCTCGTTGCCCTTGCGCTGGATGATCTCGAAGAAGATCGGCCCGATCACGTTCTTCGTGAAGATCTGCAGCAGGATCCCGTCGCGGCGGCTGCCGTCGATCAGGATGCGCCGGCGGGCGAGCTCGGCGAGCGACTCGGCGTGGCCCTCGACGCGCGCGTCCACGCCCTCGTAATAGGTGTCGGGCGTGTCCTGGAACTCGATGCCGTTGCGGCGCAGCTGGTCGACCGTGGCGTAGATGTCGTCGGTCGCGAGCGCGATGTGCTGGATGCCCTCCCCGCGGTACTCGCGCAGGTACTCCTCGATCTGCGACCGGTCGTCCTGAGACTCGTTGATCGGGATGCGGATCTTGCCGCAGGGGCTGGTCATCGCCCGGCTGAAGAGCCCCGTCTTGCGGCCCTCGATGTCGAAATAGCGGATCTCGCGGAAATTGAACAGCCGTTCGTAGAAGCCGGCCCAGTGGTCCATGCGGCCGCGGCGCACGTTGTGCGTCAGGTGATCAATGAGGGTGAGGCCGGCGGCCCGGCCTCCGGGGGGCGGCGCGACCGGCACGAAATCGACGTCGTAGATCGTGTGCTCGCCGTAGCGGTCGACGAGATACACGAGGCTGCCGCCGATGCCCTCGATGGCCGGGATGTTGAGTTCCATGGGGCCCACGTGGCTCGTGACCGGCGTCGCGCCGAGCTCGACGGCGCGCTGAAAGGCCAGGGCGGCATCGCGCACGCGAAACGCCATGGCGCAGGCCGAGGGCCCGTGCTGCTGCGCGAAGCGCTGGCCGAAGCTGCCCGGCTCGGCATTGATCACGAAATTGACGTCGCCCTGCCGGTGCAGCGTGACATTCTTGCTGCGGTGACGCGCCGTCACCGGGAAGCCCATGCGCTCGAAGAGCGATCGCAGGAGTTCCGGGTCCGGCGCCGTGTACTCGACGAACTCGAAGCCGTCGGTGCCCATCGGATTTTCGAAGAGGTCCGTCATCGTCGCGCCCCCGCCCGCAGGCCGGTGGTTTCACCTGAAACTAACGGCGCGGAGTTTATCCCCGGTGCGGCGCAGCAATCCAGACAGGAGGCGATCAGGGGCCCGCGCTCGCCGCGGCGCACTCCGGCCGGTAGGTGTAGTGCCAGGGTTCCCGCGGCAACTCGAGGGG
Source organism: uncultured Steroidobacteraceae bacterium (assembly GCA_964600315.1). Lineage (GTDB taxonomy): Bacteria > Pseudomonadota > Gammaproteobacteria > Steroidobacterales > Steroidobacteraceae > RPQJ01. The sequence goes on along the minus strand of CAZRKS010000072.1, from coordinate 5,779 downwards.
ACCCGCGAAGCAGCCGGTGGATTCGTGCACGGCGGCCGCGAGGCGTGCGGTCCAGCCGGCGGCGTCCCAGTCGGTCGCGATCGTGGCCGTGTGCGGGCCCGCCACGATGCGCGCGCCCTGCTGCACCTGGAAGTCGACCGCGCGCATCTGTCCGTGCGGCGACAGCCCGGGGGCCGCGACGGTCGGCGTCGGTTCGGGGACGTAGTCCACGAGGAACGCCTCGATCGCCTGCTGCGCCCGCGCCGGGTCGGCGGACGGGAAGTCGGGCGCGGCGACGAGCTGCCGCACCGCGAGAAGCAGGTTCTCGCTGGCGGCACGCACGGAGGGCGTCGCATTCCAGCTCGCGAGCTGCTCGTCGAGACTCCGCACCGTGGGGTTCACCCAGAGGTCGAAACCCGGCCAGGCGCGCCGGAATGCGTTGCGCACGCGCTCGATCTCCTCCTGCAGCGTGCGGTGCTCGGGGGAAACCCGGTAGGCGTCGATTTCGGCGGGAGTCCAGGTCCAGCGCTCCCCGACGCCCGCTCCCGCGCGCAGATACGAGCGCAGGGCGAGCAGCCGCCGGGCGGTGCCGTCGATGCGATCGAGCGTCGCGGCGACCCGCGAGTCCTGCCGGGTGCCGATCGCCGACACATCACGTGCGATGGCGCGGTCCAGCGCGGCGTCGCGCCTCGCGCCCGGCACGCAGGCACTCGAGGCGAGCAAGCCCACAATGACCACGGCGCCGACGCCGTTCCGGGTCGCTGCATGCATGAACACAGGTTCAGTCAGCCGGCAGGCGAACGCAACCGGGCGGCTCGGCCCGTCGGGCCAGAAAGAGGCCAGGGCGCTCCTGCCCCGGCCTCTCGTGACGTGCAGGGATCAGGGCCCCTTGATCGTCGTGGTGCCGTTCGGCAGCACGTTCGCCGCGATGTCGGCTTCGGTGAAATAGATCTGGCGCGGATCCCGGTCGGCATAGCGGCGCTGCTGGTCGTTGTAGAACGGCGACGCCGCGTTCGACGACTGCGAGTAGCTCACGAGGCCGAACGCACGCGGGCCCGAGTCGGTGAACTCGAGGCCGAAACGCGCCGTCGAACGTACCGTCGCCACCATGCCAAGGGAACGATGCGCCCTGCGGCACGGGCGTTCCGCCGGGCGGGACGCCGCGGTCGAATGGTGGGCCGTATTGGAATCGAACCAATGACCAACTGGTTAAAAGCCAGCTGCTCTACCGACTGAGCTAACGGCCCGCTCGCGGGGGCCGCGAATGATACCGGATCGCAACCGGCGGATCACCGGTAGCGGGTCGGGTCGGCAACCCCGGCGCCCGCGAACCCGTCGCGCCGCAGCCGGCAGGATTCGCAGCGACCGCAGGCGCGTCCGTCGTCGTCCGCCTGGTAGCACGAGACCGTCAGTCCGTAGTCGACGCCGAGCGCGAGCCCGCGTCGAATGATGTCCGCCTTGCTGAGTTCGACCAGCGGGGCCCGGATGCGGATGCGCGACGTGTCCTCCACGCCCGCACGTGTGGCGAGGTTTGCGAGACGCTCGAAGGCCGCGATGAATTCGGGGCGGCAGTCGGGATAGCCAGAATAGTCGACCGCGTTGACGCCGATGAAGATGTCCTGCGCCCCGAGCACTTCCGCCCAGGCGAGAGCGAGGGACAGGAACACTGTGTTGCGAGCGGGTACGTAGGTGACCGGAATGCCGGTCGAGGCCTGTTCGGGGACTGCGATGCGGCGATCGGTGAGCGCAGACCCGCCGAACGCAGCGAGATCGATCTGCATCGTGCGATGCTCCGCCGCTCCGAGCGACCGGGCGACGCACTCCGATGCGCGCAACTCGGCCACGTGACGCTGCCCGTAGGCGAAACTGAGGGCGTGACAGCGGAAGCCTTCCGAGCGCGCGATTGCGAGGCACGTCGCCGAGTCGAGCCCCCCCGACACCAGCACGACGGCCGGTGGTCCCGGGATGACGGGTGAAGTTCCGGCGCTCGTGCTCATCGTCCCGGCTCGTTGCCCCACAGCAGCTTGTGCAGTTGCAGCTGCAGCCTCACGTCGAGTCGATCGTCCAGGATCCACTCGGCGAGTTCGCGCGGCTCGACCTGGCCCCAGCTCGGCGAAAAGAGCGCCTGGCAGCGAATCTCGCTTCGGCGCGACAGCAGCAATTCGCGTGCCCACTCGTAGTCGGCACGCGAACAGATCACGACCTTGAGCTGATCCTGCGCTCCGAGCAGCGACAGGTTCTCGTAGCGGTTGCGAGCCGATTCTCCGGACGCCGGCGTCTTCACATCCACCACGCGGCTCACGCGCGGATCGACGGGCGCGACGTCCATCGCCCCGCTCGTCTCGAGGGATACCGCAAACCCGGCGTCGCAGAGCGCCGTGAGGAGTTCGAGGCAAGCTCGCTGCGCGAGCGGCTCGCCCCCCGTGACACAGACATGGCGCACACCGCTCGCGCGGGCGATGTCGAGCAACGGCTCGATTTCGCGCCATTCGCCACCGTGGAACGCGTACTGCGTGTCGCAGTAGACGCAGCGCAGCGGGCAACCGGTCAGCCGGATGAAGAGCGTCGGCCAGCCGACCGCGTCTGCCTCGCCCTGGATCGAGACGAAGGTTTCCGTGACCTTGAGCCGGCTCACCGTCCCTCGACGTCCATCTGCGCCAGCCGTTCCTCCGCCAGGCGCCCGGTCGCGGTGCCCGGGTAGGCAGCCGCCACTTTCTGCAGCGTCTGGCGCGCGTTCTTGAACGACTTGAGCTCGTACTGGCAGAAGCCCACTTTGAGCAGCGCTTCCGGCGCCTTGCGCGAATCCGGGAACGCCGTCACCACGCGGTTGAAGTTCTTGATCGCCGCCACGTAGTCGCGCTGCACGTACTGCGCTTCGCCGAGCCAGTAGGTGGCGTTGTCGGCCCGCGGCCCCTCGGGATATTTCGTGAGATAGAGGCGGAAGCCCGTGGCTGCCTCCTCGTAGCGTCCCGCCTTCATTGCGGCGAATGCGTCGCCGTAGATCGTCGATTCGTCAGCCGCGAGGACCTCCGACTCCGTCGGAGCCGGCTCGCCGGGTCCCGCCGCCGGGCCGGCGGCGGGGGCCGTGCCAGCGTTCGCCGCCGACAGTCCTGCCTTGTTCTCCAGCAAGAGCAGGCGGCGATCGAGGTCCGAATAGAGGTCGCGCTGCTGCTGGCGCAGCCCCTCGAGGTCGTGACGGGCCTCCTCGATCTGGCCGCGCAGGCTGCGCAACTCCTGGCGCGCCGACTCGATCTGCTGCTGCAGCTGCACGAGCGTCTGGGTGGAGCGCTCCACCGCCGTCAGGCGCGCGTCCATGTCGTTGGCCCGCGCCTCGAGTTCCTTGTTGCTCGCCGTCGCGTGCGCCGCGGCACCCCAGAGAGCGAGACTCGCGGCGATCGTCGCCAGCGCGGGACGTTTCATCGTCGCGCCCTCAGGGATACGCAAACTCGACGCGACGGTTCTGCGCATAGGCCGCCTCGTCGTGCCCCGCGACCGTCGGGCGCTCCTCGCCGTAGCTCACCGTGACGATCTGCGCGTCGGCCACGCCCTGCGCCATGAGCGCCCGGCGCACGGTCTGCGCGCGGCGCTCGCCGAGGCCGATGTTGTATTCGGGCGAACCGCGCTCGTCGGTGTTGCCCTCGAGGCGGACGCGCGCGGTCGGATACTTGACGAGGTACGAGGCATTGGCCGACACGACTTCGAGATACCGCTGTGGAATCTCGCTGCTGTCGTAGTCGAAATAGACCACGTTCTTCGCCTTGAGCGCGGCCAGCGCCTGCTGCTGCGCGGTGAGCTTGCTGCTTCCCGCGGCGCCTGCGTTCGCGTCGACCGGAGTCGTCATTGCGCCGCCGGGCTGGGCCGTCGCGGCGGGGGTCTCCACAGGCTTCGTCTGCTTCGGCTTCTGGCAGGCCGCGAGGCCGAGCGCGAGCAGCGCGGCGAGGAGGAAGTGGGTGAACTTCATGTGGGACGGGCTCCTTGGTCGATGCGGACGTCGGGGCGGGCGTCGCCCCACGAAAATTGCGCGCCTTTTACCACAACGGCTCTGCGCGTTCATCACCGCGGTGGATACGGCGACCAGGCGGGCTCGCGCACGTCGCCGCGGTCGGACCGGAGGCGCTCGCGGTAGCGTCCGTCGCTCGAGACCAGCGCGAGGTCGCCGTTGCCGCGGCTCTCCGAGGCATAGATCAGCGTGGCGCCGTTCGGCGCGAAGCTCGGCGACTCGTCCTGCGAGCCGTCGGTGAGCGTGCGGAAGGCCTTCGATTCGAGATCCATCATCCCGATGCGGTATCCGCCGCGTTCGAGCGTGACCATGGCGAGTTCCTTGCCGGTCGGCGAGACACGGGGGCGGGAGTTGTAGCTGTTCGTGAACGTGAGCCGCTCGGCGTCGCGGCCGGAATCCAGGGTCGTGCGGTAGATCTGCGGGCTGCCCGCGCGGTCCGAGGTGAAGTAGAGGCTGCGGCCGTCCGTGGACCACGCCGCCTCGGTGTCGATGGCGTCGTCCGCCGTCACGCGCGTCAGCGCCTGAGTGGCGAGGTCCAGGATGTAGATGTCGAGGTTGCCGTCGCGCGACAGCGTGAGCGCGAGCCGCGTGCCGTCCGGCGAGAACGCGGGAGCGCCGTTGACGCCGGAGCGCGCCGAGACGCGGCGCCGTTCCCCGGTGGCGAGCCGCTGCACGTAGATCGCGGAAGACTTGGTCTCGAAGGAGACGTAGGCGAGACTCTGCCCGTCCGGCGACCACGCCGGCGACATGAGCGGCTCGGCGGATTCCGCCACCGTGCGCGGGTTGTAGCCATCGGCGTCGGACACGACCAGCCGGTAATGCCGCGACGGCGGCGCGCCGTCGACCGACACGTACGCGATGCGAGTCGAGAAGGCGCCGGGCACGCCCGTGATGCGCTCGAACACGAGGTCCGCGATGCGGTGCGCAGCGGCACGCTGCCCCGCCCCCGTGACCGGCACGTTCTGCGCGAGGAGCTGCTGGCCGGTCTGCACGTTGAAGAGTTCGAAGTCGACCGAGCTGCCCGACGCGCCGGCCTGCAACGAGCCCACGACGATGTAGTCGGACTTGAGCAGCCGCCAGTCCTGGAAGCGGATCTGCTCGCCCGAGGTCGGACGGGCGACCATGTCCGGCCGGTCCAGCGGTGCGAAGCGACCGCTCAGGCGCAGGTCGCCGGCCACGACCGCCGCGATGTCGTTCGGCCCGCCTTCGGCCTGGCCCGCGAACGGCACGACCGCGATCGGCACCGCATCGCGCACGCCCTCGGTGATGTCGAGCCGCAGTTGCGCTTCGACCGGGCGGACCGCGAGGCCGAGGCCCAGCACGAGCCACGAGAATGCGGCGGCCGTCCGGCGCGCCCGGGGGGTCTGCGATTCGATCAAGTCCCTACTCCGTCGGCTTGAACACGATGACGAGCTCGCGCTCGAACGCCCGTGGATCACGCGGCGCCGGCAGCGGCGACGAACGATACACGGCATTGGTGATCGACTCACGCACCGCCTGGTCGCCATTGCAGGCGCCGAGACGGACGCCGACCACGGTGCCTCCGGTCGCTTGCGTGACGTTCAGCGTGCACTCGAGCCCGGCACGCGCCGAAGGTGGCCGGATCCAGTTGCGCTCGATCGTCTGCACGAGGAGCGCACGGTACTCGTCGACGACCCCGGAGCGGGCGACGGCCGCCGCGCCCTCCTCCTCTTCCGCCGCGAGCTGGCGCTTGAGGTCGGCCTCGCGGTCGGCGTGGACCTTCGCTTCCTGTGCCGCATGCACCTTCTCGTCCGCCTTGCGCTTCGCCTCGGCCTGCTC
>CAZRKS010000071.1:0-11590 GCA_964600315.1 uncultured Steroidobacteraceae bacterium | reverse complement strand
TCGAAGAGGTCGAGCCGTGCGCCGACGCCGAGCGACTCGTTGACGTTGCGCGCCATCGGCTGCGACGCGTATCCCTCGTACTGCACCCAGTTGAACTTGCCGATGTCCCACAGGAACGGATAGCTCACCGGCGCCCAGGCGGGACGGTAATTGTCCGGCGAGATGTGGCGGCCGAACACCGTGTTGGCGATGCGCTGCGTGGCATCGGTGCGACCGTAGCCTTCGAAGACCGGGTAGTTGCCGTGCTTCAGGTCGGTCCACGCGTTGGCGAGCAGCGTGCGGATCATGCGGCCGAAATCGCGGCGCAGTTGCTTCTTCGCGGCGCCGAAGTCGAATTCCTTCTGCAGTCCGGCCGGCACCGTCGGGTCGATCACCGCGTGGGCGAAGCGGCTGAACTTCCATGGATTGAGCCAGGTCGCGAGCAGAGCCGACATCATCTCCGCCTGGAACTGCCCCGGTTTCATGTCCGTGACGGCGTGCATCGCCTGGCCGCCGAGGATGCGGATCGCGGTGCCCTTGTAGTGCAGTTCGCCCGTGTGGCACAGGCTGCAGGTGAAATCGAGCAGTTCGGCGTTCAGGCGCTCGTCGTAGTACTTCGTGAAGCCGACCGGCAGGTTGCCCGGGTTCCAGCGCGGGTCGGGCCGCTGCCGCAGGTCGGTGAGGAAGCCGTAGCGCGCCATGTTCGAAGGGGCGGCGAACTTCGCGCGGCCGACCGCGCGCTCGAGGTTCACGAACCACGAGTAGCGCATCTGAGCGAGCATGACCTGGGCCGAACCCTGTGGGTGATGGTAGAAGAGCTGCCGGTCCTCGACCGTCCAGCCCTGCCAGGTCTCCTCCCCCGTCGGGCACGACGTGGCCAGTGCGGTCGCACACTCGGCGGGCAGCGCGGCGTCCCGGCAGGCGCCGTCCAGCGCGACGCAGCGGGCGCGGCTCTCGGCACAGACCGAGTCGTCGGCGCCGGCCGGGCACTGCGCGGCGAGGCTCGCGCAGTCGCCGCGACCTGCGGTGCAGACCGTATCGGCGCGGGCGGCCAGTGTCGCGAGCGTGCCGCAGCGTTCGCGGCGTGCGAGGCACTCAGCCACGACCTTCGGCGCCGCCGCGCCCATGCGCCCGGGTCGCAGGTACTGCAGGTCGTTCATCAACCCGTACTCGACCGCGCGGAAGGGGGGCGTGAAGAGGTAGCCCGGCCACGGCACGGTGACCGCGAGCCACGCCCCCCACACGACGAGGATCGCCGGGACCGCGAGGGCGATGCGTCCCGCGACGCCGGCCCGTTTGAAGAGCCGCCACCAGGCACGCAGTGGCCAGGTGAAGACTCTCAGGAGCGAGTTCAGTACGCGCCGCAGGCCGCGTGACAGGGTGCGGCGCGGCGACGTCGCTGCCGGTTCGGTTTCCTCAGCCACGGGACACCCGTTCCCACGGTTCGAGGAGTCCTGCCTTCACGAGGCCCTGCGTCTGCTTGAAGGGTGTCTCGGGCGTTTCGTGCGAGATCGCGTGGACGTAGCGCTGGTGGCCTTCGATGTGGAACAGCGGATTGACCTGCTTCGCGCGCTCGATCGCCTGGCGCGCGCCGGCTGCGTCGTCCAGCGCCCCGAGGGCATTGCCCAGCGCGGCCCAGCCGAGGCAGAAGCCGGGATGAAAGTCCACGGACGCCTGCGCGTGGTCGCGCGCCCCGGCGTAGTCGCCGGACTCCGCATATCCGCAGGACAGGAAGAAATGCCAGAACGGCACCGACGGGTGATTGGGCGCGACCCTCAGGAGCCGCTTCAGGATGGCGATGCCTTCCTCGATCTCCGTTTCGCTGCCGCCCCAGACGAGGTCGCAGCCGACATAGCCCCACGCGACCATGTTGAACGGTGCGATGCTGACGACGCGCCGCGCCGTCTGCAGCGACCGGCTGCGGAATCCGCAGTTGAGCCAGACCAGAGAAGCGTATTCCATTACCGTCGCGTCGCGCGGCGCGAGACGCATGGCCGTGTCCACTTCGGCGAGGGCGCGCTGGTTCTCGGCGTATGGGTTCTCGGCGAAGGAATTGATGACACGCTGGTTCAGCACGAACCCCAGCATGACGTGCGACATCGCATTGTCGGGCTCGAGCCGGATCGCCTGCTCGAGCCAGCCGATCGCCTCCTGCGAGGTTGCCGGCGTGAACGACACGGTCCAGAAAGTGAGGGCCTTGTGCGTCAGGCTCCAGGCCGAGAGACCCTGCGGGGCCTGCCGGCAGAGGTCGTCGGAGATGATGTTGAGGAAGCGCGAGCCGGTCTCGATCGCGATGGCCTCGGCGACGTCGCGCTGCACCTGGAACAGGTCGTCGAGGTCCTTCTCGTAGGACTCCGACCAGACTTGCTGGCCATTCGCCGCGTCGGTCAGCATGACGATGAGCCGCAGGCGCGCGGCCGTGCGCTGCAGGCTGCCCGAGAGGACGTAGCGGACGTCGAGTTCCCGCGCGACGTCCTGCAGCTTGCGGCCTGCGTACATCGCCGACTGCAGGTGCGGCACGACGCGCAGGTCGGGAACACCCGAGAGCGCCCGGATGATCTCGGCCGAAAAGCCCTTCGCGAGGAGGTCGTCGTCCTCGCTGCGCGACAGGCTCTCGAGGGGCAGCACCGCGATCGACGCGCGAGCGGAGTCGGACAGCGGCGGCGTGCCGACCGGAGCGGTGGCCGCGGCGAGCAGCGGCGTCGGCAGGGCCGCACGCGCCGGCAGAAACCAGGCGAGCAGCGCCGCGGCCAGCGCGCCCAGCGCAGCCGTGACCTGGTGCAGGCCGTCCGCGAGCAGGTTCAGGCCGGGATTCGCCAGGCGCACGGCGGCGACGAGCGCCGCCAATGTGGCGAGGTACGCGATGATGGCCGGTCCCGTCCCCCTGCGCCCGGTCGCCTCCGATCCGTGGCGCCAGGCCAGCGCTGCTCTTGCCATTGTTGGCCTTGTGTTGTACTTGGCGTGTTGGATTCTATGCCCCGCAGAACTCGAGCGGCAATGCTTCGGACTGGACGGGAGGGAGTGCGTCCGTCGTGAGCCCGCCGGCTGTTCATCTGCCGTTGCCGAATGCGCGCTACGTGTTCGTGTGCTACGCCCACGACGAGCGTCCGTTCGTGCTCGAGCAGATCGGCTGGTTGCGCGCCAATGGTTTCGAAGTCTGGTACGACGAGGCGATCGAGGCCGGCAACCGCTGGAGCGAGGACCTCGCGCGCGCGGTCGAGGGTTGCGCCGCGGTGCTCTTCTTCCTGAGTCCGAAGTCGGCGAGTTCGCGCTACTGCCTCGATGAGATCCATTTCGCGCTGGAATGCGGGCGACCGATCGTGCCGGCCGAAATCGAGCCCGTGACGCTGACGCCGGGGCTGCGCCTGAGCCTCGGCGGCACGCACCGGCTGTTCATGTACCGCATGGAACTCGCCGAATTCAGGGACAAGCTGGCGAGCGGGCTGCGGGCGGCGATGGACGGGACGGCCGCGCTTGCGCCGCACGGTGCGCCCCAGGCCCCGGCCGGTGAGCCGACCGCGCCGGCTGCGTCGTCATCGGCGTTCGACTGGCGACCGCTGGTGGTCGGAGCGCTGGTCGCCGTCGCCGTATTTGCGTTGATCTACGTGGTCTGAGGTTTCCTCACGCCACGTAACTCGCGTAACGCGGCTCGTACATCTGCGAGCGCACGTAGTCCGCAAGGTCCTCGGGCGGCTCGACGCCCGCGAGTCCCCGGCGGAACGCCACTTCGGCCACCGCCGTGGCGATCCGCGCCGAGACGTCGCGCACGCGGTTCAGCGGCGGATACAGGCTGCCCTGCGCCAGATCGTCCTCGCCGACGGTCTCGGCCAGGGTCCGGGCGGCGGCCATGAACATCTCGTCGGTGACGCGCGTCGCCCGGACGGCCACGACGCCGAGGCCGACGCCCGGGAAGATGTAGGAGTTGTTGCCCTGGCGCGGCACGAAGCGTCGGCCGTCGAGCGTGACCGGATCGAACGGACTGCCCGACGCGAACAGCGCGCGGCCTCCTGACCACGCATAAGCCTGTTCCGCGGTGCACTCGGCCTTCGACGTCGGATTCGACAGCGCGAAGACGATCGGCCGCTCGTTGAGCCGGGTCATCTCCTCGATCACCTCGCGCGTGAACAAGCCGGGTGTGGCGCCGACGCCGATGATCGCCGTCGGCTTCAGGGCCTTCACGGCGCCGAGGAAATCGGCAACGACCGGATGCTCGTGCGCGTACGCACGCTTGTGCGCCGCCAGTCCCGCCCGGCTCGCGACGACGAGCCCCTTCGAATCCACCATCCAGCAGCGGCGGCGCGCGCTCGCCTCGTCGAGCCCGTCCGCGACCATGGCGCTCACCAGCAGGTCGGAGATGCCGGTCGCCGCCTCGCCCGCGCCCAGGCACAGGAAGGTCTGCTCGGACATCGCGCGCCGCGTGATGCGCAATGCCGAGAAGATCCCCGCCACGCTCACCGAGGCCGTGCCCTGGATGTCGTCGTTGAAGCAGCAGATGCGGTCGCGGTATCTCTCGAGCAGGCGGAACGCGTTGTGATTCGCGAAGTCTTCGAACTGGACCACGATGCCCGGGAACACTTCCTGTGCGGCGTGCACGAATTCCTCGACGAGATCGTCGAGCGCCTCCCCGCTGAGGCGTTTCTGGCGGAGACCGAGGTAGAGCGGATCTGCGAGCAGCGCCTCGTTGTTGGTGCCGGCGTCGAGCATGACCGGCAGGCAGCGCCGCGGGTGCAGTCCGGCGCACGCCGTGTACAGCGCGAGCTTGCCGATCGGGATGCCCATGCCGTTGGCGCCGAGGTCGCCGAGGCCGAGGATGCGCTCGCCGTCGGTCACGACGATCATCGACGCCTCGCGGTGCGGCCAGTTGCGCATCACCTGTGCCACCCGCCCGCGGTCGGCGGCCGAGACGAACAGTCCGCGCGGCCGGCGGTAGATGTGGCCGAACTGCTGGCAGGCGAGTCCCACGGTCGGCGTGTAGATGATGGGCATCATCTCGTCCGGGTTCTCCACGATGACCCGGAAGAAGAGCGCTTCGTTGCGGTCCTGCAGCGCCTCGATGAGGATGTACTTCGCGAGCGGCGTCTGCAGGCGGTGGAAGTTCTCGAGCACGCGGGCGACCTGGTCCTCCTGCGTGCAGATGTGGGGCGGCAGCAGTCCGCGCAGGCCGAGCGCATCGCGCTCGTGCTCGGTGAAAGCCGTGCCCTTGTTCAGTGTCGGATCGCGCAGCAGCGCCGTGCCGCGTGGAAACCACTCGGGCAGGGGAGGAGGCAGGGGACGCTGCGGGCGCTTCGTTTGCATGATCGACTCCCCGGGGGCCGGGTTGCGGCCCCGGCTGTGGCGGCCGGAAAACCTGCCGCGATGCTAGGCGGCGGCCGCGCCGAGTCAACGACGGCAAATCGGTAGCGGATTGCGGATAGCCGAGAGCAGGTCCCGCCGGCGCGTGGAGATGGGGTGCCCGGTGTCGCCAACGGCCAAGTCCGCGCGGCGGAGGCTGCTAGAATTCCAGGCTGGAACGGTGGAGGCGAAACATGCTCTTCAAGAAGTTGGTCGTAAGTCCGACCCGTCTGCTCAGTTGCGCCGCGCTGGCGCTCGCGATGCTGATGCCATTGGCCGCGGCAAATGCCGGCAACCCCGACGAGGAGCGCGCCGCGATCCGCAAGTCGGCCATGAACACGCTCGAACAGCTCTACGCGGTCCAGCCGTCAGCCAGGAAGGCAGTGCAGAAGGCCGCCGGCTATGCCGTGTTCAGCGAAATCAGCACGAAGATCCTGCTGGCCGGCGGTGGCGGCGGCAAAGGCGTCGTGGTCGACACGGTGGCCGACCAGGAGACCTTCATGCTGATGGCCACGCTGCAGGCGGGTTACGGCATGGGTATCACGAAGACGCACCTGGTGTGGGTCTTCGAGCGCGAGGCTGCGCTGAAGGACTTCGTGAGCAACGGCTTCATGCTCGGGGCCGACGTCAACCTGCAGGTGAACCCCGGCGGCACCGGCGGTCTCTACGACGGCGCAGTCGAGGTGCAGCCTGGCGTGTGGCTGTACCAGTTGTCGGATGCGGGACTCGCGCTCGACCTGACGGTCGAGGGCACCAAGTACTTCAAGGACCCGGACTTGAACTGACCGCGAATTTCCTCAGCTGCCGGCCTTCATCTGCGACTGGCAGTAGTTGTGCATGCCCACGCGGTCGATGAGCTCGAGCTGCGTCTCGAGGAAGTCGATGTGCTCTTCCTCTGAGCGGAGGATCTCCTCCAGCAGGCCGCGGCTCACGTAGTCCGCCGTCTTCTCGCAATGGGCGATCGCCGCCTCGAGGTCGGGGTGCGCGAGGTTCTCGAGCTTCAGGTCGCACTCGAGCAGCTCCTGTACGTCCTCGCCGATCATGAGCTTGCCGAGCTGCTGCAGGTTCGGCAGCCCGTCGAGGAACAGGATGCGCTCGACGAGCCGGTCGGCATGCTTCATCTCGTCGACCGACTCCTTCAGCTCGTGCTCGCCGAGCCGCTCGAGGCCCCAGTTCTTCAGCATCCTGGCGTGCAGGAAATACTGGTTGATGGCGGTCAGCTCGTTCTTGAGGATCTTGTTCAGGTGCGCGATGACTTCGACGTCGCCCTTCATGGCGAGGCACTCCCGGTGGACGTTGTCAGGGTGGGGCGGCGCCCCGTCTGGTCAGACAGCCTGCGTCGCGGGCGGAACGGATGCAAGCGACCGTTCGTCGAGGAACTGGCGGGCACACGGCTCACAGGCGCCGCAGCAGGTCGCCACGCCGGTGCAATTCTGCAGCTGCTCGAATGACCGCGCACCCTCGCGGATGGCCTGGTCGAGCCGCTTTTCCGAGACGCCGTGGCAGACGCAGACGTACATGGTTCGAGTCCTCGCGCCGATCATAGTGGGACCCGGGGCCAAATACAAACGATTCTTATTTACGTATAAACCGAGGGGCCTCGCCTGTGGTAGAAGACCGTCCGCGCCGCAAGTGTGCGGGGCCGACGCAGATTGTCCCGAAGATGAATGACGCAACCAAACAACGCGCGGCGGTGGAACGTGCGCTCATGGACCGCGCTCGAACGCAGGCGGCTCGCGCGCGAGAGCCGTCGCCACGCCGATATCTGCAGCACACCGTCGCGCTGGCGCTCGCCCTGATCCTCGTGGCGTTCGTGATGCTGGGCTTCGACCGGTTCCTGACCAGCCTGCAGAAGTACATGGAGGTCGAGATCACCGAGCGCGCACCGGGCGCAGCGTCCCAGACCGACGCACCGGCGCCCGCGATCCCGGCGTACGTCGTCCCAGCCGAGGTCAGTCCGCCACCATCGGCGGATCCGGATCCTCGTCCCAGCCCGGCTCAGGCTCCGGATAACGCGTCAGCCACTCCTCGATGAGGCGGACGTGCGCCCGCTCGTCGGCGGCCATCTCAGCCGCGGCGCTGCGCACGGGCGCGGGCAGTCGGGCCGCTGCGAACCGCTCGAAGAACTCGGCCGCGCGCCGCTCGTTGTGCTCGGCCAGCTTGAGGGCGTGATACGGCCGCATCAGGTAGTGCAGATCGCCGTAGTCGGTCGTCTCCGGGCCCTCGGGCGTCTCCCACCGGAACACGGTCACGTCCGGTGCGCGGGCCCAGCCCATCTGCGCCATGATCTGGTCACCGTGCTTGGCCTCGATGCGCGCCAGCTTGCGGAACAGTTCGGCCACCTCGGCGTTGTGATGCGTGTCCATCTGGTCGGCGAGCTCGGCATAGCGCTCGGCGGCCTCGACCTCCATCGCCCAGGCGTAGGCCATGAACTCGTCGACCGTGCGCGGCAGTTTTCTCTTCACAGCTCGAACCTCGCCTCGAGTTCGCGCACCGGGCGCTCGGCCCGCTGGCCGCGCGGAGCGTACGGCGGACGGCTACCCGCGTAGAGCACGCCGAGATCGAACCCGGTGTCGCGCAGCATGCGTCGCGCGGCCCGTGCGATGTCCGCGGTCGGCTTCAGCGTGTCGTGCCGCACCATCTTCTTCCAGTCGCGCTGCTCCGGCCGGAACGTGACGCACGGCGACAGCACCTCCACGAACGAGAACCCCGGGTGGCGCACGGCCTGCACGAGCACGTCGGCGAGGCCGTTCGGGTCGCCGGTGAAGGCGCGCGCGATGAAGTTCGCGCCGGAGGACAGCGCCACGACCATCGGGTGGAATTCCCGCAGCCCGGTGCCCTCGGGCGACAGCTTCGAATCCCAGTCGGGCTCGGTGGTCGGCGAGGGCTGGCCCTTGGTCATGCCGTAGACGCGGTTGTCCATGACGATGTAGGTCATGTCCACGTTGCGGCGGCAGGCGTGCAGGAAGTGATTGCCGCCGATCGAGTAGCCGTCGCCGTCGCCCCCGGTCACGATCACCGTGAGGTCCGGGCGTGCGATCTTGAGGCCGGTACCGGTGGGCAGGGCACGACCGTGCACGCCATGAAACCCGTAGCAGGACGTGTAGGCCGGGATGCGCGAGGAGCAGCCGATGCCCGAGACGACTGCGACGTTCTCTGGCCGCAGTTCCATCTTCGCGAGCGCCTTGGCCAACGCGTTCACCACGCCGAAGTCGCCGCAGCCCGGACACCAGACGGGCTTGATGTCGGACTTGTAGTCCGCGTGGGTGAGGACCTCGGTCATCCGCGGCTCCATTCGACGATGTGGCGATGGATCTCGCCCGGATTGAACTGCAGCGCGCCGGGCCGGCAGAGCGATTCCGCGCGGCCGGGCAGGTCGTACTCCGCGCGCAGGTGCCGGAAGAGCTGGCCCGTGTGGTTCTGCTCGATCACCAGCAGCTTGCGCACGCCGTCGAGCGTCGCGGCGAGCCGGGCCGGCTGGGCCGGCGCGAGCAGCCGCAGCGAGACCAGTCGCACCTGCACGCCGTCGGCGCGCGCGCGTGCCAGCGCCTCGCGGACGATGCCCGTGCAGGAGCCGAACGTGATCACGGCGAGGTCACCCTCGCCCTCGACATCGGCCCAGCGCCCTCCGTAGTCGGCGAGTTCGAGCTTGCGTCGGCGCTTGTCGAGTTGCGCGAGGTGGTCGGTCCCCTGGGAGGACGGCGTACCGCGCTCGCTGTGCTCGAGTCCGTCGGCGGTGTAGGTCGTGCCCGCCGTTCCGGGAATCGCCATGGGCGAAACGCCGCTCGCCGTCAGCGCGTAGCGCCGATAGCCGGTCGCATCGGGCGTGGCGACGTTGCGGCCCGCTGCCGCGCTTTCCTCCAGGTCGCGCGGCCGTTCGATCACGGCTCGCGTCTGACCAAGAAACTGGTCGGACAGCACGATGGCCGGCGCCTGCAGCGATTCGGCGAGCTGCACGGCCCACTGCGTCGTGCCCAGGCAGTCGGCCACGGAATTGGGTGCGAGCACGAGATGCGGCGCGTCGCCGTGCAGGCCATGCAGGGCGATGTTCAGGTCGCCCTGCTCGGACTTGGTCGGGATGCCGGTCGATGGACCGACGCGCATGACGTCCACGACGACGACCGGAGTCTCGGAGGCCACCGCGAGGCCGAGCGATTCGACCATGAGCGCGAGCCCGGGACCGGAGGTCGCGGTGAGCGCTGGCACGCCGCCGTACGATCCGCCGATGGCCATGTTGATGGAGGCGAGTTCATCCTCGGCCTGAACCAGCGTGCCCCCGACTTCGGCGAGGGCCGGGCTCATCCACTCGAGCAGCTCCGTGGCGGGCGTGATGGGGTACGCGGCCACGAAACGCACGCCGCCTCGGAGCGCACCGTAGCCCGCGGCCTCGTTGCCGGTGAGGAGCCAGCGCGGTGCGCCACGTGGCGGCGGGGCCTCGAGCGCGTATCGGTTCGCCAGGTTCGCCGCCGCTTCGCGCCCGGCCTGCACCGCGGCCAGGCTCGGCGCCAGGGCGGCTGGACGCTTCGCCAGCGCCTTTTCGACGGCGCGCACGACGGCGTCGTCGGGCAAGCCGACCAGCGCGGCGACGAACCCGAGCAGCAGCATGTTCGGACGCCCGTCGGCGATCGACTTGGCCATCTTCTTCAGCGGCAGCTCGACCTGTGCGGCGCCGCTGCGCGTGAAGATCTCGTGCGGCTGCCCCTGGTCGGGATCCCCGGCAATCAGGCTGTCCGGTCCGAGCGGGATCTCGGCGCCGAAACGGTGGATGTTGTCCCAGTCCACGGCGGCGAGCACGTGGAAGTGGTCGTCCATGCAGTCGACCGGGTGCCGGGCTACCCGGATCATGGCCGCCGCCTCGCCGCCGCGGATCTGCGGCCCGGAGGAGCGGGTCATGAGCGCGTAGTAGCCGGCGTGGGCCGCTGCCTCGAGCAGCATGTTGCCGGCGGTCATGACGCCGGCTCCGCCGCTGCCGGCGAGCGCAATCGAAATGCTGGGTCGGCGCGGCTCTGTCCCCGCGCCCGGACATTCAAATTCGGACATTGCGGCGGTATTGTAAGTGCACTCGCGGCCGTTCCGCCCGCCGGACAGCGGGCGGCGGAGCCGCATGCGGAGAATGGCAGATGGCTGACCGACCTTCCGACCCGACGATGCCGCCCGACGTGGCGGCAATCCTCGATCGCGGCTACGCGTGCTGGGCGAACGACGAAGTCTCGCGCTCCATCCGTTCGCAGTTCGCCGCCGATCGCATGCCCGTCAAGGGAGTGCGCCACGTGCGGGTCTGGGGCCTGCAGGTGGACGACGAACGGGAACTCCCGGGGCACGAACGCACGCTGATCCCGGACGAGGAACTGTGGCAGGTCGATCTCGAGGCGGCCGATGGCTCGCATTTCGAGGTCAATTCCCAGTTGCTGGTCCCGGCGCCGCGCTGACCCGCGCTCCTGCGCCGGTCGGCATTCCTGGCCCGGCGTTTCCGGATGAACCTCGCCGAGTCCTTGCTGCACGCGCTCCGCGACCACGGGGCACGGCAGGTCTTCGGCATCCCCGGCGACTTCGTCCTGCAGTTCTTCAAGGTCATCGAGGAGTCCGCGATCCTGCCGCTGCACACGCTGAGCCACGAGCCCGCGGTCGGCTTCGCGGCCGACGCGGCCGCCCGCATCAGCAGTGCTCCGGGTGTCGCCGCCGTGACCTACGGTGCCGGGGCCCTCAACATGGTCAACCCGGTGGCGGCGGCCTATGCCGAGAAATCGCCGCTGGTCGTCATCTCGGGCGCACCGGGCCGCAACGAGGGGCGCGGCGCGCTGCTGCTCCACCACCAGGTGAAGCGGCTCGAATCGCAGTTCGCGATGTACCGCGAGATCACCTGCGACCAGGCGGTACTCGACGATCCCGCGCGCGCGCCGGAGCAGATTGCGAGCGTGCTGCGCAATGGCCTGATCCAGTCGCGCCCGGTGTATTTCGAGTTGCCTCGCGACCGAATCTTCGACGCTTGCGCCGCCGTTCAGCCATTGCCCGAACCGGCCTTCGACCCGCAGGCGGTCGCCGCGTGCGCCGACGAGATCATGGCGCGGCTCGGCGAGGCTGCCCGGCCGGTGCTGATGGTCGGGGTGGAAGTGCGGCGCTTCCGTCTCGAGGAACGCGTCGCGGAACTGGCCCGCCGCCTGCACGTGCCGGTGGTGACGTCGTTCATGGGACGCGGCCTGCTGGCCACGAGCCAGGTCCCGGTCGTCGGCACGTATCTCGGCCTCACGGCGCATCCGGACGTCGGCCGGCCGGTCGAGGA